>JBGPTS010000080.1:0-15580 GCA_041490745.1 Binatia bacterium | reverse complement strand
TTCGAAGAACGAACTTAAAGCCGTCGTTCCACCCGAGGCGATCGCAAAGGCGGGCACGTACATCGTCACGCTCAAGTGCGAAGGAGAAACTTTTCCCGAGTCGCATCGCGCCCATCTCGTCGTGGGCTTCAAGGAATAGCGAATTGCGGCGCAATTGCGCTTCCTTGCTTGCGTTCTGAGTTCCAACTCCCTGACCCTCCAAGCCGGTTCTGCTATAGTTGGGCAGAGCACGGAAATATTCGAGGCGGCAATGAGCGATCTTTTAGCGGCGCGTTCGCAAATGGCGATGTCCCTCGCCTTTCACATTATCTTCGCCGTCATCGGTATCGGTTTGCCTCTCTTGATGATCATCGCCGAATGGCGCTGGCTGCGGACGAAAGACGAGGCTTCTCTCACGCTCGCCAAGCGGTGGGCGAAAGGAACCGCGATTCTGTTCGCGGTCGGCGCCGTGTCGGGCACGGTGCTGTCGTTCGAGCTGGGACTCTTGTGGCCCGGGTTTATGGCCTATGCCGGCGGGATCATCGGGATGCCGTTCTCTCTGGAGGGCTTTGCGTTTTTCGCCGAAGCGATTTTCTTGGGCATCTATCTCTACGGCTGGGACCGCGTCTCGCCACGGGCGCATCTCTCGGCGGGCGCGGCGGTCGCCGCGAGCGGCGCGCTGTCCGGTATTTTTGTCGTCATCGCGAATGCGTGGATGAACACGCCGGCCGGCTTTCGCATTCTCGACGGTAAACCCGTCGACGTCGATCCGATCGCCGCGATGATGAACCCGGCGGCATTCACCGAGATACTGCACATGATGCTTGCAGCGTACGCCGCGACGGGCTTTATCGTGGCCGGCATTCATGCATTCATGCTGCTCCGCGACCCGCGCAACCTTTTCCACCGGCGCGCCATTGCCATCGCCCTCGCCGTGGGCGGCGCGGCGGCCGTTCTGCAACCGCTCAGCGGCGACCGCCTCGCGAAGGTCGTCGCGCGCAACCAACCGGCAAAGCTTGCCGCTTTCGAGGGGCAATTCGAAACGAAGAAGCGTGCGCCGCTTCGTATCGGAGGCTTGCCGGACGAGCGCGCGGGCGTGACGCGGTACGCGATCGAAATTCCTTACGGCCTCAGCCTGCTGGCCTATGGCGACCCGCAGGCGATTGTAAGAGGGTTGCGCGATTTTCCCGAAGACGAGCGCCCGCCGGCGGCGATCGTGCACGTCGCCTTCCAGATGATGGTCGCGTGCGGTTTTGCCATGATGGGCGTCGCGATCTGGGGCGCGCGGCGGCGGTGGCGCGCGCGCGGAACGGGAGGCGACGCGTGGCTCGACTCCAGATGGTTTCTTTGCGCGCTGGTCGCAGCCTCTCCGCTGGGTTTCTTCGCGATCGAGGCCGGATGGACGGTGACGGAGATCGGGCGGCAGCCCTGGATCATCTACGGCGTCATGCGAACGGCGGACGCGGTGACGCCCATGCCCGGACTTATCGTGCCTTTCATCACGTTCACGCTCCTCTACATCTTTCTTGCCGTCATAACGGTCTGGTTGCTGCTGCGGCAGGTGGCGGCGAGTCCGCGCATTTTGCGCCCCGCCGGAGCCGTCGAAGACGAGGCGCCTCGTGTCGATTGAAACGGTCATCGCGGCGATCATGGTCGGAGCGCTTATTTTCTACGCGCTGCTCGGGGGCGCGGATTACGGCGGCGGGGTGTGGGACTTCTTCGCGCGCGGGCGCCGCGCTGAAGAGCAGCGCGATCTCATTGCGAAAGCCATCGGGCCGGTGTGGGAAGCCAACCACGTCTGGCTGATACTCGTCATCGTCGTCCTTTTTACGGCCTTTCCGCCCGCGTTCGCCGCCATTGGAACGGCGCTGCACGTCCCGCTCGCGTTGATGCTCATCGGGATCGTGCTGCGCGGCACGGCGTTCACGTTTCGCACCCACGACGTTAAGCGCGATGCCATGCAGCTTCGCTGGAGCTTGATCTTTTCGATCGCGAGCGTGATCACGCCGGTGCTCCTGGGCGTGACCCTCGGGGCGATCGCTTCGGGGAGGATCCGCGTCGAAAACGGCGTCGTCACATCCGGCTTCGTTCAGGCGTGGCTCGCGCCTTTCCCATGGGCGGTCGGGCTGTTCGCGCTCGCGCTGTTCGCATTTCTCGCCGCGGTTTACCTGACGCTGGAGACGCGCGAGCGGGCTCTGCAGGATGACTTTCGGCGGCGCGCGCTGATTTCCGGAGCGGCAGTCGGTCTCCTGGCGTTGGCCGTCCTCTTATTGGCGAAAAATGGGGCGCCGAGGATCTATGCTGGAATCAGCGGGAGCCCGTGGTCGGCGGGCCTGCACGTTTTTACCGGCGTCGCGGCGACGGGCGCGCTCTATTCGTTGTGGAGAAGAAGATATCGAATAGCGCGCCTGTGCGCCGCCGCGCAGGTGGCATTGATTCTGTCGGGTTGGGCGTTGGCGCAGTTTCCGTTTCTCGTCGGACCGGACATTACGATCAGCTCTGCGGCTGCGCCCCGCGCCACTCTTAAATTGCTTCTCGTTGCGCTCGTTGCGGGCGCCCTGCTGCTCTTTCCGTCGCTGTATTACCTGTTCCGGATTTTCAAGGGCCGCACGGTCTTCACCGCCCTTGTCGGCCAGTCGAATACAGAGAAGCGAAGCTAAAGCTGCTCGCCCGCTCGATACCCGACCGGAACATTTCGCCTCATGCCTGTTTGAGTTGCCTCACGCCTCGCGCCTATTGTATAGAGCAGCACGGTGTCACGCCCGTTTCCCGGTTGCGGCAATACTTCAATTACGAGAAGGTGACTCTCATGCGACTCCGCGTCGGTTTTTTTCTCGTCTTGCTTTTCGCGATCGTCCTCCCCTCGGCGGCCCGCTCCGACTGGAAGGAGGAATGGGAGAAGACGCTCAAGGCCGCGAAACAGGAAGGGACGATTGTCATTTACACTTTTCCCGGCCACGAGCGGCTGTTTCAAGAATTTCAAAAGAAGTTTCCCGACATAAAGCTCGTCGAGGTTACCGTTCGCGGCTCGGAGAGAGTCACGCGCATCCTTTCCGAAAGGCGGGCCGAGAAGTATATCGCCGATCTTCTTATCGGCGGCGCCGGCTCCGCCGTGACCGGTCTGTTGAAGAGCGGAGTCATCGATCCCTTCAAGCCCGCCCTTCTCCTTCCGGAAGTGCTGGACACTTCCAAATGGTGGCTCGGCAGGCACATCTACGGCGACGAAGAGGACAAGTACATCTTTTCGTTCTCGGGCGCGCCGCTTCATTACTTCCACTACAACACGAGCCTCGTGAAACCCAGGGAGTTCAAATCGTACTGGGATTTTTTGAGTCCCAAGTGGAAAGGCAAGATCGTGATCGCCGAGCCGATGACGGGCGGCACGCAGGAGGCGCTCCAGTTCCTCTATTATAACCGGGAGATCGGGCCGGACATGGTGAAGCGCTTCCTCACCGAGATGGACGTGGCCGTAAGCCGCGACATCCGCCAGATGGTGGACTGGACGGCGCAGGGAAAGTACGCCATCGCCGCGCTGCAGAACGCCGACCGGCTCGACATCTGGGACGCGAAAAGCAAGGGGCTCGCCATCGACGCCTTTAGAACCGACGGGTTCAAAGAGGGAGGATTCGTGGGTTCGGGCGGAGGGAACATCATGCTCATCAACCGCGCGACGCATCCGAATGCCGCGAAAGTTTTCATCAACTGGCTGCTGTCGCGCGAGGGCCAGATGGCGTACCAGAAACTTGTCGAGACCGGCAGAAACTCGCTCCGGATCGACATCCCGAAAGACGACGTGCCCGAGCACGCGCGCATCCTTCCCGGCGTCAAATACGCCCTGCTCGACGATCCCGCATATTCCGACCTCGAAACGGTGCGCCGCTTCGTCGGCGAGGTTTGGAAGAAAAGGAAACAGGAATGAAAACATCTGTAGCGCGCTTCATCGTGCAATTCTTCAAGGAAGCCAGCGTGCGCCACATCTTCGGCGTCTCCGGCCATTCCGTCTTCGACATCACCGACGCGCTCTACAGCGATCCGGAGATCCGCTTCGTGCCGGCGATGCACGAAGGCTCCGCCGCCTACATGGCGGCGGCGTACGCAAAGGCAAAGAGAGACATCGGCGTTTGCCTCGTCTCCTCCGGCGCGGGAGCGACGAATGCTCTGACCGGCGTCGCTTACGCCTATAAGGAATCGATTCCTCTGATCGCGCTGTCGTCCGACGTCCGGCGCCGTGAGGCGGGAAAGGGCGCCTCCTCCTGGCACGAGATCCCGCAGCGCGAGATGTTCGAGCCGGTCACCAAGATGAGCGTAACGCTGACGGGGGAAAGCGCGCTCGATTCTTTGCGCGAAGCGCTGCGGCAGGCAACGACGGGAAGAAAGGGGCCGGTTTACATTGGCGTTCCGCGCGACGTGCAAAATTTCGCAGTCGAGCTTCCCGAGCCGCCGTGGCTGCCGAAGCCTTCTCCCCCGCCTGCGCCAGATGCCGCGGCACTGCGGCGCGCCGCCGAGGAAATTAACCAGGCCGCGGCTCCGATTATTATCGCCGGCGGCGGAGTTTATTGGGCGCGCGCGGAAGAGGAGCTGAGAGAATTAGCCGAGCTACTCCGCGCGCCGTTCGCCACCACGCCGTCGCACAAGGGGCTCGTCTCCGAAGAGCACCCTCTCTCGCTCGGCGCTCTCGGCTTCGGCGCGTTTCCCTTCGCCAACTCCTTGTGTCTCGAATCGGATCTCGT
Source organism: Binatia bacterium (assembly GCA_041490745.1). Taxonomy (GTDB): domain Bacteria; phylum Desulfobacterota; class Binatia; order UBA9968; family UBA9968; genus JAJPJQ01. The sequence continues at coordinate 10,871 of JBGPTS010000080.1, read as the reverse complement.
GCTCGCCGTCGGCGCGACGTTCAGCGAGGCGCTTACGCTCGGCTACGGAAATAAAGTGATCCCGGAAGGAGCGAAGATCGTGCAGGTGGACAGCGACCCGAGCGAGATCGGGAAAATCTATCCGGTCCGCCACGCGCTGGTCGGCGACGCTAAGATGGCGTTGCGCCAGCTGATCGATCGATTAGAAAAAGTCGAGAGAAAAAATAATTCCGCGCGGCTGGAGCGGCTCGCGCGCGAGAAGCGCGCCTGGCGTGAGAAGCTCGCGTCGCATGATTACGGCGCGGAGAGCCCGATCGACCAGTGGCACGTTTATCGCGCGCTCATGGGAACGATGAGCGACGAAACGATAGTCGTCGGGGCCGGCGGGACGACGGAACTGATCAGGCGCTTCATCGCGCGCTCGTACGCGTATCACTCCGGCGATTTCCGCGCCATCGGCTCCGGCCTCGCGACTTCGATCGGTCTCGCTCTCGCCTTCCCCGGCAGACCGGTCGCCTGCGTGACGGGCGACGGCTCGTTCATGCTCGAAACCCAGGAGATGGCCGCGGCTGCCGCGTGGAACCTTCCCATCTCTATCATCGTGATTCGCAATTCCGCCTACGGAAACATGAAGCGCGATCAGATCCGCCACTGGGGCGGCCGCGTCATCGGCACCGATCTCCATCTCCCAGACCTCTGCGCCCTCGCCGCCGCGTACGGCGTCGAGGCGCAAAGAGTCGAGCGGCCGCCCGAGCTTGCGCCCGCAATCAAGCGGTCTCTTACGCTCGGAAGACCGTCGCTCATCGACGTCGTCTGTCCGATCGAAGGGATCTGATTTCGCGGGGAAAGTATAAAGTATAACGGTTGCGCATTTGCGCAATTGAGCAAACGTGACAAGGACTATCGAGGGTGCAATGAGAAAGCAAACCAAAATTAGCAGGCGCGGATTTTTAAGCGCGGCGACGGCGCTGGGCACGATGGCGCTGGCCGGGTGCGCGACGAACGCGGCGACACCTTCGGGTCTCGCCGCAAATAGGTCTCCCGGACGGTTTCCGGATCGGGGCGAGTTCCTCATTAAGAACGCTCACCTTCTCACGATGGATCCCAAGCTGGGAGAGATTCCCGGCGGCGATGTCCATGTGCGCGACGGCATCATCGCGGCGGTCGGGCGTAATCTATCCGCGCCGAAAGCCGAAGTTATGCGCGGCAACGGCATAATCGCTCTGCCCGGTTTCATCGAAACGCATTGGCACATGTGGGGCGCGGCGGCGCGCAACATGGCCGGCCCGACCGAGAATAGCGGGTATTTTTATATCAGCCGCCTCCTCGGGCAGTTCTTCACACCCGAAGATAACGCGCGCGGGGTGCGTCTCGCTCTCGCCGAAGCGATCTCTTCCGGCATTACCACCGTCACTAACTGGTCGCACAACCTGCTCGCGCCGGAATACGCCGACGCCGAAATCAAAGTCCATAAAGAAGTCGGCGTGCGCGCCCGCTTCGCTTACGGCTATTCCCGCAAGACCCCGCCTGACGCGACGCTCCCGCTCGCCGACGTGACGCGTGTGCACGAGCAATGGTTCAGCGACGCGAAGGATAAACTCCTCACTTTCGGCATCGCCGCGCGCGGCCCGGAAAACAACTCCATTGAGATTTGCCGCCGGGAATGGACTTTCGCGCGCGAGCGCGGTATCGCCATCACCACTCACATGGGCACCAGCGCGGAGCGGGTCAACAAGCGTCAGGGAATCCAGACGCTCGCAAAAGCGGGACTGCTCGGCCCCGACGTCGTGCTGGTGCACGTGACGAACCATTCTCCCGAGGATCTCAAGCTGTTGGCCGAGACAAAAACACCGGTCAGTCTCAGCCCCTACACCGAGCTCAGGACCGGCTTCGGGATTACTCCGGTGGGATCGTTTCTCCGCGCGGGAGTACCCGTGAGCCTCTCGGTGGATACGACGATCCTGTGCGGCAACGCGGACATGTTCGCCATCATGAAGGCCATCCAGAACATCGAGAACGGCCTGCAAAAAAGCGAGTTCGGCATCTCGGCTCAACGGGCGCTGGAAATGGCGACCATCGACGGCGCGCGGGCGCTCGGCCTCGCCGATCAGGTCGGCTCGCTGACGCCGGGTAAGCGCGCGGACTTGATTCTCGTGCGGACTACCGACGTCAACATGCTTCCGTTCACAGTGCCGGCGAACATGATCGTGCAGGCGGCTCAGCCGTCGAATATAGAGGCCGTGATCGTCGACGGATGCTTTCTCAAGCGGGACGGGAAACTCACCGGCATCGATGTAGCGCAGCTCGCGCGCGACTCGGCCGACACCATCGAGCGCGTCCGCAAGGAGGCGAGCAAGGAAGGTTCTGACAAAGGGATCAACGAGCTATTCAGCCGCTGAGCATGCGCGTGCGAATGCGTGAGAGCAACTTGGAGTTCTCGCTGGCTGACAACCGGAAATTCCCATCATTTGGCGGCGCTAGAGGGATAAATGGAGGAATAAGATGAAGCGGAGCACCGAGCGGATTCTCACGACCTTCGTCGGGAGCCTGGCGCGCCCAGCGGATTTGATCGAAGCGCTGCAGGCGAAAGAGAGCGGGCAATTCTACGACCACCGGGCGTTTGCCGCCCGGGTTCGCAGCGCGGTGGCCGAAACCGTCCAGAGGCAAGCGGAGGCGGGCATGGACATCGTGAGCGACGGCGAGCAGGGAAAAGCGGGCTTCGTCACCTATATCGGCGAGCGCCTGGCCGGCTTCGAGCCGCGGCCCGCGCCGCCGCGGCCGGGCCGCTGGGTGGGGTCGAGAGAGATCATCGACTTCCCGGAATATTACGAGTGGTATTCGCGCTGGCGCGGCGCGTCCATCGGCCCAACGAGCGGTTTCGTTTGCACCGGGCCCATCGCCTATAAAGGACGGGAGGCGATCCAAAGAGATATCGAGAACCTCAGGGCCGCTCTCAAAGGGGTCAGCGTACAGGAAGCCTTCATGCCTGCCACCTCGCCCGCGAACGTCGAGGCGCAGCGCAAGAACGAGTATTACCCGACGCAGGAGGCATATCTCTACGCGATCGCCGAGACCATGCGCGAGGAGTACAAAGCGATCGTCGACGCCGGATTTCTGCTGCAGGTGGACGATCCGCGGCTGGTGACTTATTACAACGCGAACCCGGGCTCGACCGTCGCGCAATGCCGCAAATGGGCCGAGCTGCGCGTCGCGGCGCTGAACCACGCGCTGAGAGACATCCCGCCGGAGAAAGTGCGCTTTCACACCTGCTACGGCATCAACATCGGACCGCGCATTCATGACATGGCGTTGAAGGACATCGTGGATATCATGCTGCGAGTCAATGCCGGCGCCTACTCGTTCGAGGCCGCGAACCCGCGGCACGAGCACGAGTGGGGCGTGTGGGAGAGCGCCAGGCTCCCGGACGGCAAGGTGCTTATCCCGGGGGTGATTACGCATACGAGCAACATCGTCGAGCACCCGGAGCTCATAGCCGAGCGTCTCGTGACGTTCGCCGGGATCGTCGGGCGCGAGAACGTTATCGCCGGGAGCGACTGCGGTTTCTCCTCGCAGGCCACCGCGGAGCCGGAGATTCACCCGACCGTCGTTTGGGCCAAGTTCAGGGCGATGGCGGAAGGCGCGCGGCTCGCCAGCGAGGAGCTCTGGGGCGGGGGCGGGAAATAATTATGAATTGATCTCACTGCTCTGCCCTCCGTGGATATTCCGATGCTTTTCGCGCAATCCGGTTGCGCCATTGTTCAGCAGAACGCCGGAGCCATGGATTCGATCTGCGCGCGCGCTGCCGGTTTGATTTTCTCCACCGTCGTGAGAAAGTTCGGATGCGTCATCCCCGTCCCCAGATAGGTCCAGCGCATCCCCTTGAGCACCGCCTCCGTCATCTCCCGACGCTCCGGCTGCGAAAGATTTTTCCCGGTAGCCGTGACGAATGCCTCAACGTCGAGCTCGGTCTGTTTTTTGTTAGCTTCGTCGATAAAGCCGCCGATCTCGGCGTATTCTTCAAATGCCTGATCGATTGCTTTCGCCGAGGCTCTGGCCGCGAGATCTTCGACGATCAACGTGTCGATCTTGGTGTGCTGCGACTCTTCCAACCAGTGGTGCTTGAGCAGGCTCTTGAACTGCGTATCCAGGTCCTGGTTGTCTTTGACGCCCTCGATGTAGTGCCTGGGGGTGATCCATTCTATGTGCAGAACCGCGATCGCCACCCCCAGCGGGCTGTGCGACAAAACGAATTTTTTCACGTCCTCCGCCGGACCGATAAATTCGCACCGGCTGCCGAAGCCCGCGGTGAATTCCTCGCGGAAGCGCTTGAACAAATGAATATGCTTCGCTTCCTCGCCGGCGAACCCAAGCAGAGCCCGCACCCGGTAGTCGTCGCCCGAAAGCTGCGCCCGGGCGTGGTCGACCGCGAAGGGAAGGATGAACTCTTCCACCAGGCCGAACATCGCCAGATATTCGTGGCCGCGGATCTGATTAAGAGTCCGCTTTTCCTCTGCGGAAAGAAAAGACAGCTTGCCCACCTGAGCCAGCGACTCCGGCATGAACGGCTTGGAAAAATCCAGCCGCTTCTCGCCCCCGATAATGTCTTCGATGCGCCAGTGGATTCGCTCCGACGTTTCTAGCGCTCCCTGGTAACTGTAATTGTGTTGCATGATCGCTCCTCCTTAAATTTATTTGTTGTTGGTCACAGCCTGTCTCGCTTCTATTGCGTACTGCGGGAACCATGCCAGCGTGGAATTTCAAACGATTAGGTAGAAAATTCGATGACCTAAAGGGCGGTGGCGAGACGGGCGCAAGTCACGAGAGTTCGTCACTGCCGAGATCTCGTGAGCGATCGTTACGAAAATTCGTGAGACGAAACCGAGGCTAGCGTTTGCGCTCGATGCCGAGCGTCTTCATGCGCGAGCTGAGCGTGGTGGGTTTGACGCCGAGGAGTTGCGCAGCGCCGCTTTCGCCGGCAACCTTCCACTCCGCAGACTCCAACGCAGCAATGATGTTTTGGCGCTCCAGCTCTTCGAGCTCTTTGACCGTGCGGATTCGCCTGTTCGCACCGTTCCCGGTCGCGGGCGCGGCCGTCATGGCGTGCACGCTCTCCGGCAGTGCGCGATCCAGATCGAGCCGTCCGTCGCGCGACGTGATCACCGCCCGCTCGATGACATTTTGCAGCTCTCGCACATTGCCGGGCCAGTTATAGGCCTGGAGGCGGCGGATGCATTCTTCGGAAAGCGGCTCGAGGGTTCGCCCCATGCGTTGAGAAAGTTTCCGAGCAAGCGCCGTGGCGAGAAGGCCTATGTCGTCGTGCCGCTCGCGCAGCGGCGGCAGCCCGATCGGAAAGACGTTCAGGCGGTAGTAGAGATCTTCGCGGAACCGGCCGTCACGAACGCACGCCTGCAGGTCGCGGTTGGTCGCGGCGATCACGCGCACATCGACTTTGCGCGTCTGTGAGCTACCCACCGGCTCGAACTCCCCTTCCTGCAGGACGCGCAGCAGCTTTGACTGAAGATCAAACGGCAGCTCGCCGACCTCGTCGAGGAATATGGTACCTCCGTGCGCCAGGGCGAACCGGCCGTCGCGCTTTTTAGTCGCGCCGGTAAACGCGCCCTGCTCATGGCCGAAGAACTCGCTCTCGATCAGCGTTGCCGGGATCGCCGCGCAGTTGACTTTGATCAGCGACTTGGCGCGGCGCCGGCTCGCGAGATGAATCGCCCGGGCGATCAGCTCCTTCCCTGTGCCGGTCTCGCCTAATAGGAGCACCGTGGCATCGGTTTCGGCGACCTGTTTGACCTCGGCGAGCACTTTGAGCAGCGGCTCGCTGCGGCCGATGATCTCATCGGCGCCGACCAGAGAACTGATCTCCTCACGCAAGTATTCGGCTTCGACCGTGAGCGAACGAATTTTTTGCTCGGCCTCGAGCCGCTCGTTCACGTTTCTAAGTATGAGGGTGTAGAAAGGCTCGCGTTCGACGTCGAAGCGCGACAGCGTGGCTTCCGCCTGGAAGTCGCCGCCGGGACTTCCGGTCGCCGCGAGACCGCCGGGAATCCATAGGTAACGCTGCCCGTCCGGCCGCGTGTCCAGATCGATGATCAAGCCGGCGAGCTTTTCGCGAGAGTCGGGCGTCAAAAAATGCGTAAAGATCCGGCCGGCGGCCTCGGCGGGGGCGCAGCCGAAAATTTTTTCCGCCGCCGGATTCATCTGCGTCACTCGCAGATGCCGGTCGAGCTCGACGATCGCGTCCATGGCGCTGCCGACCAACCGGCCGAGCTTCTCTTCACGCTCGCGCACCTGCGCCTCGGCGCGCAGCCGGCGCAATTCGGCGGCGGCCCGGGCGGCAAAGATTTGAAACAGCGCTTGGGTACGCGGCTCGGCCGGCATAGGCCGCTTATCGAGAACCGCCAGGTGACCGAGGATTTTACCGTCGAGGTCGAGCAGCGGCATGCCCATGTAGCTGGCCGCGCCTATCGCCCGGACATCGGGATTGTTGCCGTAGATATCCAGTAAGTTATCGGGGATATGAATCAGGCGGCGTTCGTTGATCACCCGTTCACAGGCGGTTCCGTCCACCACCATCTCCCAATCTTCCAGCCATTGATCGCCCATCCAAAAAGCGAGCGCCCGAAGCCGCCGCGATTCCGGGAAATATTCCGTCACCCAGGCGCCGTGCGTGCCCAGGGCGGAGGCGAGACTTTTCACCAGCGACTTGAAGAATTGCGCGCCCGTATCCGTGGCGGTGCCTTCGAGAATAGTCCGCAAGGCGGCGTCTACGTCGAAGTTTTGGAGCGGCAAGCGGTCCATTTTACACGTAACCAAGCTGCTCGGAAAATTTACAACCTGAGATTTCGACTCCCTTTTACTCGCTGTTGCCTGTCGCCTCAAGCCTCGCGCTCTATTTAATGAGCAATTTTTCGATCTGAGTGGTAACCCGCGGATCGTCGGGCTCGACGGCGCTTTCGAACGCGGCGACCGGTTGCCCCGTCCGGTCGAGCAGATATTTGTGAAAATTCCAGCGCGGCGGCTGCCCGGTCTTCGCGGCGAGCTCACGAAAGAGCGGGTTTGCGTTCGCGCCGACGACGGACGTCTTCTCGAACATCGGGAACGTGATGTTGTAATTCACCTGGCAGAACTGCGCGATCTCTTTGTTCAGCCCCGGCTCCTGCCGGCCGAAATCGTTCGCCGGAAATCCCAGCACCGTGAACCCTTGGTCGCGATAGCGCCGGTATAATTTTTCCAACCCATCGTACTGCGGCGTGTAGACGCACTCGCTCGCCGTGTTGACGATCAGCAGCACCTTTCCGCTGAACTGGCAGAGCGAGACCGGTTCCTCCCGCAGATTGGAGAATTCGTGATCGAGGACGGAGGGGCAAGGAGAATCCGCCGCGGCGCTTGGCGCCGGAGCGACGAACGCCGCGAAGACGGCCAAAGCGGCCAACGCTGCAATGACGAGCGCGTAGATCGATGAGCGAAGCATGCTGTTTCTCCTCCTGCTCTTCTTTTGTATCACGATTCAAGGAGCAAGAAAGAGTTTCGTTTCAACAAGGTCTCGTATGATCTCCGGCAGAAATCTACGGCTTCGGCTTCAACGTCGCCAGTTCAGGATAACTGTCGAGGGCTTTCGCTCCCTTGCCTGCAAGCAGCTCTCGCGCAGCCGTTTCGAAGGCGATCTGATTCGGCGTCTTGTCCTCGGGCTTGGGCACGGGTACCACGGCGGCCACGCCGAGAGCCTCCAGCGGAGGCATTGCCGCCGCCGCGCGCGGCTGAGAAAGCGTCAGGACATCGGAGACGCTCCTGATGCCGGCATCCTTGCGCCGCTTCACGTCCGGCGAATAGTCAACGTCGTCGAACATCTCCGCCAGGAATTGCAGGATTGAGGTGTGGTCGAGTTTGTCGTTGTAAACGGAAGCCGGCACGACCAGCGGGCTCACGATCAGGCCGGGAACCCGGACGCCCGTCGTCTCGAACCTCGGGTAGTTTACTCCAGTGGGCGGGTCGGTCGGTATGGGTAACGGCGGCACGTGATCGAAGAAACCGCCGTGCTCGTCGTAGGTCACGATCATCACCGTCTTGGCCCAGCGCGCGGGGTTTCCCGTGAACGCTTCGTAGATCTCGCGCAAGAATCTTTGGCCGGGACCTACCGGCAGGGGCGGATGATCGTCGTTGCGCTCAAAGCCCGAGCTGATCGGCGAATCGGAGTAGGCCGGCTCGCAGAAGATGACTTCGGGATACGTGTGGTCGCTTTCAGTCTGGACATCCTTCGCGAGCTGCCGGATCGACCGGAACAGCGTGTTGTCGAGAATCTCGTCCCACATCCGCGGGAACAGCGCGCAAAACGGCAGGCCGGAACGGTAAACCCGCCAGCGGATTCTCCTTTCCGTGAGCCATTCGTATACGAGATCTTGATCGAGCGTCTGAGCAACCGTCACGTCGACGGTCGTGAAGCCGCTTAGCGCCATCAGACGGTTCGGTTGCGTGCTGGCCGGAAGCGGCGCGAACCAGCGGTCGCACACAGTGAAGTTATTGGCGAAGAAGTCCAGCGTCGGGACCTGGCCTCCATCCTTCATGAAGCCGATCGGCGGAGCTTTGGTCTTGACCCTCGGAACATTCATGAATCGGCGATACGACTCGACGAACCCGGTCATCTCGTATTTCCCGCTCGCCGCCGACTTCGCGAGCTGAACATCGACTAACTGGCGTTCATGGGGCAGATCGCCCGGAAGCGCGGCGTCTTTCGTCGCGAAGAGCGAATAGGCCTCGCCCGCCGAGTCGTTCATGTACGACGGGTTCTCCGGATCGGCGATGCCGTCGATATCCGTCCGGTTCGTCCCATCCTTCAGCGACAGGTATCCGAGCATGTGATCGAACGAGCGATTCTCGAGCATCACGATCACGATGGTCTCGACCAGGTTTTTGATATCGATGGCCATATCTACCTCGCGCACACGAACTGAGTGGTTAGGATGATCTTCGCGGGCGGCGCGGCGGACGGATCGCCGCAGCGTTCGTTCGGCCGAAGCGGCGTCGTCACCTTCCATGTGCCGGCCATGGCCACTCCCTGGAACGCGCCGGTGCCGGGAGCCGAAGCCGTAAGGGTCGCCGAACGGGTTTCGTGTTCGACGGTGATCTCGCGGGATCCATCGGCCGCAACCGTCTCCAGCCGGATCCTGGAATCCCAATCCGTTGCCGGACGGGGGAGAATTCCAACCAAACCGGCGCCATCACAATTCATTGTGAAGACAATTCGCTCCGTAACGGGCGGCGGCGTCCGGTGGACTCTTACCTCGGTCTCCGCTACGTCCGGATTTTGGTACGGCCACCGCGTCGCACGCAGCGTGAACACCGTATCCTCGGTTGCCTGGTAACGCAGCGGCTCGCCGGGCAACGGTTGGATTGCCGGCGCGGTCGTGAGCTCGGGACTCCCGCTGACCTCCCACGTCACCGCCGAAGGCGTGCCTTCGCAGACACGGACCGGCAGGACGGCGAACCGCGCGATCTTCGGCGCGCAGCCTGCAACCCCCAAAAGGAACAGAGCGACATAACAACCACCTGCCATCTTGCGAGCGTTCATCATGACTCTCCTCCGTAACGAATTCCGAAGCGAACGATACCGCACTCGAAATGAATTGTCTAACTTTTCTTACCGGAGTCAAATGCTCTGCATTGGAAGCGGCGCGAATGGTTCCCGGAATGCGAACAAAGCAACTAGCAGGGTGCTGAAAAAAGCCACTCGTGCTTCGAGAGCCTCAGCACGAACGGGAGTCCTCCAATGATTTCAATCCATCATCCGTTCGTCCTGAGCTTTGTCGAAGGATGAAGGAGTTTTTCAGCACACTGCTAGACACCCGGAGAATATCCCTTGCCAAGAAAGCAAAGTTATGGAACCATCGCTTTGACGGGCGACGCGATCGAACAGTAATATGGATAACAGCTTGACGACTAACGAATCCGATCCCGAAGTGTTGGAAGCGTACTTCCGGAAATATCCGGACGTTCCCAAGGAGACGATTCTCAAGCAGCATCTCCTGAGCCTGGGTCACTGGTTCAGCGACGCCGCGCTCCAGGCCGCGGACGGCGCGCTGGTCAAGTCCTACCGTTTGTTCTCCTACGATCTCGTGCCGATGTCTGCGTTCAAGAGGAACGAGCATCGGCGCGTTCCCGAGCACTTCGTCATTCTGAATGGGGCGTACGGCATGCGCCCCGTGGCGATTCAGACTTCTCTCTCCCCTCATTCCCCCTACCTGATCGATGTGGTCGACGGCCGGCTCGTCATGACCACGGAAGGGCGCGTGCTGGCCGAAGTCCGCTTCCCGAAGACGCCCGACTATTATGCGAAGAGTTTGCCCGACGGCACGCCCTATCATGAGATCGTCGCCTTCGGCGCGTTCATTACGATCTTTCGCAATTGCCAATACTGGGGGGCGAAGGAAGAGTGCAAGTTCTGCGACATTAACGAGAACGCCCGCCAAATGAAGCTGTCGCGCGACTTCACTTTGGCGGCTCCAGTAAAATCGGTGCAAGATGTCGTGCGAGTCTGCGACGAGGTCGCGAGCGACGCCCGCCGGCTTGGCGTAAGCGCGCCCGGCTTCGTGCTCAGCGGCGGTTCTATCACCAAGACGCTGCACGGCAAGAGCGAAGTGGATTTTTACGAGGAGTACATCCGCGCCATCAAAGGCAGCTCGGCGAAGCCAAGAATCACCTTCGAGGTCAATGCCCGGCCGCGCGAAGAAGTGCAACGCTACAAAGCCGCCGGCGCCGACAACATCCACTTCAACATGGAGGTGTGGGACAAGCGGCTGTTCGAATGGATCAATCCCGGCAAGGCCGAGCGCGTCGGCTGGGACAACTGGGTGCGCTGGATGTGCGACGCGGTGGAAGTTTTCGGT
>JBGPTS010000079.1:0-15592 GCA_041490745.1 Binatia bacterium | reverse complement strand
GGATCTCCGCGAGGAGATCGCGCCGAAAAATATCATCATGATCGGCCCGACCGGCGTGGGCAAGACCGAAATTTCGCGCCGGCTCGCCAAGCTGGCGCAGGCGCCGTTCATAAAAGTGGAAGCGTCCAAGTTTACCGAAGTCGGTTACGTCGGGCGCGACGTGGAGTCGATCATCCGCGATCTTGCGGAGCTGGCCGTCGGCATGGTCAAAGACGAGGAAAAACAAAAAGTCGAGATTCGCGCGCGCGAGCTGGCGGAAGAAAATATCCTCGACATCCTGCTGCCGCCGCTGCAACTCGGCCGGGCCGAAACCGACGACGCCGACAGCGCGCGCGCCGCGGGGACGAGGGAGAAATTAAAAAAAATGCTCCGCGAGGGCAAGCTCGACGAGCGTTTCGTCGATATCGAGATGAATCAGACGATCATGCCCATGGTCGAGGTCCTGACGCCGCAGGGCATGGAGGGGATGGAGTTCAATCTTAAAGAAATGTTCTCCAACCTGATGCCCAAGCGCACCAAGAAAAAGACCGTGAAAATTCCCGAGGCGTTGGAGATTCTCACGCAAGAGGAAGCGGGCAAGTTGATCGACATGGACAAAGTGATATCCGAAGCGGTCCGCCGGGTCGAGCAGTCGGGCATTGTTTTCATTGACGAGATCGACAAGATTGCCGGGCGCGAGTCAGCGCACGGCCCCGACGTGTCGCGCCAGGGGGTGCAGCGCGACCTCTTGCCGATCGTAGAAGGCTCGACGGTGAACACGAAATACGGCATGGTCAAGACGGACCACATCCTGTTTATCGCCTCCGGCGCTTTTCACAGCACCAAGCCGTCGGACCTGCTGCCCGAATTTCAGGGGCGGTTTCCGATCCGCGTCGAGCTGGGCTCGCTCGGCAAGGAGGAGTTCGCGCGCATTCTGACCGAGCCGAAGAACGCGCTCATCAAGCAATATACCGCGCTGCTCGAGACCGAAAGTGTTCGCCTGTTGTTCCGCGACGACGCGATTTTGGAAATTTCCAGAATGGCCGCGGAGGTCAACGAGCGGACCGAAAACATCGGCGCGCGCCGTCTGCACACGATCATGGAGCGGTTGTTGGACGACATTTCTTACTCGGCGCCGGAAATGCCGGGCAAGGAAGTCGTCATCGACGCCGCGTACGTGCGCGACCGGCTGAGCGCGATTCTCAAGGACGAGGATCTGTCGCGGTATATTTTGTAACGGTGAACTGATGGAAAAATTCATCGGCAAGGCCGAAGTGTTGATGGAAGCGCTGCCTTTTATCCAGCGCTTTTACGGCAAGACCTTCGTGATCAAGTACGGCGGCAACGCGATGATCGACGAAGGGCTCAAGGACAGCTTCGCGCAGGACATCGTGCTGCTGAAATACGTCGGCGTGAATCCGGTCGTGGTTCACGGCGGCGGCCCGCAGATCAACCAGATGCTGGAGAAGATGGGCACGCCGACGCAGTTCGTGCGCGGCATGCGAGTGACCGATCAAGAGACGATGGACGTCGTCGAGATGGTCCTGGTCGGCAAGATCAACAAAGAAATCGTCAACTCGATCAACCAGCACGGCGGCATGGCCGTGGGGTTGTGCGGCAAGGACGGCGGCCTCATCCGGGCGCGGAAGATGCTGGTGACGATCAAAAACAACGGCGAGGCGCCGGAGACCGTCGATATCGGCATGGTAGGCGAGATCATCGGCATCAACCCGATGGTGATCAACTCCCTCGATGAGAACAAGTTTATTCCCGTCATCGCGCCCATCGGAGTGGGCGACGCGGGCGAGACGTACAACATCAACGCCGATCTCGTCGCCGGCCAATTGGCCGAGGCGCTGGGCGCGGAGAAATTAATCCTGCTCACCGACGTCGAAGGCGTCAAGGACAAAAAGGGCGAGCTTCTGAGCACGCTGAAGATCAACCAGGCACGAAAACTCATTCAGGACGGCGTCGTCGGCGAAGGCATGATTCCCAAGGTGGAATGCTGCATCGAGGCGCTCAAAGGCGGCGTCGGCAAGACCCACATCATCGACGGCCGGGTGAAGCACGCCGTCTTGCTTGAAGCCTTCACGAATGAAGGCGTCGGAACTGAAGTGGTGCAGAAATAATGAACAACCGGCAAATTATCCAGATCACGCAGAAGTACATCGCCAATACTTACGCGCGTTTTCCCGTCGCGCTCGTGCGCGGCAACGGCGTGTGGGTGTGGGACGCCGACGGCAAAAAATATCTCGACTTCGTCGCCGGCATCGCGGTCAATAGCCTCGGCCACAATCATCCGGCGGTGGCGCGCGCCATCCGCCGGCAAGCGGGTAAGCTGCTGCACGTCTCGAACCTCTATCACATCGCGCCGCAAGCGGAGCTCGCGCGCGAGCTGTGCCGCCGGTCGTTCGCCGATCGGGTTTTTTTTTGTAACAGCGGCGCGGAAGCCAACGAGGCCGCGATCAAGCTCGCGCGGCGCTACGGCGCCGAATGGCTCGGCGGCAAATACGAAGTCATCTCGACGCACAATTCCTTTCACGGGCGCACTCTGGCGACGCTGACCGCGACCGGCCAGGAAAAAGTGCGCGCCGGCTACGATCCTCTCCCGGCGGGATTCCGCCAGGTCCCTTACAACGATCTCCGCGCCATGGAGGCGGCGATCGACGAGAAAACGACCGCCGCGATCCTGGTCGAGCCGATCCAGGGCGAAGGCGGAGTGGTCGTGCCCGACAAAAATTATCTGCACGGCTTGAGAGAGCTGTGCGATGAGAGAGAGCTTCTGCTCATCTTCGACGAAGTCCAGTCCGGCATGGGGCGCACCGGAAAGCTTTTCGCTTACGAGCACTACGGCGTCGCGCCCGACATCATGACGCTGGCCAAAGCGCTCGGCGGCGGTTTGCCGCTCGGCGCCATGCTCGCGCGGGAAAAGGTCGCGCGCAGTTTTGTTCCCGGCGCTCACGCTTCCACCTTCGGCGGCAATCCGCTCGCGTGCAGCGTCGGCGCGGCCGTGCTCAAGACGCTCGTCCAGGGAGGCGCCCTGAAAAATTGCGTCAAGATGGGCCGGCTTTTGCGCGACAGGCTGGAGGCGCTGAAAGATCGTTTTCGTTTTATTCGCGACGTCCGCGGCCAGGGCCTCATCCTGGGAATGGAGATCGATCGGGACGGCGGCAAGATCGTGGAGGACTGCCTCAAAGCGGGATTGCTCATCAACTGCACGGCGCACAGCGTGCTGCGCTTTATCCCGCCGCTGATCGTCGGAAAAAAAGAGATCGACCAGGGGCTTTCCATTCTGGAAAGCATTCTCGCGCGCCAATAGTTTTCCTCTTGAATCGATCCGCGTGCGAAACTAACATAGGCGGCTGAATGAACTTTCGGTTGTCGCCCTGAACTCCGCGAAGGGTCCGTCCGGGCGTTGGATTCTTCGCGGAGATTACGCTGAGCGGAGGGAGAGAATCTTCGCCGGCGCTCAGAACGACAAGGAGCGAAGGGCTCGGAATGACAGAAAGTGTTATGAAGAAGCGGGATCTGCTGAGCTTGAACGATCTCAGCCGGAAAGAGATCGACGCTATTTTTCTGGCGGCGCGCCGGCTCAAGAGCGATCTCAAGCGCGGTGTTTCGAGCCGGCGTCTCGCCGGCAAGACGCTCGCGATGGTCTTCGAGAAGCCGAGCTTGAGAACACGCGTCAGCTTCGAGACCGGGATGATGCAGTTGGGCGGCAACGCGATCTTTTTGGGCCCCGCGGAGATTCAGCTCGGAGTGCGCGAGAGCGCCGCGGACTGCGCCCGCGTCCTCAGCCGCTGGGCGGACCTGATCGTGGTCAGGACTTTTTCTCAGCAGACGCTCGAAGAGATCGCCCGGCACGCGACGGCGCCGGTGATCAACGGCCTGACGGACCTGTTGCATCCGTGCCAGGCGCTGGCCGATTGCTTTACGCTCGTCGAGCACAAGGGGAAGCTCGACGGATTAAAAATCGCTTTCGTCGGCGACGGCAACAACATGGCGCATAGCTGGATGGAGGCGGCGGAGAAGTTTCCATTCTCTCTGGTCGTCGCTTGTCCCGCAGGGTACGAGCCGGACGCGGATATTGTCCGCGTGGCGAAACAGAAGGGCGCGCGCGTTCAACTCACGCGCGACCCGGCCGAAGCCGCCGCCGGCGCGGACGCGCTCTACACCGACGTTTGGGCCAGTATGGGCCAGGAGCAGGAAGCGCAAGCGCGGCGGCGCGCCTTCCAGGGCTATCAGATCAACCGGGACCTCATCGCCCGGGCGAAAAAGGATGTCGTCGTGATGCATTGTCTGCCGGCTCACCGAGGCGAGGAGATTACGCACGATGCTTTGGAAGGGCTGCACTCGGTCGTCTTCGATCAGGCGGAAAATCGCCTGCACGTGCAGAAAGCGATCATGATTTGGGCGGTCAAAGGTTTGGCGGGATTGACGGGACTGAAGGGGAAGAAAGCGAAACGATGAAGGCGGCGAGCGGAAAGATGAAAGTAAAGAAGGTCGTGCTGGCGTACTCGGGCGGATTGGATACCTCCGTCATTCTCCGCTGGCTGATCGAAACCTACGATTGCGAAGTCGTCGCGTACTGCGCCGACTTGGGCCAGGAAGAAGATCTCGCCGCGGTGCGGAAAAAAGCGTTGAAAACCGGCGCGAGCAAGGTTCACATCGACGACCTGCGCGAAGAGTTCGCCAAGCACTATGTTTTTCCGATGCTGCGCGCCAACGCGGTTTACGAGGGCACGTATCTCCTTGGCACATCGATCGCGCGGCCGCTCATCGCCAAGCGGCAGATCGAAATTGCCGTGCAGGAAAAGGCCGACGCGGTGTCGCACGGCGCGACCGGCAAGGGCAACGATCAAGTGCGCTTCGAGCTTACGTACTACGCGCTCAAGCCGGACGTGAAAGTGATCGCGCCGTGGCGCACCTGGGACCTCGACTCGCGCGGCAAACTTATCGACTACGCGTCGCGCCACGGCATTCCCGTCCCGGTCACCAAGGAAAAGCCTTACAGCACGGACCGGAACTTGTTTCACATCAGCTACGAAGGCGGAATTTTGGAAGACCCGTGGAGCGAGCCGCCCGCCGATATGTTCGTCTGGACGCGGGCGCCCGAGCAGGCGCCGGACAAGCCGGAATACATCGAGATCGACTACGCGCGCGGCGATCCGGTGGCGCTCGACGGCAAAAAGCTCTCGCCGGCGCGCCTCATCGGCGAACTGAACAAGATCGGCGGGCGCCACGGCATCGGTCGCGCCGACTTGGTCGAGAACCGCTACGTCGGCATGAAATCGCGCGGCGTCTATGAAACTCCCGGCGGTACGCTGCTCCACGCCGCGCACCGCGCGGTCGAATCGATCACGATGGACCGCGAGGTGATGCGGCTCCGCGACTCGCTCGCGCCGCGCTACGCGGAGATGATCTACTACGGGTACTGGTTCGCGCCCGAGCGCGAAGTCTTACAGCAGGCCATCGACGCGGCGCAGGCGAACGTAACCGGCCGCGTGCGGCTCAAGCTTTACAAAGGCGGCGCTTACATCGCCGGCAGAAAGTCCGACGTGTCGCTCTACGATCCGAAAGTGGCGACGTTCGAGGAAGGCGAGGGATACAATCAGGCGGACGCCGAAGGCTTTATCCGTCTGAACGCGCTAAGGTTGCGACTGCGGCGGCTGCGGCAATTAAAAGAATAAGGCGGTAGGCTCCGCCACCACGATTGGCGGATCAGCCTTCGGCTGAAACAGGCACTAGGCAATAGCAAGAGAATGAGTTTTTCTCGGGTTTCCCTAATGCCTATTGCCTGATGCCTAAAGCCTGGGGGAGGGAATGAAAATTTCTACACGGCGGCGGGGAAAGCTCTGGGCCGGGCGCTTTGCCGGCGCCACGTCGGGGACGGTGGAGGCCTTCACCGCTTCGATCGACGTGGACGCGCGGCTTTACCGCTACGACATAGCCGGCAGCATCGCGCACGCGAAGATGCTCGCGCGCCAACGGATCATCTCGCCGAGCGAAGCGCGGCGAATCGTCGGCGCGCTGCAGGCGATCGAAAAAGAGATCGACGGCGGAAAGTTCCGCTTTCGCGCCGCGGATGAGGACGTGCACATGAACATCGAGCGGCGGCTGATCGAGCGCATCGGCCGCGCCGGCGAGAAGCTCCACACCGCGCGCAGCCGCAACGATCAAGTGGCGCTCGACATGCGCCTCTATCTGCGCGACGAACTGAAGGAGATTTCGACCGCGCTCGACGCCCTCAAGCGCGCGCTCGGGCGCGCGGCCAAGCGGAATTTGAACGTCGTCATGCCGGGCTATACCCACTTGCAGCGGGCGCAGCCGGTTCTCTTCGCGCACCACATGCTCGCCTACACCGAGATGTTCGAGCGCGATCGGGAGCGCATGTGCGACTGCCTCGGGCGCGTCGATGTTCTGCCGCTCGGATCGGGCGCGCTCGCCGGCACGACGCTGCCGATCGACCGGCGCTACGTTGCCCGGCTGCTCGGCTTTCCGCGCGTGTCTAAAAACAGCCTCGACGCGGTCAGCGATCGCGACTTTGTGCTGGAATTTCTCGCCGCCGCGGCGATCCTGTTCGTCCACTTGAGCCGTCTTGCGGAGGAGTGGGTCTTGTGGTCTAGTACGGAATTTGGATTTATCGAACTGCCGGACCGCTACTGCACCGGCAGCTCGATGATGCCGCAGAAAAAAAATCCCGACGTGCCGGAGCTTGTTCGCGGCAAGGCGGGACGCGTCTTCGGCCATTTGCAGGCGATGCTCACGATCATGAAAGGGTTGCCGCTGGCCTACAACCGGGATCTGCAGGAGGATAAAATTCCGCTCTTCGACACTGTGGATACGGTGAAGGCGAGTCTTGAGGTCATGCGCGAATTGGCGGACGAGATGCGGGTCAAAAAAGACCGCATGACGGCGGCGGTCGCGGACGGTTATATGAACGCGACCGATCTCGCGGACTATCTCGTCGCCCGAGGCGTCCCGTTTCGGACGGCGCATGGCGTGGTGGGGAAAATCGTCCGCGCCTGTGTCGAGCGCGGCTGCCGGATCGAAGATCTGCCGCTCGCCGAGCTTCGACGCTATGCGCCGAGAATCGAGCGGGATGTTTATGCGTATCTAACGCCGCGCGCCGCGGTCGATCGACGGCGCTCCGAAGGAGGGACGGCGCCGGCCAACGTGCGGCGGCGTCTAAAGGAGATGGGAATATGATGAGACAAGGCAGAAGGCAAAAGGCTCCGCCAAAAAGATTGGCGGATCAGCCTCTGGCTGAAACAGGCAACACGAAGAGCCGTATCGTCTTTGCCCTCGCGTTGTGCCTGCTGGTGGCGGGCTGCGGCAGCAAGGGCGCGATACGCGCGCCGGAGGGCGCGGTGCCGGAGACGATCAAGGATTTGCGCGGCAAGGCGGGCAGGCAGGGGATCGATCTCACCTGGACACGACCGGCGCGCTACGTCGACGGCAGGGGGCTCAACGATCTGGCCGGCTTCGTGATTTTTCGCAAAGAGCTTTCGAAGACGTGCCCGGACTGTCCGGCGCCGTTTCGACAGCTCGCGGTCGTGAACGTCGAAGACCAGCAGAGGATTCAGAAAAGAAAACAGTACGGCTTCGTCGATCAGGAGCTGCCGACGCAGACGACTTATCGCTACCGCGTTTTCTCCAAGCTCATGGACGATAGTTTGAGCGAGCCTTCGAACGAAGTCGAAGTCGCCTGGAAGCCGTAGTGTGGATCATTTCGAATACCGCGGCGGCGAGCTGTTTGCCGAAGAAGTGCCCGTGAGGCGGATCGCCCGCGAGGTTGGCACGCCGGCGTATGTGTACAGCCTGGCGACGCTCCGGCGCCATTATCGCGTCTTCGACCGGGCGTTTGCCAAAGCGCCCCATTTGATTTGTTTCTCCGTCAAGTCGAACTCCAACCTGGCGGTGCTCCGAACGTTCGTCAAGGAAGGCAGCGGCTTCGACATCGTATCGGGCGGCGAACTCTTTCGCGCGCTCAAGGCCGGCGGCGATCCCAAGAAAATCGTTTTTTCCGGCGTGGGAAAAAAGCGGGAAGAGATCGAATATGCGCTCAAGTCCGGCATCTTGATGTTCAACGTCGAGTCCGAGCAGGAGCTTTATTTTCTCGACGAGGTGAGCCGCGGCCTCGGCCGGCGCGCGCCCATCAGCCTGCGCGTGAACCCCGACGTGGACCCGAAGACGCATCCTTATATCTCCACGGGGATGAAGAAGAGCAAGTTCGGCGTCGAGATCACGCGCTCGGCCGAGCTGTACAAGAAAGCGCTCGCGCTCAAAAATCTCGAAGTCATCGGCGTCGATTGCCACATCGGCTCGCAGCTCACTTCCGTCGGTCCTTTCGTCGATGCGCTCGCGCGCGTGCGGGAATATCTTGACCGAGTGCTGGTCGGATATTTACGGCAAGAAGGCGCGAACATTCGCTACCTCGATCTCGGCGGCGGCCTCGGCATACGATACAAAGACGAAGAGCCGCCGCACCCGGAACAGTACGCGGCGGCGCTCATCCAGGGTCTCGAAGGACTCGACGTGACATTGATCCTCGAGCCCGGACGCGTCATGGTGGGAAACGCGGGAATTCTCGTGACCGAAGTCCTTTACCTCAAGGAGACCGACGAGAAAAAATTCGTCGTCGTCGATGGCGGCATGAACGATCTCATCCGCCCGGCGCTTTACGGCTCGTACCAGGCGATCCGTCCCGTCGTCGAGAAAAAAGCGGAGACAATCGTCGCGGACGTCGTCGGGCCGATCTGCGAGAGCGGAGATTTTTTCGCCAGGGACAGGGAAGTCCCGCGTCCCGAACGCGGCGACCTTTTGGCGGTGATGAGCGCCGGCGCCTACGGTTTTACCATGGCGTCCAATTACAACTCGCATCCACGCCCGCCGGAAGTTCTCGTTGACGGCGACAAGTTCTACGTCGTGCGCGAAAGAGAATCCCTGGATGATCTTATCAGCGGAGAAACGATCCCGCCTGTGCTACAATAAGCTATCAGCGTTCAGCTTTCAGCATCGGAATCCGGGCTGAGAGCCGACTACTAATTGTCCGGCGGGGCGGTAAGAGACAATGGCGGAGCTAAATTTTACCAAGATGCACGGCTGCGGCAACGATTTTGTTTTGATCGATTGCCTCAGCGGCGAGCGTCGCGATCTTAAGCCGTTGGCCAAGCGACTCTGCGACCGCCGCTTCGGCATCGGCGCCGACCAGCTCTTGACGATTCATCCTTCGACAACCGCCGATTTCAAAATGGAGATCTACAACGCCGACGGCGGGCAGGTCGAAATGTGCGGCAACGGCATCCGCTGTTTCGCCAAATACGTCAACGATCACGGTCTCACGGAGAAAAAAGAGCTGGCGGTCGAAACGCTCGCGGGCATCATCCGGCCGCGGCTCGTCGGCGATCTCGTCGAAGTCGATATGGGCGAGCCGATTCTCGAAGGCAGGAAGATTCCGGTCAACGCCGACGGTCGGATCGTCGATTATCCGCTCGATATCGACGGCGCGACTTATCGAGTCACCTGCGTCTCGATGGGTAATCCGCACTGCGTGGTCTATGTCGATGAACCGGATCGCCTCGATCTCGAAAAGCTGGGGCCGCGCTTCGAGCATCACGCGTTCTTTCCCAATCGAGTCAACACGGAATTCATCAAAGTGCTCGGCCCGGAGGAAATCCGCATGCGCGTCTGGGAGCGCGGCGCGGGCGAGACCTGGGCCTGCGGCACCGGCGCTTGTGGCGCCGCGGTGGCCGGCGCTTTGACCAAGCGACACGGGCGAAAAGTCACGGTTCATCTTCGCGGCGGCGATCTCTCAATCGAATGGCGCGAGAACAATCGCGTCTATATGACCGGCGGGGCGGAGGAAGTATTCGAGGGAACGGTCAAGATCTAGCCATGGCGGCGCGTGTCCTGCGGGGATTCTCGGGCTTGGCCTTCATTCTCCTCGCGGGATGTTTCACCAGGGAGGTCATTCCGATTTCCTATGCACCGGAGACTCGGCCTTCGGCCGGCCGCCCGGGCGATTACCTAGACGCGACGAAGGCGATCGCGTCCGTCATGGTGGAGGATCTCAAGCTGCCGCCGATCGACGCCGTTATGATCGTCTATCCCAGCAGCGCCGAATACGAGGCCGGGTTTATAACCGAGGCGGAATTGACGCCGGGCGAGGCGAGCGCGAAAACCCGCGCGGCGGCCTTGGCCAGTTGCCAGAAGAGAAAAGTCTTCGCCAACGGCGAGATCCTGGCGCGCCTAGTCTGGTCGCACAGGGTTAAAATTCTGAGCCATGAGATGACACACCTGACCATGTTTGCCCTGGGAAACTGGCAATGCGAATCGCGCCACCCGTGGATCGCCGAGGGTTTTGCCGATTGGATCACCCTAAAGGTGATCGAACGGCTGGGACTCGATACCTTCGCCGAGGGAAAGAAAAACTTTCTCGAAAGCCTCGGGCAGCTCAATTCCAAACGCAAACTGCCGACGCTCGGCGAGATCTCCGGGCCCGCCGAATGGGACGAGTGGGCAAAGAGCTCGGGCAGGGGGCCGGCTTACGCTCAGGCGTTTCTGGCGGTGGATTTTCTGATCGAGCGGAAAGGTCTCCCCGCGGCCGTCGAATACTTCAGGCTCTTCGGCCGCTCGACGAACCGACCCAATAATTTCAGGATCGCGTTCGGCCAGGACGTTGCGACATTCGATCGGCAGTTCGGCGCGCATCTCAAAAAACTTTTGATGTAAGGAGGCAAAAATGTTTTCCGGTTCCATAGTTGCTTTGGTGACGCCGTTCAAGGATGGCGGCGTCGATTGGGCGAGTCTCGAGGGGCTGGTCGATTTTCACCTGAAGAACGGCACGCACGGCATCGTTCCCTGCGGCACCACGGGAGAGTCCGCCACGCTCAGCCATCAGGAGCACGACGACGTGATCAAGGCGGTCGTTAAAGCGGTCAACAAGAGAGTTCCAGTCATCGCCGGGACCGGCTCCAATTCCACGGATGAAGCGATTCGTCTCACGCGCGAGGCGGAAAAGTCCGGCGCCGACGGCGCGCTGTTGATCTCGCCGTACTACAACCGTCCGACGCAGGAAGGAATCTACCAGCACTACGAGAAAGTCGCGTCATCGGTGGGCATTCCTCTCATCGTCTATAACATCCCCGGCCGCACCGGCTCCAAGATCGAGCCGGAGACGCTCGCGCGGCTCGCCGAAATCAAAAACGTCGCCGGCGTCAAAGAAGCGACGGGCTCCGTCGATCAAGCAATCGACGTCATTCGCCTCTGCGGCGACGGCCTTGCGGTTTATTCCGGAGAGGATTCTCTCACGTACTCGCTCATGGCACTCGGCGGTAAAGGCGTGATCTCCACGGTGGCGAACGTGACGCCGAGAGAGATGTCCGACGTGGCGCAGGCGTGTCTCAAGGGGGATTGGGAAACGGGTCGAAAGCTTCAGTTCAAGCTGATTCCTCTGATTCGCGCCGTGTTCATCGAGACCAATCCGATTCCGATCAAAACCGCGCTCTCGATCATGGGCAAGTGCGGCGGCGAGCTCAGGCTGCCGCTGACGCCGATGGCCGAGGGAAATCTTAAAAAACTCCGGCAGGCGATGGCCGACTTCGGTCTCATTCGTGGCTGATATGTTGGGCGTTGTCGTTTGCGGCGCGGCGGGGAGGATGGGCGGCACGCTCGTGCGCCTCGTCCAGGAAAATCGCGCGATGAAACTCGTCGGCGCGGTCGAGGCGTCCGACAATCCGCAAATCGGCAAGGACGCCGGCGAGGTCGCGGGCGTGGGGAAGATCGGCGTCCCGATCGTCGCGGAAATCGCCCCGCTGTTAAAAGGCGCGGGTGTCGTCATCGAATTCACCGCGCCGACGGCGACGCTGGAGCACGTCAAAATCGCCGCGGAAAAAAATATTCCGATCGTCATCGGCACCACCGGACTCAATCCGAAGCAGTTGGACGAAATCAAAAAACTTTCCCGCAAGAGCCGCATCCTCATCTCGGCCAACATGAGCCTCGGCGTCAACCTGCTGGTGAGTCTCCTCGGCAAAGTCGCGGCGGTTCTCGGCGACGATTACGACGTGGAGATCGTCGAGGCGCACCACCGCTTCAAGAAAGACGCGCCCAGCGGCACGGCCTTGGCGCTGGCCAAGCCGATCGCTGCGGCGCTGGGGCGCGATCTCGATCAGGCCGGTGTCTGCGGCCGCAAGGGGATCGTCGGCGAGAGAACCAAGCAAGAGATCGGCCTCCTCTCCGTCCGCGCCGGCGACATCGTCGGCGAACACACCGTCATCTTCGGCGGTCTCGGCGAGAGAATCGAATTCATCCATCGCGCCCAGAGCCGCGAGACCTTCGCGCGCGGCGCGCTCCGCGCCGCCCAGTGGCTCGTCAAACAAAAAAAAGGCCTCTACAGCATGCAGGACGTTCTGGGGCTGGAGTAAAAATCTTTCATGATCAACATGGACACGATCGTGTCGCTGTGCAAGCGGCGCGGGTTTATCTTTCAGTCGAGCGAGATCTACGGCGGCACCGGCTCGTGCTGGGACTACGGCCCGCTCGGCGTGCAGCTTAAAAACAACGTCAAGCGCGTATGGTGGCGCGATAACGTCGAGCTGCGTCCGGACATGGTGGGACTCGACGCGTCGATTCTGATGCATCCCAGAGTTTGGAGGGCGAGCGGACATCTCGATCACTTTACCGATCCGATGGTGGACTGCAGAGCATGCAAGCGGCGCTTCCGGGCCGACAAGATCGACGAAGATGAATGGGTGCATTACTGTGCGGCGACCAAGGGAAATAAATTCGTCGTACCCGGAGGCGAGGCGTGTAGCCATTGCGGCGAGCGGCGGAGAGTTTGTCCCGCCTGCGGCAAGGGAGAGCTAACGGCGCCGCGGCAGTTCAATCTCATGTTTAAGACGTTCATGGGACCCGTCGAAGACGAAGCCGCCGTCACGTATTTAAGACCGGAGACGGCGCAGGGAATCTTCGTCAACTTCGACAACGTGTTGCAAGCGATGCGGCTCAAGCTCCCATTCGGCATCGCGCAGATCGGGAAGGCATTTCGCAACGAAATCACGCCGGGAAACTTTACGTTCCGCACGCGCGAGTTCGAGCAGATGGAGATCGAGTATTTCGTCATGCCGGGCACCGATGACGAGTGGCATCAACGATGGCTGGACGAGCGTTTCGCCTGGTACCAAAAATACGGTATGCAAAAAGAAAATATCCGGCTGCGCGAGCACGAGAAAGACGAGTTGGCGCATTACGCCAAGCGCACGGCGGACATCGAATACCGATTCGCTATGGGCTGGAGCGAGCTGGAGGGCGTCGCCAATCGTACGGACTTCGACTTGAAACAGCATTCGCAATTCAGCGGCAAGGCGCTGGAGTATTTCGACGAGGAGACGAAGCAGAAAGTCGTGCCGTATGTGATCGAGCCGTCGGCGGGCGCCGATCGCTCAACGCTCGCCTTTCTCGTCGATGCGTATCATCAGGAAGAGGTGAGGGGAGAAAAGCGGGTCGTGCTCAGGTTTCATCCCGAGCTGGCGCCGGTGAAGATCGCGGTCTTGCCGCTGCTCAAAAAAAACAGCCGGATCGTAGAGACGGCGAATAAGATTTGCGCGGATCTGAGAAAGCGCTGGTACTCGGTTTACGACGATACCGCCTCGATCGGCCGGCTCTATCGCCGTCAGGATGAAGTCGGCACGCCGTTCTGCGTAACGGTGGATGTTCAGACCGTCGGAGATGACAAAGCCGCGGCGGATGGAAAAGTCACAATCCGTGACCGTGATACGATGCAGCAAATCCGCGTTCCCGCCGCGGCACTGGAAAATGTCGTCGCAGATTTGATGGCGAGAAAATGGGCCGAGGTCGCGGCTCAAGACGCGTACAAAATTTCTGCGGCCAAAGATGTGCCGTCGTAACGTTAGGCTCCCGTTGGTTTCAGGATGGCTGGGGTTTGCCCCATATGTTGTTTGCGCCACTCCTGAAACTGTTGCAGCCGTTCCGCGCGAAGCTCGCTCAAGCGTGCCTTCTGTTCGTCGGTCAACACACCGAGAAGCTGATTTCTTACCTGCGCGCGGGCAAACATCAATTGAGCCTGAATATCGGCAATCTCCTGGGTCTGAGCGCGCACCGAGGTCTCGTCGAAAGGTTGCGCTTGCGCGGCGTCTCTCAGAGCCGCGTGCTTCTCCCTGACTTGTTGGGCGAGAGGCTGGATCGTTTCCCTCGCGCCGGAGAAGATAGTCTTGATTTGCGCCCGCTGATCGTCCGAGAGCTGCAATTGCTGCAGCAGCGGAGGTCCCGCTCGCCTCATCATCCCCGGCCGTCCGAAGCCCGGATTGGCAAACAGGGCCGAAGCCGTGAGCAGACTCACGGTAAAAAAAGCGGCAAGGATTATCACTGACTTGTAACCGTTCATTTTTTTCTCCTATCGTCTCCTGATCGTTTGTGCCGCTCGCACGGTCGCCGCGCGCAAGGGCGTTGTGCCGACAGGCGCGCCGATGACCGGTGGCGGTCCGACAACGCGGGGCACAAAGTACGGATACGCATACGGGTACACGGAATAGGGTCTCAAATACAACTGGTAATGGATCAGGTGCAGTTCGTAGTAGGGATCGTAGGGCTCAACGTATTGCACGACCGGAGCGTAGGGATCATATAGACCATACGGATCATAGTAGGGGTCATACGCTTGGGCGCTGCAGGACCCGGCAAAAACCAGACCCGCGAACACGGTCGCGATTATAACGATCTTCAGAAATCCTCCGTCCTTCGCCTCAACTCCGGTTCAAATCCCTAACCGGCCGATTGAATCCGCTTAATACCGTCCCGACCGAGAGTCTTCGTACCCCTCGTTATACCCACGATCCCTTCCTTGCTGGTAACGCTCGTAGCGCCCTCGCTCGATGCCTCGGCCGTAGCCGTCAGAGTATCCCGCGTCGTAAGGATCGTGTGACGGCGGAGGGGGCGGAGGCGGATAATCGGGCTCGACCACCACAGGCGGCGGTACCAGCACCCGATCGATAAAAATCCCCGTCGCGATACCTCCCAGGACACCCGCGGCAACAGCCCAGCCGTTATAGCCACCGCGATAGCCACCGTAAGAGCCACCGCGATAGCCACCGTAAGAGCCACCGCGATAGCCACCGTAAGAGCCACCGCGATAGCCACCGGCGAAGCTTTCCGCAGGTAGCATTAGAACAATTGCCAGGACTGCTGCTAAAGCCAGCGCTGAAACTTTTTTCATATTACGATCTCCTTTCGATCAATCGTTTTCCTCTCAGCGGCCATAATAATAAGGTCTGTACGGATAGTTGTACCGGTACGGGTAAGAGCGATAAGCATAGGGGTAAGAGTACGAATTGGGGTTAGAGTAGGCATAAGGCTGCGACTGATATCCGACGGGACCCTCGTAAACCACACAGCCGGCTAAAGAAGCCAGGGAGATCGCCAGCAGAACCGCTAGCAAGATTTTTTTCATCGGGGGCCCTCCTCTTTTACCAGCGATACCCGTACCTGTACGGTTGATAGTAGCCGTAAGAGTAATAACGGTAAGGATACGAGTAATAGCGATAGTAAACATACGGATACGGACGGTAGTACACGTAGGGGTAAGGGCGATAAT
>JBGPTS010000078.1:0-15727 GCA_041490745.1 Binatia bacterium | reverse complement strand
CGGTGACGACCGCGGCGACGCCGGGGAGCTTTTCCGCTTTTGAAGTGTCGATGCGCTTGATGCGCGCGTGGGCGTGCGGACTGTGCAAGATGGCCGCGAACAGCATGCCGGGGAAAGCCACGTTGTCGCCAAACTCCGCTCGGCCCGTCAGCAGCGTGGCGTCCTCGATGCGCGCCGTGTCCTTGCCCAGATAGCGAGGTTGAGTGACCGGCAACTCGGTTAAATCTCGCGGTACTTTTTGACTCATAGCAATCTGCGTTTACCAATCTCACTTAACGGCTTCCCGCCTCCTGCAGCGCCCGCCAAATTCGTAGCGGCGTCATCGGCGCCTCGGTAATTCTCACGCCGAGAGGTTCGAGGGCATCGTTCACCGCGCACAGCACCGCCGCCGGCGTCGTATGTAGCGCGCCTTCGCCGACGCCTTTGACTCCGAGAGGAGCGATCGGCGACGGCGTGCACATCTCGTGCTCCTCGGCCGCCGGGACTTCCATGATCGTCGGCATCAAATAATCCATGTAGGACGACGTCAGCATCTGGCCCTGCTCGTCATAAACGTATTCTTCAAGCAAGGCGACGCCCACGCCGTGCGCCATACCGCCCATCAGCATGCCGCGCACAACGCTCGGATTGAGCCGGACGCCGCAGTCATCGACCATGACGTATTTGAGAATTTTCACCTGGCCGGTTTCCCGGTCCACCTCGACCATGCAGAGATGCTGCGCGCCCGCCGCAGTGACACTGTAGCGGCCGAAGCCTTTTTCGTCGGGGATTGTGCGGTCGGGCGGATTCCAGACATAAGTCGCCTGCGGATTGCCGTCGACACCCTCGGGAAGCAGATCGGGACGCGCCATCATGAACTGCGCGACCTGCGCGACGGCCAATGTTTTACCCGGCACGCCGCGGACGCGAAACTGGCCGTCGAACAGCTCGACATCATCGGCGCTCGCTTCCAACATCACTGCGGCAACCTGCGTGAGTTTGTCGGCGAGACGCGCCGCCGCTCCGAGCACGGCGCCGCTCAGCGCGATCGCCATCGAGCTGGAGATCGGCCCGGTGCTCGGCTGCATGCTCAAGCTGTCCACCGTGAGCACCTGAATATCTTCCAACTTGACGCCGAAGTAGTCCGCCAGAATCTGCCGCACGAAACTGTGCTGGCTCTGCCCTCCCGGCGGAAAACCCAGCTCGGCGATGATTTTTCCGAAAGCATCGAAGCGCACCAGAATGCCTTCCGGCGACGAGGTGCGGCTAAAGATACGCGGCGAGGCCAGCGCCAGCATCGGCGGGCCGGTGAGGCCGGGCTCGACGCTGCTCGCTACGCCCAAGCCTACCAGCCGACCCTCGGCGCGCGCCTGTTGCTGTTCGCGCCGCAGTTGATCGTAGCCGGACTTGGCCAACAGCAATGCCAGACTGCCTTCATAATCGCCGCTATCGTAGACATTGCCTGACGGCGACACATAGGGGAACTGATCTTTCCCGATAAAATTGCGGCGGCGGATTTCGTTGGCCTCCAGCCCGAGCTTTTTGGCGGCGATGTCGATGAGCTGCTCGATGATCCAGAAGTGCGGCGGCAGGCCGAAGGCGCGCAGCGGCCCTTGCGGAGTTTTGTTGGTGAGGACGCCTTTACAGGAATAGTCGACGTTGGCAATACGATAGCAGCTGCCGAGGCAGAGCAACGGCTTTAACAGCATGCCGATGGCGAGCCATTCGGCGAAGGCGCCGAGATCGTCAACCAGCTTCATGGTCATCGCCGTGATGGTGCCGTCGCGCTTGAGCGCCAGTTGGCAATCGTAGTGACGGTCCCAGGCGTGACTGCTGTTGCCCACTAAGTGCTCAATGCGGTCCTCGGTCCATTTGACCACCCGGCCGCCGAGCTTCTTGGCCATGAGCGCGATCAGCACCACGTAGCGGGCAAAGGTTTTGACGCCGAAGCTGCCGCCCAAGGGCGACTGAACGATGCGCACCTGCTGCGAGGACACTCCCAAGGAAATCACCAGCGCGGGAAGGATAAGATGCGGCGAGCGGTGGCCGCCGCGCAAGGTCAGCATCCCCGTGAACGGATCCCAGTCGGCGATGCAGACGCAAGTTTCGATGGGATTGCCGCCGCTGCGGTGCCAGCGAAATTGTTCGCGCACAATCAAATCCGCGCTCGCCATGCCTCCCTCGACGTCGCCGAAAACGAATCTACGGTCATAGGCGACGTTGCTGTCTTTGCCCTCCAGGACGCAAGGGCCAATTCCCGTTCCGGCTTTCAGCGCATCCACCACCGGCGCCAACGGTTCGTATTCGACGTCGATCAATTCGAGGGCGTCTTCCGCGATGTAGCGGTCGCTGGCCGCTACTACGGCAACGGGCTCGCCGGCCCAATGGGTTTTTTCCACCGCCAGGGCGTAACCGGTCCAGCCCTCGGGAATGCCGAACACGGGGCGCGACCAGTTTTTAACCTCTTTGCCGGTCAGCACTGCGGCCACGCCGGGAAGTTTTTCCGCCCGCGAGGTATCGATGGATTTGATCAAGGCGTGGGCGTGCGGACTGCGTAAAATAGCAGCGTGCAGCATGCCCGGAGCGCGAATGTCATTGCCGTACTCGACCCGTCCGGTGAGTAATAAAGGATCTTCCATCCGCGGGCTGTCTTTGCCCACGTGACGCGGCTGGCTGATGGGTAGTTCGCTGGGAAGCTTGGGCTCGGCAATCATCACGGCGACGACCTGACTTAGGAATTGCGCAGCCGTGAGGCGGCCAATTTGACGGACTCCAGTATGTCTTGGTACCCGGTGCATCTGCACAGATTTCCCGAGAGCCACTCTTTGATTTCCTCTTCGTCGGCGTCGGGATGCTTTTGCAGCAGCTCGTAGGTGGTCATAAGAAATCCCGGCGTGCAAAAGCCGCATTGCAGTCCGTGCTTTTCGCGAAACGCTTCCTGGATTGGATGCAACTCGCCCGGTGATTTCGCCAAACCTTCCACGGTCATCAGCTCGGCCCCGTCCGCCTGCGCCGCCAGCATGATGCAGGAACGCACCGCTTCTCCGTTCATGAGAATCGTGCAGGCGCCGCACACGCCGTGCTCGCACCCGACGTTCGTGCCGGTAAGACCGAGGTCCTCGCGCAGGAAGTCGACCAGGGTTTTGCGCACTTCCGCCGTGCCTTCGTAATTTATGCCGTTGACGCGCAACTTGATGGTTCGAGTCATTGCCATTTAATTCGCCTTCAACAGACTGTTGAAAACTCTCCGTTCACCCTTCGACAAAGCTCAGGGCGAACGGAATGGGTCTTGAAAACATGGATAATATTTCCGTTCATGCTGAGCCTGTCGAAGCATTCATATCTTTTAACTTCCCCATCGCCGCGCGGAGCGCGCGCCGGGTCAAAGTCGCAGTTACAGCGCGCCGGTATTCCGCCGTGGCGTGAATATCATTGCTGGGATCGACTCCTTGGCCGGCGATTTGCGCCGCGGCGTCAAAAGCGGCCTCGCCCGGAGCTTGTCCGATCAGCAGTTCTTCAGCTTCCTTGATGCGCATCGGAGTCGCGCCGACGCCGAAATATACCAATCGCGCGCGGTTTATGACCGGACGCTCTCGCTCGACTGCCAATCCCGCAACGATGCCGACGAGAGCAAAGTCGCCGTGACGCCGGCTGACTTCAAGAACCGACCATGCCATTTCCTTGGGTGGCGCAGGAAAACGCGCCTCGGTGAGGATCTCGTTAGGCTGCAAAACGGTCGTAAAATAGCTCAGGAAAAAAGCGTCGGCGGAGATGGTCCGCGCTCCGTTAGGTCCGCTCGCCACCAGCTCCGCGTCCAGGGCGAGAGCCAGGGCCGGAAGCTCCGCCGCCGGATCGGCGTGGGCGAGGCTGCCGCAGATAGTCCCACGGCTGCGAATCTGAGGGTGCGCAATGAAATACCCGGCCTCCCGCAAGACAACGAAGCGCTCTCCGATCAGTCTTTCTGTTTGCAAGACGCGCTGGCGTGCGTTGGCACCGATCGCAACCCCGGTGTCCGTGGCTCTGACGTAATTCAGCTCTTCTATCCGGTTGATATCGACGACGATCTTGGGCCGCGCGAGCCGCATGTTCAGTAACGGCATCAAGCTCTGGCCGCCCGCAAGAATTTTGCCGTCGTCCGCGTGAGCATTGAGTATCTCCAGCGCCTCTGGAAGATTCCGCGGGTCATAATATTCGAATTGAGCGGGTTTCATGGGTCAATAGATTGTCAGCGCTCAAGCCGTCAGCCGGCGGCGCGCCTGGTTTTCGCCGCCGCATGGCGCCGCAGAAATTCCATGCTGCGACGCCAACAGTCATCGGCGGGTTCCTTTCGATAGGCCGGGGCTCTTACGTTCGTCCAGCCATGATCCGCCCCCGGGTAGGTGTGAACTTCAAAAACCTTGTCATGGGCCTTTAGCTCGCGCCGATAATCGTCTACGTCTTTCATCGGCACGAGGCGGTCTGCCTCGCCGAAAAAAGCGATCACGGGCGACTGGAGATGTTGAACGCGCTCGATAGGTTGCGTCGACGTGTTGGGGTTGCGCGTATCGTTGGTCGGAAAGCCATGGAAAGACGCTGCGCCGGCCAAATCTTTTCGGTAGGTGGGCCAAAGCATTGCAAAGCGGCCGCCTATACAGTAGCCCCACGCAAAAACCGGCTGCTCGCCGACAAGGGGATGGCTTCTCAGCATCGCCAGAGCCGCATCGAGATCTCCCAGAACCCGCTCGTCGGGTTGAGAGCCGGGCCGCTTGAAAGGGTCTTCCGGAACGCCGGGATGGTCGAAAATGTCGACTCCAAGCGCGACAAAGTTCTCCGCCGCAAGCCGCTCGACACCATCACCGGCGAAATCATCGAGAGCTTTGATCGTGGGAATCACGACGATTCCCGGAAACGGACCGGCTCCCTGCGGCGCAGCCAAAATGCCTCCCACGGTCGTGTCGCCCCGCGGAATCCGCACCTTTTCAAGTGGCATAAACTTCCTTTGTCATAACCGCTCAGCCGCCGGATTTTGCGAGTCGAGTCGCGAGCTCACTCTGCAAGCAACGAAAAAATTGCCCCATCATTTGCTTGGCCACCCCCTCGAGCAAACGCTGGCCAACCCCGGCGATAAGACCGCCGATCTGGGCATCGCCCCGCACCAGAACGGCCGTCCCGCCATCCTCCGACTGCTCCAACGCGAGCTTTCCTTCCCCACGAACGAATCCGGCTGCGCCGGAGCCTTCGACCACGAGGGTATAGCTGAATGGGGGATTTTTCTCCCGCATCAGAATCTTGCCGCCGAATGCTCCCTTGATGGGACCGACTCCGATCTCCAACGCCGCCTCGAACTCGTCATTTCCAATTTCCGTGAGTTTCTTACAACCCGGTGTACATGCCTGCAGCGACTGTGGATCGGTTAACAAGTCCCATACCGCCTGGGTCGAGGCCGGGAAAATAAAACGCCCTTCAATTTTCATTTATCGGATTTCATCTCCCAT
The DNA here is from genome assembly GCA_041490745.1 of Binatia bacterium. GTDB lineage: Bacteria > Desulfobacterota > Binatia > UBA9968 > UBA9968 > JAJPJQ01. The sequence continues at coordinate 10,274 of JBGPTS010000078.1, read as the reverse complement.
GACTGCTTCGTCTTTTCATTGTTCAGTATTTGTCTACAATATTGTCGACAAGATAGTCAACTCGTTTGCTTCCTGTCAAATCGCACCCCGGTTGCCTCAAAAACCTTCGCGGCGATCCTTCCCCTATTGGCAGCGCAATAGTTGCCGGCTGGTAATTTAGCGGGAGTGAACCATCATCGGAATGTGGGAGATGAAGAAGATCCTGGTTGCAGCTAGTCAGGGAGCATACAGATGGAGCTTGTTGACGACCGAGGCGACGAATAAAAGAGCACACTTTCCCGGATTTACGGAGGACACTGGACGGAAAAACTCGGCGCAGCCTTATTCGATCCCGTATTTTTGCCGGTTGCGGAGCACCCGTTCCATTGTTTCCGGATCGGGCCGGCACTCCGGCTGCAAGGGCTCCAGCATGGGTTTCGTGGCGTCGATGATCAGCTTGTCCGTTCTCGATGACAGACTTTTTTCATAATGAGTCATTGTCGGGTCAAGAACATTAGCGGAAACATCCTTGATGATCTCGAGGTCGCGGTCGACCCGCACTCGCATCGTCACGGCCCAGTTGACCTGCGCGATATCGTTCGGATCGATATCGTCGTCGACCACGGTAATCATCTTCAACGTTCTGCCGGCCGTCGTTCCCAGAGCCGACAGACCTACCATCTTGCCGTAGCCGTCGTAGGCTTTCTTGATGGACACGACGGCATTCAGATAGCCGCCGCCGCCGGAGGTGAAATGAACTTTCTGAACACCGGGAAGCGGGAGTTGGCGCAAAAGCTCCGCTTCATTGCTGATACCCGACACCACGCAGGTTTCGTGGTGCGGCAGACCTTCATAGCTCGCCTGAAAAATCGGATCTTTTCGATGTGTGATCGCTTTGACTTGGATGACCGGTCGTGGCGCGCGCTCGCCATAATAGCCTGTAAATTCACCGAACGGACCTTCGTCGCGCAGAACGCCGAGCGGAATTTCCCCTTCAATCACCACTTCGGCCGACGCCGGCACCTCTAAAGGTATGGTTTCGCACGGCACCATCTGGACCGGCGCGCCGCGCAACGCTCCGGCCATCGCGATCTCATCCACGCCGAATGGAAAAGGCGCCACGGTCGCAATGTAAACAGCCGGATCCAGCCCAATCGCAATCGCGACCGGAAAGGCGTTGCCTCGCGCATGAGTTTTCTCGAAATGATGACGGATGTGCCGATAAGGAGCGGCCAGCAGTCCGAGGGTTTTTTCGTCGTGGGCCATGGTTCGGTACATACCCGCGTTTCGGATTCCGGTCTCAGGATCCTTGGAGATGTAGCAGGGAAAAGTAATATAACGACCGCCGTCCAACTTATGCCACCAGGGAATAGGGAGTTCGAACAAATTGACGTCCTTGCCGACTCGCACGACCTCCTTGCAAGCCCCATCCTTCACGATCTCGGGTGGAATGGGTTTTCCCGTGCGGCGGATCCACTCGCGATGGACATTTTCGGGTTCACACTCCAGAGCGAGGCAATAGCGCTTGCGGGTAGCCAGTAGATTGACGACCAAGGGATAAGAGCTCCCTTTCAACCGTGAGAAATAGAGCGCTCTGTTCCGCTCCTCACCGCCGCGATCCAGCGCGAGCCGGCAGACCGCGCCGACTTCGTACATCAAATCCACCTCGGGCTCGATATTGAGAACTTCACCTTCTTTCGCCAGTCTCGTAAGAAAGCTTCTTAAGTCGTTATAGGGCATGGGTCATTCCTCCGAACGCAGAGCGTTGATTCCGGTCGAACAGATTAGAGCTAGCGCCATTTCCCGTCTCATCTATGTCCTGCTTGGTTTTTCCTCCTCCTCCGCTTTCCGATACACGGAGAACTCGTCGCCGCAATACGGGCAGTGACAATACGATTCGGGAATCGTGAAAAACTCCGGCCCGATGCAAAATTTTCGTCGGCATCGGGGACAAGCCACATAAATCACCTCGGCCATCTTTCTCTCACCCGCTCTCGGCTAGAATCCTTCTTCGGCGGACCGCTTCCACGGAATGGTTTCAAGAACGGCTCGCAGTTCCGGACTGTTTTTGATCCCATCCGGAATCGAGAGTTTTTCGGCAAACGACTGTCCCAGCGGCTTGGTGCAGTCGAATCCGACCTTTGTTCCTACGATGCCTGCGGCGCTGGGATCCAAAGCGGGTCCGATGAGCCGAGGAAGCACCAGCAGATCCCGATCCCCCTGGAATCGCGTCGCCAGCGCGTGGAGAACTTCGCTCTCATCGAAAATGTCGACGTCCTCGTCAAAAACGAAAGCGTGCTTCACGAGGTAGTGGGACAGAAGTCCGGCGACGAGCGCCGATCGGCTCGATCCCTCGACCTGATTTTGTATCTGGATGTAGAGATGAAAGACGCCGCAACCCGACATAGGCACATAAACGCTTTTCACGGTGGGAACGGCTCTCTTGATCGCATCAAACGCCATTCCTTCCCGCGCCACGGAGGAAACCCAATGGGTATGCCCCACGGGGAGGCTTTCCCAGTAAGCGTCTCTCCTGTGCGTGATCGCCGTGATCTTGAGAAACGGATTCCACTTCTGAGGCCCTGAATAGCGGGTATATTCGCCGAACGGGCCTTCGGGTTTTCTCTGACCGTGAGGCATCACGCCTTCGATCACGACCTCGGCATCCGCCGGCACCAGGAAATCTTCTCCTAGAGTCTCGGAGGCCGTGAGGCGCAGGGGTTCTCCGACGAAAGCGCCGGCTGTGGCGTAATGGCTGTCGCCAAAAGGTATTCCCGCTTCGCATCCCAGAACGACGAGAGGATGATGACCGATCCAGTAAGCGGCCCGCATGTCTTTTCCACGCTGCTCGTGCTTGGCGAAGATCAACGTGTTGTGGGTTGCGGGAGTAAAATAAACTCCGATCTCATCTCTGGATTTAATCCAGCCCCGGTGGATAGCGGAATTTTCCACCCCCGTATCCGGGTCGTAGCAGGTAAAAAACCCCGCCGTGATATATGGCCCGGGATCCATTTCATGGTGGATCGGCGCCGGAAAGGTCGTCGCGTCGACTTCCCCGCCGGTCGCGATTATCTCTTTTACCGGGGCTTCTTTCTTCGACACGACAACCGGAGGAATTCTTTTCTGCAAGCCGTCATGATAGGCGCTGCCGATGCGCTCGGAGGTGGTATTGAGAAGAGCGGCGATGCGTCTTCGACTGGAATGGATAAAAGTCACGAGATGAAAGCGAAACTGCTTCTCCCCGTTCCGAACGTTCTCAAAGATGAGTATCGGGAATCGATGCGCCTTCTCGATCTCGCCGAGGAGCGCGGTGATCTCGTACTTGCTATCGACCTTTTGTTTAACCCGAACGACCTCTTGAGGAAATGAAGACGAATAGGAGTCAAGAAAACTTCTCAGGTCATGCATTGACCCCTCCCCGACCGGCGACGAAGATCTTCCCGGATCAAGTGTCGCAATAACCAAGCCACTTCCTCCGCCCTAAGGGCTTGCTGGAAAAGCTCCGCGCCCCTATCCAACAGTTAAGAATTAGCGCCGGATTTTTCCGACATTTAGGAAGCAGCCATTTGCTTTGGACTCTCCGCAGCGGCAAAGCGCGCCCTATTTCATTGGCATATCTCTTGCCTCTTTCTTATTCCGATTTCCGATAGTACACCGACGGCGCCGTTAATCAGACCGGAATAATCCTCGAACCTACGAAGTTTATCTGTATGGTTTTGAGACGTTTCCTATCCACAGCGTTGATCCTGTTCTGCGCCTTGATTCTATCGCCTGTCTCTCGAGGCCAAGAAAAAGCTTCAACGGAAAAAATTCGCATTACCTATGCAACTAACTCGCTCGCGTTTCTCGTCACGTTCACCGCTAAAGATCGGGGATTCTACGCCAAGAATGGACTCGATGCGGAGTTGGTGCAGGTTCGTCCGAACATAGCGATCGCCGCGATTCTGAGCGGCGATGCGGACTACGCCGAAGTTCTGGGCTCCGCGATTCGGTCCGCGGCAAAAGGAGCGCCGCTCCGCGCGATCTCGACGTCGATCCGTGCTCCCTTTTTCAGTCTGGCAGCACAACCCAAGTTCAAAAGCGTCAAGGAATTGTCCGGCGGATCCGTCGGCGTCACGGCCATCGGCGGAACGAACTACATCAGCACCAGGTCGGTGCTTCAGCACTATGACGTGGATCCTGACCGCGGCGTTAAAATTATTGCCATCGGCGATGAAGGGCTCATGTACGAGGCTTTGAAGATCGGCCGCGTCGATGCGGTGATGCTTGCTCCGCCCTTTTCGATCAGGCTGAAACAAGAAGGATTCCCTCTGTTGGCCCACACGTCTCAAATCCTCTCGATCCCCTTTGTCGGTCTGTCCACGACGCTCAAGAAGATCGGCCAAAGCCGCTCGCAGATCAAAAAGGCGTTGAAGGCCGAGATCGAGGCTTTGAGATACCTTCACGCGAACCGCAGCGGCGCCCTAGAGGTTATCCGGAAGCGCTTTCACATGGACGAACAGACAGCGCGCGAGTCCTATGACGTTGTCATCGACGCCTTTACGAACGACGGAAGACTCTCTCGGGACGGCGTGAACGGCATCTTGATTTCGGACAAGAAAGACGGGCTGATTCCAAATTCCGTTACGGTCGACCAAGTCGCCGACTTTTCCTTGGTCGAGGAGGCGTTGAAAGAATTAGGCGGCTAGGCCGGGAAGTCGATGGCCTTGCCACGCGGTCGAGGAGATCACGATGGAAGAATCCAAAAAAAAGATTCAGGCGCTCCTCAAAGATAAAGACCGGATGCTGATCGGCGGCGAGTGGGTGAAGAGCGCCTCGGGTCGCACCTTCCCCACCGAAGATCCGGCCGGAGAAGTCGATTTGTGCGAGGTGCCGTTCGCCGAAGCGCCCGACGTAGATCGGGCCGTCGAGACGGCCCAAAAAGCATTCGCATCCTGGCGCAGCGTCGATCCCTTCGAGAGAGGACAGAAGGTCTCAGCCCTGGCTGACGCGCTGCGCGCCCACGCGGAGGACCTCGCCCTGCTCGACGCCGTCGATTCGGGTAATCCGGTGACGGCAATGAAAGGCGACGTCAACCTCGCGGCGAGCATTATGGACTATTTCGCCGGCCTCGGCGGCTCGCTCAAAGGCGAAATTCTGCCGGGAAAGCCGGGCATGCTCCACACCGTATTTCAGGAGCCTTACGGCGTCGTCGTGCGGATCATTCCCTTCAACCATCCGATCTTCTTTGCCGCGTGCAAGATCGCCGCGCCGCTTGTCGCCGGCAACACGGTGATCCTCAAGCCGGCGGAGCAGACCCCGCTCGCGGCGCTCGAAATGGGAAAATATATTCAGCAAATTTTTCCGCCCGGCGTGGTCTCGATCGTCACCGGCGACGGCCCCGTAACCGGAACCGCTTTGGTCAAACACCCGAAGGTCAAACGCATCTCGCTTACCGGAGGCGTGGACACCGGGCGCACCGTGCTCAAGCTCGCGGCGGAACAGGGCATCAAATCGGTCACGCTGGAGTTGGGCGGAAAAAATCCCATGATCGTTTTTCCCGACGTGGACATCGCCAAGGCGGTCGAGTCGGCGGTCGTGGGCATGAACTTTCACTGGTGCCAGGGGCAATCGTGCGGCTCGACCTCGCGCCTCTTCCTGCACAAAAAAATTCACGACGAATTTCTCGAGCGGCTGACCCAGCGCGCCGCCGCGATCAAGATCGGCCTGCCGCTCGATCCGGCGGCCGAGATGGGCTGCCTCGCCTACAAGGAGCAGTACGAGAAGAGCCTGCGCTACATCGAGTTGGGGAAAAAGGAGGGCGCGGCGCTGGCGGCGGGCGGCGCGCGGCCCAAAGGGGAGATTTTCTCTAAAGGTTTTTTTCTGGAGCCCACGATCTTCGATCGCGTTCAAATGTCGATGCGCATCGCGCGCGAAGAAATTTTCGGCCCGGTCTTGTCGGTCTTGACGTGGGAAGATTACGACGAGGTGATCGCGCAGGCGAACAGTGTCGATTACGGCCTGACCGCGAGCGTCTGGACCAAAGATCTCGCGCTTGCCTATCGCACCGTGGAGCGGCTCGAAGCGGGCTACATCTGGATCAACGGCTCGAGCCGCCACTTTCTCGGCGTGCCTTTCGGCGGGTTCAAGCAGAGCGGCATCGGGAGAGAGGAGTCGGTGGAGGAATTGCTCAGTTACGTCCAAACCAAGGCGGTGAACACGGCGTTATAACGCAAGGATGAAGGATAAGGGATGAAGGATGAGGGGGGACTCTTCGTTCATCCTTCCGCCTTCATCCTTCATCCTTGTTTGATAAGGAGGCGACCCATGACCACCAGAAAAGTTCTCCCGGCGATTTTAGTATTTTTGGCAACTGCCGTCGCGGTTACTCTCGTGACCGCCGCTCCCGCGCGCGGCCAGCTCCAAACATTGCGGATCGCGATTCCCCAGAAAGGGCTGTTCGACACGACGATGCCCACGTGGATCGCCGACAAGAAGGGATTTTTAAAAGACGCCGGCATCAAGGCGGAAATTTTCTGGTCCAGCGGCGGCGCGGAGACCGTCCGGGTGGTCACAGCCGGGAGCGCCGACATCGGCCTCGCCACAGGAACCGAATCGGTTATCACTGCTTTTCTCAAAGGGGCGGCGGTGCGCGTCATCTCCTCCGAGATGACCGGCTCGCCCGATCTTTTCTGGCTCGTGCGCGGCGACTCTCCCTACAAGACGCTGCGCGATCTCGACGGCAAGTCGATCGGCTTCAGCCGGCCCGGCTCCTCGACGCACATGGTGCTCCAGCTTGCGGCGGAGCAGTTCAAGATCAAGCCGAATCTCGTCCCGGTCGGCGCTCCGCCCGATTCCTACACGGCGTTGATGACCAAACAGATCGAGGCGGGCTGGGCCTCGCCGCCCACTTTTCTCGGCAAAGTGGAGAAGGGCGAAGTGCGGATCGTCTTCAGGGGCGCGGAGCTTGAGGGCGTGAGGGGCGTCTCCACGCGCGTCAACTTCACGAGCGCCGATTTCTATGACAAGAACCAGAACCTCGTGAAGGCCTATCTGAGCGCGATCAAGAAGACCATCGACTGGATGTACGACAACCCCAAGGAGACCGTGGCGTTCTTCGCCGAGGTCAATCAGGTCGCGCCGTCGCTCGCCGAAGCAGGCTTCAAGTTTTTCCCCAAGGAGGCGCTCGCGCTTTCGCCTGTGAGCCGGGTCGATTTTTCCGTCGATCTCGCTTTGAAGTTAAAAATGATCGACAAGGCGCCGACGGCGGCGGAGCTTAAAAGGCTCATCGTCGCGGAGTGACCGTGATGGGCCGGCGCGGAAGAGAGGCCGCGGCGCGATGGCTTTTCATCGCCGCGCTCCTGGCCGCCCTCGAAGCGATTGTCCGGCTCGGCTGGGTCAACCGGATTTTCTTGACCGCGCCTTCTCTCGTCGCCGCCGCGGCCTGGGAAAAAATCCTTTCCGGCGAGCTTCCCGCGCTATTCGTCACCACGCTTTTTTCCGTCGGCGCCGCGTTCGCGCTTGCGGCGGCCGTCGGCTTGCCCGTTGGCTACGCGCTCTGGCGCTTCCCGTCGTTCGGCCGGGCGTACGACGAACTCCTGAGCGCTCTGTTCGCCTCGCCCTGGATTCTGCTCTATCCGATCTTCCTCGTGATCTTCGGCCGCGGGCTCGGCGCCATCATCGCCATGGGCTTTATCTCCGGCATGATTCCGATCGCGCTCAACGCGCATCAGGGACTCCGGGATGTCAATCCAATCTACCTCAAGGTGGGAACCGGCATGCGGCTCAGCGAGCGACAGATTATCCGGCACATCCTTTTACCGGCGGCGGCGCCGATGATCGTGAGCGGCTTGAAGCTGGGAGTCACCTACATCCTTATCTCCGTGATCGCGGTCGAATTTCTGGTGGAGATCGGCGGCATCGGGACGCTCGCTTCCAAGGGATATTTCTGGTTCAACACCGAGGATCTCTACCTCGGCGTGGCGGGCGCGATTTTGCTCTCCATGCTCTTCATCCATCTGCTTGGACGGGCCGAATCGAGGTTGTTCAGCTCATGAAGCCCCTGCTGATCCAGACAGCGACGGTGCTCGTCCTGGCGGCTGTTTGGGAAGCGGTCGCGAAGAGCGGGCTTCTGTTCGCGGGTATTCTCCCCGGCCTCGCCGAGATTTTTCGCGCGGCCTGGGCCCTCGTGTCGAGCGGGACTGTGTTCCCGCACCTTCTCGTGACGGTTCACGAGGCGGCGGTGGGGTTTCTCTTCGCGGCCATCTTCGGGATCGCCCTCGGCGTCACGCTCGGCACCCATCCGTTTCTGAGAAAGGTTTTCGAGCCGCCCCTGCTCTATTTCGCGGCCACTCCCAAAATCATTCTCTACCCGATCTTTCTCATGCTCCTCGGCGCCCGGCTGGAGTCGAAAATGGCGATGGCGGCGGTGTCGGGTTTCTTTCCCATCGTCGTCAACACGACGATCGCGGCAGCCGGCGTCAATCGGATTTTTCTCAAGGTGGCGCGCTCCGTCGGCGCATCCCGCATCCAGACCTTCGCGCGCGTCTATCTCCCGTCGATGTTGCTCCCGGTCATCGGCGGCGCGCGCCTGGGGATCGGCGTCTCGCTGGTGGCGGCGATCCTCGGCGAGCTCAAAGTTTCCAACGCCGGGCTCGGGTTCATCATCATGCAGTCGTTCAATCATTTCAGGATTCCCGAAATGTACGCCGGCATCCTGCTCGTGTTTTTGTTTGCCGCCGCCGTCAACGTCACGATGACGCTGCTGCTCGCGCGCTGCCGCCGGTTCGCCCACGAGAGAGCCGGATGAAGAACGGCACGCCCATTCTCGAAGTCAGAAATCTTGCCAAAGGATATTCCGGCTTCACGGCGATCGACAACGTCGGCTTTGAAATTTACCGTCATGAGTTCGTCTCGATCATCGGCCCGAGCGGCTGCGGCAAGTCCACGCTGCTCGAGCTGATCGCCGGCCTCGTCCCCAGGACGTCGGGAGAAGTCTTCATCAAAGGCGTCGCGGCGAAGAACGGGCACTCCGCAATCGGCATCATTTTCCAGCAAGAGTCGATTTTTCCCTGGCGGACGACGCTGGAGAACACGGAATTCGGCCTGCAGATGCAGGGAGCGCCGAAAGACGAGCGGCGGAAGAAATCGCTGGAGATGATCGAGCTTATGGGACTTGGCGGATTTGAAGACCGCTATCCGGATCAACTCTCCGGCGGCATGAAACAGCGCGTGGCCATCGCGCGGGCGCTGGCGATGCAGCCGGAAATCCTTCTGATGGACGAGCCGTTCGGCGCGCTCGACGAGCAGACCCGGATCATCCTGGGGGAAGAGCTGCTGAGAATTCAGCAGCAGATCGGCCAGACGATACTTTTCGTCACGCACAACATCAACGAGGCCGTCCAGCTGTCGGACCGCGTGATCGTGATGACGGCCAGGCCGGGCAAGATCAAGTCCGTCGTCGAGATCGATCTTGAGCGCCCGCGCAGTTCCGAGATCATCGGCTCGGAAAATTTCGGACGGCTCGTCGGCCGAATATGGATGTCGCTGCGCGAGGAGTCGCTCAAGAGTTTTCAGCAGGGGAAGCAATAGACCGAAGCGCGGCTCGTGTTCAAGCCGGTCAAGTCAATCTCCGATCGTTCCGAGAAGAGCAAAGCCTAAGTCTAAAATTCAAGATTTGACCCTGATCCCGATGAGAACAAAATCGTCGATCAGGAGAACTTCGCGGCCTGCTGGTGCGCGATCGAGAACCTGCTGGTGGCCGCGACCGCGCGAGGCCTGGGCAGCTATCCCGGCACGGGCGCCTGGATCGACCAAAACTTCGTTGGCCCGGTTCTCGGACTCACGGAGAAAGAGCGGCCGGTGGCGTGCATTTTCTTGGGGTACTCCGAGCAGAAGACTATGGCGAAGCGCCTGCCCGTGGAGCGCCATACCACCTGGTATACCGAGGCCTGAAAAAGTACCGAATCCCGTTCAAGTCGTTCAATCGCTTTGTTCCGTTCAAGACCTTTCAAAGCAGGAACTCGATGTAACCCCGTGCCGGGTCGGACCAGCGCTTAAGAATTGGCCACTGTTCAACGGTAGAGATCGGTCGTGCGGTATTGCACTTTTTCTAATTGCAGCGCGAGTCCTTCGATCTGTTCCTGCCAATAGCGTTCGGTACCGAAGGCGGGAAACGCCGCTTTGAAACCGCTGTCTTCCCAGCGGCGCGCGATCCACGCGGAAAAGTGAATCATGCGAAGCGCCCGCAACGGCTCGATGAGCTCGATCGTCGTCACGTCGAAAGTTCTGATCTGCTCGTAGGCATCGAGCAAGAT
>JBGPTS010000077.1:0-15837 GCA_041490745.1 Binatia bacterium | reverse complement strand
GGTCTCGACCGCCCTGACTTCTTCTCCGATCGGCGCGTCGATGTCGATGCCTTTGCGAAACAACTCGGCGGAAAATTCCGGATGCTGGGTCTTGCCGAACGCCGCCATGACCGCGCCGCGCACGGGATAATCCAGCTTGCCGCGCAACGCCTCGAAGCCCGTCCCCGGCGGCGCTTCTTTCGCCAGCGCCGACCGCCGGGCGATCTCGTCGATCATTTTTTGTAGCCTCTGCGCCGCCTGTTGCAGCTCCTGGAGCGCCCGCTCGCGCCCCTCTTTTTCGCGCCGGATGCCGGCGAGCATCACCTCTTTTTTCTGCCGATCCGCGCGGATGGATTCGTTGATCGCGGTAAGCGTCTTCCTCTGCCGGTCCACCTCCCGCTTTTTCTGTTCCAGCTCTTGTTTCAAGGCTTGCTGCCGGGCGGTTTCGTCACTCAGGCGATCGATCAGCGTCCGGTCGTAAGCCAGGGCGATTTCGAGGTAATAGCGCCGCCGCATGCGATCGGCGAGCGAGCGCGCGTCGTCGAGCAGTTCGAGCGGCGCGCCCGCCCGCCGCCACTCGTAAAGCGCGCGCGCGCGCCGGCGAAAGAGCTCCGTGCGTGCGCCGAGCGAGTATCGGACATTTTCCGCCTCGGCCTGTTTTTTCTTGAGATCGCGCAAAACGGCTTCGAGCCTCGCGTTGACGCGCTTTAATTCTTTGTTTTTCTTTTCCAACGCGTCGTCGATCTTGGCGAGAGTGCCGAGAATGGACTCTTCTTTCTTCTTGACCTTGGTGATTCCCTGTCGCTCTTGCTCGATTTTTTTCTTGATTCCCTGCAACTCGCGCTCCGGCTCAGCGGCGTGGACGAGGCCGGCTGAAGCGAGAGAGAAGAGCAGGAAAAAAGCCGCCGGGGCGGGGCCGGTTTTCACCATCGCTTGAGCCATCGTCTGAGCGACAAAAGGCCCTCTAGAGTGCCAATAGCCCAGCCAAAAATGAGGATGAACGCGAGGCTTTCGGGCTCGAGAAAGCGAAGCTCCGCGCCGGCGGCGAAAAGGCCGCTCGCACGGGGGAGTTGGGTGGTTGCGACCAAAAACAACAGCCAGAGGAAACTTACCGACAGCGCCGCGCCGAAAATCCCTTGAACCATCCCCTCGATGACAAACGGCAGCCTGATCAGCCACGGCGGCGCTCCGGCCCACTGCATGATCTCAATCTCCATATCCCCGCGCGCGAGGCGCGCGAGCTTGAAGGTGTTGCCGCCGATCAACAGCGCGGCGAGCAAGAGACCGCCGCCGAAAATCCACTTCGCCCATTCGAGTGCGACGAGAAGCAGGCTCAATTTTCGGAGCCACTCCTCCGGATATTCGACCTTGCCGACGCCTTTCTCGGCGCGAAGCCGCGCCGCCACGCCCGCCAGCGCGTCGCGGTCGCGGTGGCCGGCCTTGACCGCGATCTCCAGCGACGCGGGCAAGACCTCCGCCGAGAGACCTTCGAGCGCGGCGGATGGCGCCCCAGCCGATTTTTTGAAATTCTCCCACGCCTCCGACTGCGAAACGTAACGCACATCTTTGATCTCCGGATAGGCGCCGACGCGGGCCGCGAGCGGTTCGACCTCCGCCGCCGCCAGGCGTTCGTCCAGGTAGGCGAACATCCGGACGCCGTCGCCCCATGCCGTGACGAGACGGTGGAGATTTTCTTGTATCAGGATGAAGCCGGCGAAAATAAACAGCGCCGTCACCGTCGTCCCGGCGGTAAGAAGGTGGATCCGGAAGTGCTCCCGCAAGCTCCTGCGCACGCAGCGAAACGCGAACGATAGCTGCGCCATTCTCATAGACGGAACTCGCCGCCGGACGCGGCGCCGTCGAGCAGGCGCCCGCCTTGCAAAATCACGACCCGGTAGGGAAAACGCTCGATCAATCCGGCGTCGCGCGTGGCAACGACGACGGTCGTTCCCCGCTCGCAAATCCGGGCGAACAGCCGCATCGTCTCGTCCGCCGCCTCGGCGTCGAGATCGCCGGTCGGCTCGTCCGCGAGCACGAGGACCGGGTCGTTCGCCAGGGCGCGCGCGATCACGGCGCGCCGCCGCTCGCCGGCGGAAAGCATGGCCGGCCTGGCGGCGTGTTTTTCGTTAAGCCCCAATTCGCGCAGAAGAAGGAAGGCTTTCTTGCGCGCTTCGCGCGCGGAAACGCCGGCGACCTCCGCGGCAAGCGCCACGTTATCAAGCACGGTCATCGTGGGGAGCAGCGTGAATTCCTGAAAGATGAGACCGATCTCGCGCCTGAGCTCGGCCACGCCGACGCCGCCGAGCCGGCCGACGTTGCGTCGGTTGACGATAATTTCCCCGTCGGTCGCCTCTTCGCCGCGGCACAAGAGCTTCAAGAGAGTTGTCTTACCGGCGCCGCTCGGCCCGTTCACGAAGACAAACTCGCCCCTTTCCACATCGAAGTGGACATCGACCAACGCGGGAAATTCGGGCGGATAGATTTTAGAGACGCGCGAGAGATGGATCATTCAAACGGCCGGCTCAAACCCGGGGACAAGCGGCGGAGAAGCGTCTTGACACCGCTTCCCGGAGACTGTAGATTCCTTCCAAATTCGCCGTAAAGATGCCTTTATCTTAGGGTATGTTCGCCGAACTTACAAGCACCCGCGACCACGCCGGCTGCCGAGCGCCGGCGCCGATTAAAAACTTCCGCATCGTTCTGATCAAACCTTCGAAATATGACGACGACGGGTACGTCATTCGCTTTTGGAAGGGCGTTTATCCGAGCAACAGCTTGAACGTGCTGTACGGTCTCGCCCACGATGTCCAGCAGCGCCGAGCGTTCCCGGAGGTGGATATCCATGTGGACACTTTCGACGAGACGGCGGAAAAAGTGCCGGTCGAGCAAATCGCCCGCTGGAGTCGCCGGCCGAATACCAAGCTGCTCGTCTGTCTCGTCGGCGTGCAGACGAACCAGTTCCCCCGCGCGCTGGTTCTGGGCAAGCAATTCCGCCGACACGGCATCGACGTCATGATCGGCGGCTTTCACACCAGTGGAACCGTCAACATGCTGGGCGAGCAGGAGCCGGATATCCAGGAGCTAGTGCAAGAAAAAATCTCGGTTGTCGCCGGCGAGGTCGAGAACGAGTGGCAGAATATTTTGGCCGACTGCTTGAACGGGCGGCTCAAGCCGATTTACTCCTTCGCCCAGGACCTTCAGAACCTCATCGACATCAGCTCGGCGCCGCTGCCGATCGTCAGCCCGAAGACGATGAAGCACTTCGCGCTCCAATCGTTCGGCACCGTCGATACCTCGCGCGGCTGCCCGTTCGCGTGCAGCTTCTGCACCATCATCAACGTCCAGGGCCGCAAGATGCGCGAGCGATCGCCGGAATGGATCGCCGAGGTCGCGCGCCGGAACTACCTGGCTCATGGCGTCAATTTTTATTTTTTTACCGACGACAACTTCGCGCGGAAAAAACTCTGGCGCGAGACCTTCGAGGCGCTCATCCGCCTGCGCGAAGAAGAGAACATCAAAATCTCTTTCATGATGCAGGTGGATCTGGCGAAAAAGCCCAAGGACTTCGTCGCGCTCGCGGCCCGGGCCGGCTGCGGCCAGGTGTTCATCGGCATGGAAAGCGTCAATCCGGAAAACTTGAAGGCCGAAGGCAAGGCGCAGAACAAGGTCGATGAATACATCGACATCATCCGCGAGTGGCACGACGCGGGGATTCTGGTGCAGACCGGCTACATCGTCGGCCTCCCCTTCGACACCAAGGAGCAAATTCCGGAAGATATCCGTTACCTCACCGACGTGATCGGGCCGGACATCGGATCGTTCTTCATGATGACGCCGCTGCCCGGATCGCAGGATCACAAAGAGATGAAAGAGCGCGGCGAGTGGATGGACCCGGATTTCAACAAGCGCGACTCCTTTCACGCCACGACCAAGCATTCTACCATGACCGCCGAGGAATGGACGGCGGCGTATCAGGGCGCTTGGGGCGCGTTCTACAGCAAGGCGAACATGAAGAAGATTTTGTCGCGCTGGACGCAGAACCCGCACGTCTATTGGCGTCTGCTGTTCATACTCATGTGGTACAAAAACGCCGCGCTGATCGAAAACCAGCATCCGATGGTCGCGGGCTTTTTCCGCCTGAAGGACCGCCTGACGCGCCGGCCCGGCTACGCGGTCGATTCTCTGCTCGTTCACGCCATGAAGCGCGCAAAAGAAATTTTTCACCTGCTGGTTGCCTGGGCGCGTTTTTTTAAGGAGTTGGAAGAGGTTTGGCTCGAGACGCGCCCGCGCAGCGAGCGCGAAAAGCGCTTCTTCGAACAGATCGAAAAAATCCAGGGCGAGATCTGGCAGACGTTAAAAATCGCGGAGTGGCGCCAGGCCTACAACGACGCCAGGGCGGTGCTGCCGGCCAAAGCGCGGGAACTGCTCGACCCGTTCGAAGATCTGTCGTCGAAGATACTGCTGACGCGCAAAGACCTGGACCGATTTCTCAGGCAATGGAGCCGCCTTGACGGCCGGTTGCAAAAGCTCCGTCGTCGCTTTGAATGGAAAGACGAACCCGCCGGGAAATGGATTGAGCAGCTCCGCGAGCTGCATCGGAGCACGGCGGCGAATATCAACGTCAAGGAATGGCGGGATATCTACCCGTGCGTCGCCGGCGGGATTCTTTCCCGGGCGCAGCGTCTGTGCCTTAAATTCGACGCCTTGAACAATCGGGTCGTTTACTCCAAGCAGGACTTACAAAAGTTTTGGAGCCGAACTGCGGAGCATTTGCGGGGAAAACGTTTTTGGACCGTTCAGGCCTGGAAGCTGTCGTGGAAACTGCCGGTGAATTTCGTCAAAGAACTCTATCTCACGACGACCTTCGCCCAGCGCTTTCTTTCCTCTTACCGTTCCTAGCCAAGCTTAATCCTCTCATTCCATAGTCGGCGTTTCGATCGAGAACGGCGCCGAGATCTCCTCCAGGTGCGACTTCACCGACGCTTTGAAGCTATCGAGAGTATCGCGCACGTGGTACTTGAAGTCTTCGTGGATCTGTTCGTACTTCGCGTGCACGCGCTCGAACAACTCCCAGGCGAATCTCCGCACCTCCGCAACCCGCTGGTATTCCGATTTCGCCAAGCTGGAAACTTTTTGCTTGAACGCGTCGAACTCCGCCTCGAGATATTGCTTGAAGTCGTCGACGGCGATCTGTTGGCTGGTCGTCTTCTCGAAATGATAGCCCAGGATTGCCAGACGAATCGCTTCCGGGAAGAGTTTTGGATCTCTTTTCAAAACCTTCACTAAAAAACGGAAGTAAGCCGGACCTTGCTTTGAGAGAAGCTGCCGTTTCAGCGACTTCACAAGAGCCATCAACTCGTCCTTGCCGACCCGGCTGACGCGATGCGCGGGCCGTTGGACGCGGCTCAACATAGTCAGACAGCGTTCAAAGTAGTTTTTGAGAGTCGGATCGTAGAGCGTCGAAAGAACCCTCTTGTATCCGTCGACGAGCGTGGGGCGATCCATTTCCGTCTTGAAATTCAACGAGATGCTGAAATTATTGCCGGTCGATTCCTGAAGCAGCCGCCCCTCCTTCTGAAGGCGGTGATACAAATCCGTCCCCTTCAAGGCCGTCAACAGGCCGACCATCGCCACCGGAATGCCGGCCTGTTGAATGAATTCGATCTGAGAGTCGAAGGCGTCTTCTCGATCGCCGTCCAGCCCCAGAATGAACCCGGCCGTGACTTCCATGCCTTTTTCCTGGATCTTGCGCACCGCGTTCAAAAGAAAATGTTCTTCGCCCTTTTTCGTGTTCTGCGCTTTTTTCGTTTTCAACAAAGCATCGTGATTGGGCGTTTCGATTCCCAAAAAGGTCATCGAAAAGCCGGCATCGACCATTGCGTCGAGCAATTGATCGAGACTGGCCAGGTTGACGCTCGCCTCCGTGTAGAGGCCGAACGGGTAGTTTCGCTCTTTTTGCCATTTGGCGACTTCGGGCAAAAGACGCATGGCGTCCCGCTTGTTGCCGATAAAATTGTCGTCGACCAAAAACATCGGACCGCGCCAGCCGAGATCGTAGAGCAAATCGAACTCGGCCAGGATCTGCTCGTTCGTTTTCGTGCGGGGCACGCGTCCGAAAAGTTTGGTGATGTCGCAGAATTCGCAGTCGAACGGGCAGCCGCGCGAGAACTGCAGCGCCATGGAGCGGTAGACGTTCAGGTCGATCAGATCGTAGCGCGGCAGCGGCGTCTTGGAGATGTCCGGCTTTGCCGACGCACGATAGACGCGCTTGGCTGTGCCGTTTTCGAGATCGCTTAAAAATTCGGGAAAAATATCTTCCACCTCGTCCAGAACGAAGTGATCGGCGCCCTCGATCTCGTCGTAGAACGACGTCGGATGCGGCCCGCCGACGACGATCGGCACGCTGGCGCGGTTGCAACGTCCGATGATTTCCTGGAGCGAATCTTTTTGCACGATCATCGTGGAGGCGAAGACCAGATCCGCCCAGGCGATATCGCGGTCGGTCAAGGGAGTAACGTTCAGATCGACGACCTTGAGCTGATAATTTTTGGGGAACATCCCGGCCACGGTAAGCAGGCCCAGCGGCGGCATGTTTGATTTTTTTCCGACAAACTCCAACGCAAATTGCGCGCCCCAATAAGAAGGCGGAAATTTTGGATAGACCAAGAGCGCATTTGGCATAAGTCAACCTCCCAAAACGATTACTGGAAACGCAAGGATAGGGGCATTATATATGGATTCCGGCTCAATGCAATGCAGAAATTTATCGAATGAGCGGAGACAACCGCCGGCACATCCCGTCCCTAGTGCAGCCTCACGGCCCCCTTTTTTGAGATTTTCCACCTGGTCCCGAATTTCCTCGGCATCGGCGGCGTCGGGAGCAAGACTGAGGTAGCTCTCAAGGTCCTCCATCGCTTGAGGAAAGTATTCGAGTTTGAGGTAAAACAGCCCGCGATCCCTGATCTCGTGGGCCGAGGTCGGATCGAGAATCACCAGCCGCTCGACCACGGAGAGAGCTTTGCGAAAATTTTCCCGCTTGAGGTAAATCGCCTTCAAGTTGTTGAGCATCCGAAAAATAATTTGGCGGCTCGACACCGGCGCGAGCAGATCGGACCGGAATGGGACCTTGCCGCCATAAACGGCGTCGAGCTTCTCCTGCAGCTCATCGAAAGTGCGAACCTCGCCGCCGTCGAACGGGTCAATTACAAACTCTCCCTCGTTGCCCGTGTATTTGACCAGGAAGTGACCGGGGAATCCGACGCCGTGAAGTTGCAAACCGACACGGCGCGCCACCTCCATGTAAAGAACTGAGAGTGTGATCGGGATGCCTATGCGCCGGTCGATGACGTCGTTGAGAAAACTGTTTCTGGGATCATAGTAGTCTTCGCGGTCACCGCGGTAGCCTTCCTGGGTAAAAAGCACGTAGTTGATCGCGGCGAGAAGTCGATACACGCTCGGGTTTTCGCCCGAGAGGTCACGCGCCGCCGCGGCGAGACGGTCGAGGCGCTCAAGGTAAGTTTCCGGCTTCAGCGCGGGATACTCGTCCTCTGCGACGGTGAGCGCCGCGTGCCCGAGATCGATTTCGGCGTCGGGCCTCGCGATGGCGCGGCGGAAGAGAAGGTGGCGGTCGTCAGCCATGATTGCTCAATTAGCGCGGCTCCGAGATCGCGTCCACGAGCGCGGGAAGTTTTTTCTCCTGCACGTACTTCAGCGCGCGGTCGATCGCCGGGCGTAGGTCGGCCGGCCGCGCGATCGGCCCTTCAGCGTGGACGCCGAATCCCCTCGCCACCTGGGCGAAATCGACCGGCGGGTCGCCGACGTGCGTGCCGATGCCGGCGTTCTCGACGGGCCGCTTGCGGAACTTGGCGATCTGGATGCCGTGCTCTTCGGAATTGTAGAAAGACTGGTTGTTATGCATGACGATCAGCAGCGGAATCTTGTGCTTGGCCGCGGTCCAGAGCGCGCTCGAGGTCATCAATAAATCGCCGTCGGCCTGAATGTCCACGCAAAGTTTGCCGCTCCCCATATTAGCGAGCGCCGCGCCGATGGCCGCGCTCATGCCGTAGCCCACGCCGGCGCCGCCGCTGGTGCCGAGATGCTGCCGCGGCTTGGTGAAGTCCCAAAGTTTTCGCGCCCAGCCGTTGGCGCTGCCGTTGACCAGCATCCAGTCGTGCTTTTTGATCGCTTCGCCCAATTCGTAGGCGAGATAGGCGGTCGAAATTTCTTTTTGCGCCGCCTTGCCTCTCGCCTCGCCAAGCCATTTCGTTCTGAGCTCATCGTGGCGCTTTTTGATTTCGCCCAAGCGCGCGTCGATCGCGGCTTTTTTGCTCCGGTCGTTACCGAGCAGCTCCCGGCAGAGGCGCGTCAGCTCCGGCACGGCGACGGCGCTGTCGGCGGAAATCGGCACATCGACCGCCTGCAAGACTTGACAGTCGCCGCACCAGCTTCGGATCAACATGTCGGCGAGCGTGATGTGGATGATCTTGGCCGGTCCGGTCACGTACTCGGAGACGCGCGTCGTGCGATTGACGCGCGTGAGTGAGCCGTAAAGATCGACCACGTCGAGGCCGAGAATGACGTCGGCTTTTTCCAGCAACTCGCGCGCGCCGTCGGTCACGTCGAGCGGATGGTTGTTGGGAAAATTCATCCGATTGCCTTTATCCACGACCGGAATCGAAAGCAGCTCGGCCAGCTCGACGAGCGACGACATCGCTTCGGAGTTGCGCCCGTACATGTCGGCGATGATGAGCGGCGCTTTGGCCTCGACGAGCAGCTTGGCTGCGTGCCGAAGCGCCTCCGGGTTGGCCTGCATTGGCGCCGGCGGCGCGTAGCGCGACACGTCGGGAATCTCGACGCCGTTTTTCAGCGGGTCTTCCTGCAGATCGGCGTCGTAGTTGATGTAGATCGGCGCCGTCGGCTCGGTCGTCGCGATCCGGTAGCCGCGGATGAAAGACTCCGGCACGCTGGCGAGCGTGTGCGGCTGATCGTCCCACTTGACGTAGTCGCGCACCTGATTGCCCTGCACGAGAGCGGTGTGAATCCAGTCGATGCGCGGCCGGCGCCGCGTCGCGTCCATCGGCCCGGTGCCGCCCAGCACCATGATCGGCACGCGGTCGCACCAGGCGTTGAAGATCGCCATGCTGGCGTGCTGCAGGCCGACGATGTTGTGGACGATGGCGATCATCGGCTTGCCCTTGGCCTTGGCGTAGCCGTGCGCCAGCGCCACCGAAAATTCTTCGTGAAAGCAGAAGATCACTTCGGGCTTGTAGTTGCCGCCGTAGTTGACGATCGAATCGTGAATCCCGCGAAACGTCGCGCCGGGATTGAAGGCTGCGTATTCGATGTCGAAGGCCTTCATTAAATCGACGATCACATCCGAGCCGTACTCGGCCTTTTTCTTCTCCACCGGCGCCGCTTTTGCCACTGTTCATTCCCCTTTCTAAATTTTATCCGTAAGAATTAGCTCGACGATGGAAGCCGCCACTCGCTCTCCGACCGGGCGCCGGCTTCCACCACGCGAGGCCGAGGGGCGCGAGGGAAAGGGCCGTGGACGTCCGATGAGAATGTTTCGACTCATGGTACTACTCTATCGGCCGTGGTTCGACAAAGCTCACCACCCTCAGCCAGTCGAAGGGCGGCCCGAAAACTTGCGCCTCGAGGACTCGCCGGTGCCTGAACGATGCGATTGTCGTATCGCCCGTGTGCCTAATCTTTTTTCTGCAACAGCCCGCGCGAAAAAAATAATTCCACCGTCTCCAACAGATCCCCATCTCTCGCGCCCGTCTCGGATGCTTTGCCGCAATCGAGCGCGGCGATTTGCTCCAGGACTTTTTTCGTCGCGGGCGCGATCACCGCTTTCAGACCGTGATGGCGAAATGTTTCGCCGAGCTCGCGCATCTCTTCGGCGCGCCGCCCGGCGTGCACCGGCAACGCGGCGATGCTTCCGCCGACCTTGCCGACGAGGCCGGGAAAACTCTCCTCGTAGCGGCGCATGATTTCCTGCAATAGATCAAACTTCCGCGCGCCGAGCAACAGCTCGGTGAGGAGGGCCTGGAGCCCCTTGGTGAGACCGGCGTAAACGATTTTGAAGGCCGAAGCCTGTCCGGTTTTTGCGCCCAGCACTTCCACCGTAAAACCGAAATCTTTTAGCGCCCTGAGTTCTTCGGCGCGCGGGCCGGAGACATAGACGACGGCGCGAGAGAGCTTCGCCGCCGAGCCGATGATGCAGCCGTCGACGAAGCCCGCCTCGGCCTGGGCAAGGATTTGCCCGACCGCATCCGCGGTCATGGGCGAGATCGCGTTGGCTTCGAGGTAGAGACAATCTTTCCTGCCCGCCTTGACGAGCGCTTTGGCGACCTGAGCGGCGATCTTTCGCGCCGCCGATGGAACCACGATGGACACGATGAGATCGACTTCCCCGACAAGCCGCGACAGCGGCGCGGGCTTGACGCCGGCATTCTCGGCGCGCTTTTGCGTGACTTCGCTCCGGCCGCGCGTGGAGGTCAGCACTTCGACGCCGTGCTCTTTCAACATGCGCGCCCAGTGGTAACCCATCTCGCCGATGCTCAATATCCCTACGCGCTGAAAGCTCATGGATAGACCTCCGGTCGATCGCCGTCGTTGATCTTGTCGATCAGCTGCCTCAAGCGCCCAAAATCCCGGCGATTGAACGGAACCAGCAGGCGCGGGTAAGAAAGCGCCGCGGGGTCGTCGAACTCCGCGGCGAGAGGCGCCGTTTCCGTGATTTCACCGTCCGTGAATATGTCGCGAAAATCGCGGTTGAGATCGTCGATCAGCGCCGGCCTCGGCGGCTCGACGAGACGTATGACCAGCTTGCGCTGCACGAACCGATACGAATGAAAGTTGCGATAGAAGCGCTTGATCTCGCCGACCGCCGCCTCGACATTGTCGACGATTTTGAAGAAAGAGAGATCCTGCTCCGAGATATATCCGCCCTCGAGCAGCCGCCGGCGCACGAACGACTCCCAATCGCGCCAGTAACCTCCTCCCGGCAGGTCCACCATGACGATCGGCACAACCTGGCTTTTCCCCGTCTGCGTCAGCGTGATCACCTCGATCGCCTCGTCGTGCGTTCCGAAGCCGCCGGGGAAAAACACGAACGCGTCGCCCTCTTTGACGAACATCAGCTTGCGGGTGAAAAAAAAATGGAACGTCATGTGCTTGGGATCGCCGTGAATGAACCGGTTCGGCTTTTGTTCGAACGGCAGCTTGATGTTGACGCCGAAGCTCCGCTCTTTTCCCGCGCCCTCGTGGCCCGCCTGCATGATGCCGTCGCCCGCGCCCGTGATGACCATGAAACCTTCTTCCGCGATGCGCCGCGAAAACTCTGCCGCCAGACCATAATAAGGATCGCTCTCCGCGATCCGGGCGGAGCCGAAGATGCTGACTTTCCGTGTGGAGCGGTAAGGCGCGAATAACTTAAACGCGCGGCGCATCTCCCTGAGCGCGCGGACGAGGACTTTCAGATCTCCCCGGTCGGACTCTTTCTTGGAGAGATCCAGGACCATATTTAGCAGCTCCGCCAACAAATCCTGATTCGCGCCGGCCGGCTCGGACGCCAACCACTCGTCGACTTCGCGCACGAGCTCCGCGAGAGTAATTTTTTTTCGTCTCCTCATGCTTGGTTTCGCTTCACAGTCTTATGGCAGATCGAGGGTAAAAATCAAAGAACGGAATGAAAATCGCGGCGATGGACTCGAGAGCGGGTATTTGCCGCGCTCGCGCGGTTGGGATAGCTTGTAAAGTACAGGGACATCGTTGATTTTGGGCGAGGGGGGATAACGATGAAATACTACGACATATCTCTCAACCTGTCGGCGGAGACCGTCCGCTGGGCCACCTCACAGCCTTTTGAATTGCACGATCGCCGCCGCATGAGCCGCGGCGATCATAACAATGCTTCGGGAGCGACGATGAGCCTTCATGCGGGCACGCACATGGACGCGCCGTTCCACTTCGTCCCGGACGGAGCGACGATCGACCAACTTCCGCTCTACCTCTTCATCGGACCGGCGTTGGTGCACGCGGTCGAGGCGGAGCGCTACATCACCGCTGCGCACGTCGAAGCGATCGCGCTCGACGGCATGACACGCGTGCTCTTCAAGACCCGCAATTCGGAACTGTTGCAGCGTTCCGCCTACGAGCCGGATTTCGTCGCCTTTTCCGTCGAAGCCGCCGAAGCGCTGGTTGAGCGCGGCGTCAAGCTGGTGGGATTGGACTATCTTTCGGTCGCGCACGCCGGCGAGGATCAGGTTCCGGTGCACCGGGCGTTTCTCGATCATGGCGTGGCCCTGCTCGAAGGAGCGGATCTCTCTCGGATCCAACCCGGCCGTTATGAGCTGATTTGTTTTCCGCTCCGCGTCCGCGGCGTCGACGGCGCGCCGTGCCGCGCCGTGCTGCGCGAACTTGCATAAATTCCGTAGTTGGAAACGCCGGCGACGCATCGGTTAGACGGGTACGGCCGAGGGAGACTCCGTTTTCCTCTCCAGCTTTGCATCAAGCTCTGCGCCTGCTATCTTGCAAATAAGCGACATCCGCGCGCTCCACAAGACTGTCCGAGAGAACAAGAGATCGTTGATGAAGGTCGGGTTCGATGCTTTATGGGTTATCGCCGTGCTGGCGGCAAGCGCCTGCGCGCCCGGCTTGCAGGAGCAAAATCGGCCGACGGGGGACGGCCAGACCAAAGAAACGGTCGCGGTGCTGCGATTGGTCGAAGCCTCGCCCGGCTTACAGGGCATCTCCGGACCGCCGATCAAAATCGAGAGAGTGGTTACGGCCAAGTCAACGCGCGTCGGTTCGGATTGGTACACGTTCAGAACGAGTCGATTCCTTGCAGACGGCAAGATCGCGATATCCGGCAAAAACATCGAGCTGAATGTAGGGGTAACGGCAACCGACATCAAATCGGTGGACCAACTCGAAGGGCGCACCACGTCGTCTCCGCTCGGCCTCAGCGTCAAGGTTGCGAACCGCGGAAAAAACGCCCTTCAAATCGACTGGAACAAAGTCTCGATCGTCGATAACGCGGGCAATGCTCACCCCGTGATCCACCGAGGCATACACGTAGAAGAACGGGCGATGATGGCGGCCCCCGGCATCATCCAGCCGGGATCATCACTTGACGATTTTGTTTATCCGAGCGATTTCATCGGCCTTCAGACCGCGACTAAATTCGGCTCTCAAGTCTGGTTGGGAAACAATTTCATCGAGGCGATAAAACCGGGCGAACGAATTCAGTTGCGCATCCCCATCGCCGATGGAGCGGACATCACGGAATATCGCCTTGTGCTCGAGGCCGTTAAACCCGGCTCATGACTTGCCGTAACGACGCACCCTCTCAAAACGTCGCCGCTCAACGGAAATTTTAAGTGGTGCCCGGAGCCGGACTCGAACCGGCACGGCCCTTTGCAGAGCCTCGGGATTTTAAGTCCCGTGTGTCTACCAATTCCACCATCCGGGCGAGGAATAAAAACAATAACTTACGTTCCAAGGTGGGTCAAATTGCATTTTGTGATTTTCTATTTTTGAACCGTTTTAAAACTCGGTCACACGGCTGCGGCCTCGGAAGCTACATAATGCGTGCGTGAAAAAACATGGCGGAAAACGGGCAAGAGGGAGCACGCATGAACGCCGCACCAAACACGCGCCATCAGGTCCCGGAACTACCAGATAACGGGCGTTCATCGCCTGCGTAGAGCCATCAAGAACTTGAACTGAAGCCGATAGACGGGTGCACGCGAGTGAGTGAGCCGAGTCCGCAAAATGGCCCCAATACGGCGAGAGAACAGATCGACGACCACCGCCAGGTAAAGCCAGCCCTCACCGCTCCAGAGGTAAAGGTGACGTCCGCCGGCCGGCCCGGATCGGGACTGAAGTTGCTAACATCAGGCCAACGACACCAATTGTAATTGGAATTGACCGCATTGTTGATTCAGTTCTAAACGGCCCGGAGTTTAGCGCCGTCCATTTAGGCGTGTCAACCGTGATTCTCGGATTGGTTTTTAAAACCATTTTAAAATTTTCCACCTTGAATAGACGGCAACCAGCGTCATTTGCGCAATCTACGGAATGTTAAGTCGGACCCAAAGCTAAAAAAACGGGGAGTCAGCGTAACTCCCCGTTTTTTTAATCGCTTGCAAGTTTCAGACGCGATTTTTAATTCAAGATTCGCGTAAGGACGGGGAAGAGCCATGCTCCCACCCGACAGCTTTATCCGTAGGTGATAGTTCCGTCGAGCCCCTGACCTGAAAATCCCTCTTGTCAAGGCCATATTCCCGCATCTTCCGGTACAATGTTTTGGCGTCTACTCTGCTGTGCCTCGCCGTCGGGCCGATTCTTCCGCCAAATGCCTTGAGCTGCCGCGCCAGATATTCTTTTTCTTGTTCCCTAAGCCAGTCGTGCAGGGAAAGAGTGGGCGAAACCATCCGTTCTTTGCTCTCACTGACCGGCGCGGAGTCGGGCAAGTCTATTTTCTCGATGACGCGGCGCTTTGTCATCACGATAGCGCGCTCAAGCACGTTTTGTAGTTCGCGAATATTTCCTGGCCAGGCATACTGCATTAGCTGGTACATGACATTTTGGGAGACGCCGGTGATCGCCTTACTGATGGCAAGCGGGTGATGACGACAAAAATCATGCGCCAGGAGTTGGATGTCTTCCCGACGATTGCGCAGAGGGACAAGATGGATGGGAACCACGTTGATCCGGTAATAAAAATCGGTGCGCATCTGTCCGCTGGCGACGAGCTCATTGAGAGGAATATTGGTGGCCGTGATCACGCGCATGTCGATATGGATTTTGCGGCTCCCGCCCAGCCTCTCGACCTTTTGATCCTCGAGGACGCGCAAAAGCTTGGCCTGCATGGAAATGGACATGCTTTCAATTTCATCCAGGAACAGCGTCCCGCCGTGCGCCAGCTCGATCTTTCCGGGCCTTGCCTGATCGGCACCTGTAAAAGCGCCCCGCTCGTACCCAAACAACTCGCTTTCCAACAGCGTCTCCGGGACCCCCGCACAGTTGATGGTGATCAAAGGTCCTTGCCCGCGTTGGCTCTGGTAATGAATCGCCTTGGCCACCAGCTCCTTTCCCGTTCCGGTTTCTCCCTCGATGAGCACCGTCATATCGGTGTTGGAAACCATGCGGATAATTTCGAATACCCGGTGCATCTCAGGCGTCTTGCTTAGCATACCTCCAAATTCGCATCGGTCCTTGAGGATTTGCCGGAGATGCCTAATTTCGCAAAACATCTGCGTCTTTTCGAGGGCGACTCGCGTCGACTCCTGAATCGTCGTGCCACTAAAGGGTTTAACGATGTAATCGCTCGCCCCCAGCTTCAGGACTTCAACGGCGTTCTCGATATCGCCGTAGCCTGTGATGACGATTACGGGGACATCGGGATAGGTTTCATGTATCCGTTTGGTCAATTCAATTCCGCTCAGACCGGGAAGCCTGATGTCAGTGACGACGAGATCGATGTCTCCTTGCTCTAGACGTTTCAATGCTTGTTCAACCGAAGAGCAGACGGCAACGTTGTAGCCGGAGTGCGTGTACAACCGCTCAAGCTGCTGACAGATCAGCAATTCATCATCCACTACTAAGATCGTGGGTATCAACTGAGGTAATGCCGCTTTTTTTCTCTCGGCGTCACCTGATTTTAGCTGCTGCACAGAAGAGCACGACAGCTTTGCTACGGACTGCTCTGCCCTATTTCCAAGTGAACTCATGCATATTCTCCGCTAAATCATGAACTGCGTAGCAAACACACGCCGCCTAGTGAGACTCCAGCGATATGGTAAACAGTCCCCGTTTTGGATCCTGCTTCTGGAAGGAGATATCTCC
>JBGPTS010000076.1:0-15848 GCA_041490745.1 Binatia bacterium | reverse complement strand
CTATATCGTCAACCTGGCGACGCTCACGGGCGCCTGCATGGTCGCGCTCGGAACCGAAGTGGCCGGACTCTTCAGCAACCATCAGCCGCTCGCGG
The DNA here is from genome assembly GCA_041490745.1 of Binatia bacterium. Classification (GTDB taxonomy): domain Bacteria; phylum Desulfobacterota; class Binatia; order UBA9968; family UBA9968; genus JAJPJQ01. The sequence continues at coordinate 15,753 of JBGPTS010000076.1, read as the reverse complement.
ACAGCCTCCTTCGCTCGGGCAAAGAATCGGGCGAGAAGCTCTGGCAGCTCCCGCTCGTGAAAGAATATCGCGACGAGATCAAGAGCAGCGTCGCGGATATGAAAAACATCGGCGGCTCGTACGGCGGCGCCATCACCGCCGCGCTCCTCTTGCAAGAATTCGTGGACGGCGTGCCGTGGGCGCATCTCGACATCGCCGGGCCGGCGTTTGCGGAGAAGGAGATGCTGCTCTCGACCAAGGGTGGCACCGGTTTCGGCGTCAGGACACTGCTGAGATTTCTAACGACTTTGTAGTAGGCCGTTGAAAAAGGCCCATAATACTTCGTTGTGCTCGGTCCGCTTCGCGTCAACGTACTGAAAAAAGTACGCCTCCGCTCGCGAACCTTCGCACGCCTCGTCTCTGGGACCTTTTTGAACGGCCTGAAGACCGAAAGGAAAAGAGATGGCAAAGATACTCGAAGTAAGCGACGCGAATTTCGAAGCGGAAGTGCTGAAGTCGAATCTGCCCGTGCTGGTGGATTTTTGGGCGCCGTGGTGCGGCCCGTGCAAGGCGATCGCACCGGTCGTCGAAGAGCTGGCGGCCGAATACGACGGCAAGCTCAAGGTCGCCAAGCTCAACGTGGATAATAATCCGATCACGCCGTCGCGCTATCGCGTCACGGGAATTCCCAACCTGCTCATTATCAAAGGCGGCGTCGTCAAGGAGCAAATCGTCGGCGCCGCACCCAAGGCGAAACTCGTCCAGGCGATCGGGAATGTGCTCTGATCGTGCTCGTGATTCGTGTTCGTCCGAGCACGAGCAACGAGCGCGGACACGGTTTTTAGAACGTAAACCGCCGCATGCTCACGTTGATCAAGAGGCCGACGGCCGTCATTATCGTGACCATCGATGAGCCGCCGTAGCTGAGCAGCGGCAGCGGGATGCCGACGATCGGCATGAGACCCGTCACCATGGCGACGTTGATCACCACCTGCCAGAAAAAGATGCTCACCACGCCGAAGGCCAGCAGCGCGCCGATGCGGTCTTTGGCGTGCGCCACGACTCCCAGTGAGACGATCAAGAGCGCAAAGTAAAGCGCCAGCAGAACCGCGCATCCGATCAGCCCCCACTCTTCGGCAAAAACGGCGAAGATAAAGTCGGTGTGCTGCGCCGGCAGAAAATCGAGCCGGTTCTGCGTGCCGTTGAGAAAACCTTTGCCCAACAGCCGGCCCGAGCCGACGGCGATCTTCGATTGAATGACGTGATAGCCCGCGCCGAGCGGGTCGAGGTCCGGATTGAGAAAAGTCCAGATCCGGTTGCGCTGGTACGGCTTGAGAAAATGGTACGCGATCGGCATCAACGCCACGCCGGCGGCGCCGAGATAGAACAGCGAGCGGAGCCTCAGGCCGCCCATCAGAATAATGCTGAAGAAGACGACGACGATGATGATCGCCGTTCCGAGGTCGGGCTGGATCAGCGTCAAGACCACCATCGGCGCCACCAACAAAAACGGCGCCCAGAGGTCGCGCAGGCGAAAGCCGCGCGTCGGCTCGTCGTACTGAAGATATTTCGTCAGCGCGAGGACGATCGCAAGTTTGGCGATTTCCGACGGTTGAAGCGTGAACAGTCCCAGGTTGATCCAGCGCTGCGAGCCTCCGCCTGTATGACCGACGAAAAAAACCACGGCGAGCAGCGCCAGGGTCAGGGCGTAAAACGGGTAGGCGATACGATCAAGCCGGTGATAGTCGAACGTCGAAGCGCTCACCATGGCCGCGACTCCGATGAGAAACCAATAAAATTGTTTGAGTGCGAGGCCGCTGGCGCGATGCTCGGTGACGCTGTACGTCGCGCTGTAAATGGTCAGGACGCCGATAAACACGAGACCGACCGCGATCGCGCAGAGCGTCCAGTCGTAATGCGAGGCGAGCCGGCGATCAATTAGCACGGGTTTCTCCCTGCCCGCGGGCGAGTTTTTCGACCGGCGGCTCGGGCTCATGGATCGACAGATACTTCTCGATCACTTTTTTCGCCAACGGGGCTGCCGCAGTCCCGCCGTGGCCGCCGTGTTCCACCAGGACGACGACGGCGATCCGGGGTTTTTCCGCAGGTGCGTACGAGACGAACCAGGCGTGATCGCGGATCTGGTAGGCGAGATTTTCGCTCTTGACGATGTTGCCCTTCAACTCCGCGACCTGAGCCGTTCCCGTTTTGCCGGCGATGCGCACGACTTGCGACTTTGCCGCGCCGCCGGTTCCCTCGCCGCTGTTGACCACGTCGGCGAGAGCGGTGCGCAGGTTGTCGAGCGTGCTTTCCTTCAGTGGGATCGAGCGAATCGGTTCCGGGCCGTATTCCCGGATGACGACGCCGTCGAGCGATTCCACTTTGCGCACGAACCACGGCCGATAGAGCGTGCCGCCGTTGGCGACCGTCGCCATCATATTGGCCATCTGGAGCGGCGTCACGGTGACGTAGCCCTGGCCGATAGAAATCGACGGCGTTTCACCGGGAAACCAGGGTTGCCCGTAGCGTTTCTTTTTCCACTCGGAATCCGGAATGAGTCCGCCTTTCTCGTCGTCGAGGTCGATGCCGGTTTTTTCTCCCAGCCCCAAGGCGCGCGCGTATTTCGCGATCTTGTCGACGCCGAGACGCTGGCCGACCTGGTAAAAGTAAACATCGCAGGACTGAACGATCCCTCGATGGAGATCGACCGAGCCGTGGCCTTCGGGTTTCCAATCGCGGAAGACCCGGTTGCCGAACGCCATCGAGCCGTTGCAGGACAAGTGCGTGTCCGGCTGGATCGCTCCTTCCTCCAGCGCGGCGACGGTGAGAACGATCTTAAAGGTGGAGCCCGGCGGATATTGCCCCTGGATGGCGCGGTTGTTCAGCGGGTGCAGCCGGTCGTTGATGAGACCGCGCCATTCCTCGGAAGTCACGCCGCGCGCGAACACGTTGGGATCGAAGACCGGCGCGCTGACCAACGCCAGCACCGCGCCGGTGTTGACGTCGAGCGCGACGATGGCGCCTTCTTTGCCTTGCAGCGCTTCGTGGGCGGTTTGCTGCAAGTCTTTATCGATCGTAAGCGCGACGTTATATCCCGGGACGTCTTCGACTTCGTGCAGCACCCTTACGCGCCGGCCGTACGCATCGACTTCGACCTGCTGACCGCCGCTGCGGCCGCGGAGAAAATCTTCCCAGCGCCGCTCCAGGCCGAACTGCCCGATCTCATCTCCCATCGTGTAGCCTTTGGCCTTTTGTGCCTTGAGCTGGCGCGGGCCGATCTCGCCCAGATAGCCCAACAGATGAGCGGCCATGCCGCTTTCGAGATAGCTCCGCCGCGGGCGGGTGCGGAGCGTAACGCCAGGCAGCTCGAGCTGATGCGATTCGACGGCGACGACGGTCGGCCATTCGACGTCTTTTCCCAACACGATCTCCTGGAAAGGCGTGCGGATTTTATTTTCTTGCAGCGCGCCGATCAGGTCTTCTTCGTCACGTCCCAAATAGCGGGCAAGCCGGCCGAGGGTTTCTTCGGGATCGGGCGCGTCTTCGGGCACGAAGAGGAGATCGAAAGAAGGACGGCTGTCAACCATGAGCTGGCCGCGGCGGTCAAAAACCATGCCGCGCGTCCCGGGCACTTTTTTAAGCCGGACGCGATTGTTCTCGGACAGATCGGTGAAGCGTTCGCCGTCGATCACCTGGAGGAAGAGCAGCCGGCCGAAGAGCAGCGAAAAAATTACCGAGACCACCGCGACGAGGATCTGCGTGCGGTAGCGAAACTCCGGCGGAACTTCTTTTTGCGAGCCTAAAGAAATCATCGGGCCGCTACTCCGGCATCCTCACCTGTTCGAGATAGTTCTGCCCTCGTTTGAGCAGCGCGAACATCGCCGGCGCCAGCGTCGCCGCGAGGATCGCGTCGAACAGGGCATATTTCAGCGTGCCCAGAGTCTCGCCGTCCATCGTCGAGAGAAAAGACCAGATGAACAGCAGCGACGCGCCCTTGACCCAGGCGGCGAGAAAAACCACCGACGTGCTCAGCAGCGCGCTGTGGATCCAAATGCAGCGCGAGCTCACGTAGGCGGTCAGAAAAACGAGCGACAGCGCGAAGCAGTTGAGGCCGAGCACCTGGCTGGAAAAAACATCGACCGAATAGCCCAGCATGAACGTGCCCACCACCGCGCCGACCGTCGGATGGTTGAGGCCCAAATAGACGCAGAGCACGAGCACGAGATCGGGCACGAAATGGCCGAGCGGCAGAATGAGCGGCAGAGTGGTCTGCAAGAGCACCAAAACGAAACCGGTCGCGAGAAACAGCAAAGACAATTTCATGGCGAGCGAACCCTTAGTCTTTTTCTTTCGGCCCTTTGCCCTTAATCACCAGAACCTCTTCGATGCGGTGCGGGTCCACGGCCAAGTTGATTTCGACGTACTGAAACAGGCCGAAGTTTTTCTTGTTGACCTTGGCCACTGTGCCGACCAGCATGCCTTTGGGAAATACTCCGTCCAGCCCGGAAGTGACCAGCCGGTCGCCCTCCTGGAGGTCGTCGCTCCGCTTGACGTATTTCAAGATCGGTCCGCTTTCGAGCGAGCCGGTGACAATGCCGCGCGCGCGGCTCCTCTGCACCATCGCGTCCACGCCGCTGTGCGAATCGGTGACGAGCAGCACCTTGGCGGTCCTCGCCGTGACCGAGACGATCTGGCCCACGACTCCGCCGGGAGAGACGACCGCCATGCCCTTGTCCACGCCGTCGGCGCGCCCTTTGTCGAGGATCAGCGTGTGGAACCACGCGCTGCCGCTGCTCGCGATGACCGACGCGGTTAACGATCCGGGCGCCCACTCGGAGCGGAAGTCCATCAGCTCGCGCAGTCTTTGATTCGTCGTTTCTTCCTCGAGCAGCCGGTTTCTTTCCGACTCCAACGCCTCGATGCGCGCCTTGAGTTTTTCGTTTTCCGAGGTGAGTCCTCTGAGCGCCACATAGTCGAAATAGAGCCGCTTGACTCCCAGGACCGCGCCCTGAATGCCCACCTGCAAGGGTCGCATGACGGCCATCAGCAGCGGCCCGATTGGGTCGGCGCGGTGCTGGCCTCTTGCGGCCGGAGCGATGATGTAGAGCGAGATCAGAACCGACAGGAACGCGCTGAGGATGACCTGATTGCGGCGCAGGAAAGAAAGCATCGAACTCTTTTTAGCCTACGCTGGGCGGCGGACGATCACGCATAAGAGGGGCGCCTAAGACGTGGCGACCTCCTTCAGCAAGGAAATTTCGTCCAGCGCCTTGCCCGCGCCCATGACGACCGCGGTCAGGGGGTCGTCGGCGAGAATGACCGGCAGACCGGTTTCTTCCCGTATCAGCATGTCGAGATTTCTGAGCAGCGCGCCGCCGCCGGCGAGCACGATGCCGCGATCGACGATGTCCGAGGCCAGCTCGGGCGGCGTGCGCTCGAGCGAGATCTGCACTGCCTCGACGATCTGATTGAGCGGCTCGACCAGCGAATCGCGGATCTCTTTGTCCGTGATGACCACGGTCTTCGGCACGCCGGAGACGAGGTCGCGGCCTTTGATTTCCATGGTCTGGATTTCGTCGCCGGGATACGCCGAGCCGATGGTGATTTTGATCAGCTCCGCGGTGCGCTCGCCGACGAGCAATTTATATTTTCTCTTGATGAATTGCGCGATCGCCTCGTCCATTTTGTCGCCGCCGACGCGGATCGAGCGGGAAAAAACTATTCCCGAAAGCGAGATGACCGCGACTTCGGTGGTGCCGCCGCCGATATCGACGATCATGCTGCCGGTCGGCTCGGTGATCGGCAGTCCCGCGCCGATTGCCGCCGCCATCGGCTCTTCGATGAGATAAACCTCCCGCGCGCCCGCCGACGTCGCCGACTCGCGCACCGCTCTTTTCTCCACTTCGGTGATGCCGAAAGGGACGCCGATGATGATCCGCGGTCTGACGAAGCTGTGGCGGTTCTGCACCTTTCGGATGAAGTAGCGCAGCATCGCCTCGGTGATCTCGAAATCGGCGATCACGCCGTCCTTCAACGGCCGGATCGCGACGATGCTGCCGGGAGTTCGGCCGAGCATTTTTTTCGCTTCGGCGCCGACTGCGAGCACTCTTTTTCCGCCGCGCTCGTTCTTGTGCTGCACCGCGACGACCGAAGGCTCGTTGCAGACGATGCCTTCGTTCTTGACGTAGATGAGCGTGTTGGCGGTGCCCAAATCGATGGCGAGATCGTTCGAGAAGAGACTAAAGAGGGAATCGAGCATGCAAAAAAAAGAACTCCTTTGATTCCCGGAACGGGTTGAGATTCTTGAGTAAATAACAAATTTGCCGATATGTAGCAAGATGACCGGAAACCGGCCGCGGCGGGCGTCAAGCGACGGACCGCGGTTGCAATGAAAGGAGGCATTCCTTATCATAACAGCGGTTTTCAAACCCGCCGCCGCAGGAAAGGATTTTGGCCCTATGCTTGACGTTTTGCGCAAACGAAAAAGGTCCTGGATCGTCATTTTTTTCCTCTTTCTCATCGTCGTCGTCTTCGTGTTGTTCTACGGCGGGCAAAAAATGCGCGAGCCCGGCGCGGAGAAAGTCGCCGAGATCAACGGGGAAACCATCACGCAGGCGGAGTTTGCAACGGAGTATCAACGACGTCTGGAGATGTATCGCAATCTGATGAAGAAAGATTTGACGCCTGAGGCACTGAAAAATCTTAAACTTAAAAAAACCATTCTGGACGAGCTGATCGACAAGCGCCTCTTGCTGCAAGAGACGCGCCGGCTCGGCTTTCAAGTGACCGACGAGGAGTTGATGAATTCGATCGCCGGAGTCCCGGACTTTCAGAGCGACGGCCGGTTCAGCAAGAACCGTTACCTCCAGGTCCTGCGGGCGAACCGGCTGAGCCCGGGACAATTCGAAGACGAGCAGCGCGAGCGCCTCCTGATTCAAAAGCTTCGCGACGCGACCGAGGACGTGCTTAAAGTCTCCGAGAACGAAGTGCGGGAGCGTTACGGTTTTCTGCAGGAGAAAATCTCGCTCCAGTATATTCGGCTTGCGGCCGGCGATTTTACGGCGCAGGCGAGCGTCGCGGAAGAGGACATGAAAAAATACTACGACCGCAACAAGGCCGCGCTGACCGCCCCGCTGAAAGTCCAGGTCGAGTTCGTCGTCTATCCCTTCGATCACTTCTCCACCAAAGTCCAGGTGAGCGAGAAGGAGGTCGAAGACTATTACAATGTCAATCGGGAGACTAAATTTCACCAGCAGAAAACGCTCAAGCTGCGCCATGTCCTGCTGCGCATCCCGGCGGGCGGCGACGCGGGCCCGAAGGCGGGCGCGCGCGCGAAGGCCGAGGCGGTGGTGCAAGCGGCGCGTGCGGGAAAAGATTTCGCGGAACTAGCGAAGCAATATTCCGAGGACCCGAGCTCGGCGCGCGGCGGCGACATGGGTTGGATCAATCAAGGCCAGTTGATTCAGCCGCTCGACCAGGCAGTGTTCGCGCTCAAGCGCGGCGAAGTGAGCGGCGCGCTCGAAAGTCCGGTGGGCTATCATGTCTTCAAAGTCGAGGACGCGAAGGAAGAAAAAAAGACCGATCTCAAAGCCGCCACGCCGGAGATCGTCCGCGCAATCAAGACCGAGCGGGGAAAAGGCGAGGCGGCGCGCGCGGCCGACCAGGACCGCGAGAAGGCAGTCTCGGGGAGCGACCTCTCGGCGCTGGCGAAGCAGCGAGGACTGGCGGCCAAGATGACGCCGATGTTCGGCGCGGCCGACACATTTCCGGAAATGACCGAGGAGCTCAAAAACAGCGCGCTCGCTCTCGCCGCCAAGGAAGTCGGGCAGATTGCCGAAGGACCGAACGGCTACACTCTCATGCGCGTGGTCCAGAGGAAAGAGCCGACGCTGCCGCCGCTGGAAAGCATTCGCGGCGAAGTCGAGAAAAAAGTTAGAGAAGCCAAGGCGCTCGAGCTGGCGAAGAAAAAAGCCGAGGCACTGCTCGATCCATTAAAGGAGGAACGCGACATCGCCCGAGTCGCCAAGGCGAACGGGCTGCAAGTCGGAGAGACCGGCTGGTTTCTCCGCGGCGACTTGGAAATTCCTAAGATCGGCGCGCTGCAAGACTTGAGACCCGGCGGCATCCCGCTGTCGGCTCATCGGCCGGTGGCCGACCGGGCCTACGCGCAGAACAGCAGCGTCTATTTGTTCGTCTTCAAGGCGAGCCAGGGAGCGGATATGGAGCGATTCGAAAGAGAAAAGGCTCAGCTCATGCAGCAGGCGCTGTTGGAAAAGAAGCAAGCGATGGGAAGAAAGTTCGTTGAGATGTTGAAGCAAAAAGCGCGGATGAAAGTGGAATCCAGTTTCATCGAGGAGAGTTAAAAGTCAGTCCGCAGTAGGCAGTATGCAGCAAAGATGAACTGCTGACCACTGCCTACCGCTTTCTGCAGACCGTTTACTGCTGTTCGACATGCGGATTGTCCTGCTGCGCCACGGCGCGACCGATTGGAACCTGGCGGGAAAGTGCCAGGGAACGACCGATCTGGAATTGAACGAGACCGGGTTTCAGCAAGCCGAATCCGCCGCGCGCGCGCTGAGCCGGGAAAAAATCGACGCGATCTATTCAAGCGATCTGAAACGCGCGCTCCAGACCGCCGCCGCCGTCAATCGATTCCATCATCTCAGCGTCTGCGTCGAAGCGCGTCTCCGCGAGCTCGATCACGGCGAAATCGAAGGTTTGACGCTCGCCGAGATTCAGGCGACGCGGCCGGATTTTCTCCGGCAGTGGAGAGAGACGCCGGCGGACGCGCCGATTCCCGGCGGGGAAAAACTTATCGAGGTCGAGAAGCGCGCGTGGGACGCGCTCGGCCGGATCGCCGCCGGCCACGGCGCTGCCGAAACGCTCGTCGTCGTCAGCCACAATTTTCCCATCCTCGGGGTTCTTTGCCGCATCACCGGAACGCCGCTCAACCGCTATCGCGCGTTTCATCTCCCGCCCGGCGGCATCGTCAATCTGGAATATCTTTCCGACCGAAGGTGGCGCGTCATAGCCGAGAACGGCAAGCTGCCGCTGCGCGAGCCGTGATCGGACGGAATCTTTCGACGCTTTGCCGGCGCCGCAGCAATGTTGCGTGAAGAGGACGATCAAAGAAAAGAGCGGCGCCGGCGCAAGTCAGGGCCGGTTTTTTATGAGCCCTCGGCGTTCGATTCGGCTTCCAGCGCCGATTTCACGGCATCGGAGTGTTGAGCGCGGCGCGCCAGCCACCAGCCGAGCGCGATCAGCGCCGCGGCCAGCGCCGCCGGCGCCGCCCACGACAGCAGGCGCGCCCAGGGCTCGATCCACGCGTGAACGTGCTTGTCCTCGATCATCATCTCGGCCGCGACCCAGCCAAGAACGCCGCCGCCGATCCAAACAATCCACTGAAATCGGTTCATAAGCGTGGCCAAGAAGCCGGCGCCCCAGACGATGATGGGGATCGAAAGTCCGATGCCGAAGATGACCAGCACGAGATTGCCGTGCGAGGCGGCAGCCACGGCCAGCACGTTGTCGAGACTCATGATGAGGTCGGCGACGATGATGATCCAGATCGCTTCCCAAAGCGTCGTTCCGTGCCGCACCTTGTGTCCGTCTCCGCCGGCGTCTTGGCGCAGCAGCTTGAAGGCGATCCAGACGAGAACGAGACCTCCGCCCAATTGTAAGTAGGGAATGCTCAGCAACTCTACGATAATGGCGATAAAAATAAAGCGCAGCGCGACGGCGCCGATCGTGCCGCCGATGCGTCCGAAAAATTGTTCGCGCGGCGGGAGGGTCCTGACCGCCATCGCGATCAGAAGAGCGTTGTCGCCGCCCAGACTCAAGTCGAGAATGACGATGCTGAACCAGCGGACCCAAAGCTCCGGATTTGTCAGCAGTTCCATGAATAACGCCGGCCCAGCCCCGACCAGCCGGGGCTACTCATAACGAAAAAAGGTCCCCTTTACCAGAAAAAAAAGAGTCGGAGTTCCGAAAAGATGAGCCGAAAAAGAAATACTGTTTATTGATCGCTATCGGCGGGGGTCCTCTCCCTCTCTGTAATGATCGGTGCGCTCGTCGCGCCGCGCGCGGTCGATCTCTTCCTCCATTTGCGTTCCTACCCATTCCCCCTCGGCGAGGAGTTTCTTTTGATCCGTTCCCTGGGAGATCATCGCGAGATCGGAAGCGATCGCGGAGCGAATCTGCCGGTTCGGATCCCAGAAGCGTCCGTAAGAAGAGGAGAACTGCCGCTCGACGTAGTCGAGCCAATCGCGAACGCCGCGTAGGCCGTTTTCGACGTCTTTAATCCCGGCCTCGCGGTCGCCTTCGCGCACGCGCGTGAGCCCCAGGTAAAGCCGCGCGAGATTGTCCTGATCGGAGCGCTGAACCGCGCGCTCCAAGGCGTGGCGCGCGTCGGGGAATTTGCCCGCGGCGTAGTGGGCGCGGCCCACGTAAGTCCATACGCTTTGGGGCAGGACGCTGTAATAAAGATAGTTCGGATTGCTCGCGGCGGCGCGCTCGAAGTGCTCCAGCGCGCGATTCGGATCGCCGTAGAGGAGATCCTGCCGCCCCGCCTGAACGTCTCCCTGGACGGTCGAGCACGCCGATATCAATAATGCGAGCGCCGCCATGACAACGGCGATACCCGCGCCCTCGAGTCCACGGCACCTTGTGCGCTTCATAAGCTAATTGTAACTAAATTCGGCCGCGATGGCCAGCCCCCCCCGGGACCGGGTTGGTCGCTCGGGTCGTTGAACTTTTTGCCGCTACCGGCGTCTAACCATTCAGAGAGCAGGTCGTCCCAGGCCATCCGTGGACGGCGGGAGCGTCGGTTATGAAACCAGGGGGGAGCAAAATCGAGACTACTCTTAGCGAAATGATGAAGGTCGCGAGCCGGATTGCGTTCGAGCAGAGCAACGACACCATCGAAGCGCACGTCCTGACCAGCATGATTATGTTCGAGATGTTTCGCCGGCGCTTCGCTCCGGCCACGCCGCGCGGGGCGGCTCCGCGCGAGGACGGCAAAATTTCCTTAAATTGAGCTTGTCGTCCGCGGCTGCGATGGCGCGAAAAATAAAAAAGCCGGGGTGCCCCGGCTTTTTTATTTGGCCTGCCATGAGCGAGCGAGTGTTTTTTTTCGCGAGTCGAAGAACCCGATAGCCCTTCGACGTTGCTCAGGGCACCATTCGACTCGATACCGAGTTAATCCGAGAATGGCCTGCCATGAGCGAGCCTGTGTTCTTTCAGGCGAGTCGAATGGTGGAGCCGATGGGAGTCGAACCCACGGCCTCCGCGTTGCGAACGCGGCGCTCTCCCAGCTGAGCTACGGCCCCACAGAAACAAAGCCATCGGTTTTTAGTTTTCCGTTCTTAGTTTTCCCGCAAGCCGCGCCGAGAGTCAACGGCCCTCGTTCACGACCGCTGCGAGAAACTTTTTCAGCGGCTCCCGGAGGTCTGGACGCTTGAGCGCATAGGCCACGGTGGCGCGCACGAAGCCGAGCTTGTCGCCCACGTCGTAATGCTCGCCGGTAAATTCGTATCCGTAAACCTTCCGTTTCTTCGCCAGCGCCGCGATGCCGTCGGTCAACTGAATCTCGCCGCCGTTGCCCGGCGCGGCCTTCTCCAGGTGCGAAAAAATTTCCGGATGCAGAATATAGCGGCCGACGACGGCGAGCTCCGAGGGCGCGTCCTTGGGATCGGGTTTTTCCACCATCGACTCGACTTCGTAGGTGCGGTCGCTCAACGCGCGTCCTTGAACGATGCCGTAGCGGCCCACTTGGGCGCGCGGCACCCGGCGCAGCGCGAGGACCGATTCGCCCCTGGCCTCGAAAACGTTCAGCAGCTGGCGCACGCATGGGATCTCGTCGTCGATGATGTCATCCGACAGCAAGACGGCAAAAGGCTCGTCGCCGACGAGATCGCGCGCGGAGAGGACCGCGTGGCCGAGACCCAACGGCTGCTTTTGCCGCACGGAAACGATTTCGATCATCCGAGAGATCGCTTTCAACCGTTCCAGCATCTCGGTTTGACCCCGTTGTTCCAGCACCTGCTCGAGTTCCGGCGCCTCGTCGAAATGATCTTCGATGCTGTCTTTTCCCCGCGCGGTGACGAAGATCATCTCGGTGAGTCCCGAATCCACCGCTTCCTGCACGACGTACTGGATGGCCGGCGTATCAACGATCGGCAAAATTTCCTTCGGAATCGTTTTCGTCGCCGGCAACAGGCGGGTGCCCAACCCGGCGACGGGGATCACGGCTTTTTTAACTTTCATGGATTGCGTTGCGTCAGAGAATTCGGTTTTTTCTCTCGTCGACTTCCTGAGCCGATTTGCACTCGATGCAGAGCGTCGTGACTGGCCGCGCCTTGAGCCGCGCCGCGCCGATTTTTTCGCCGCACTCCTCGCAAACTCCGAAGGTTCCTTCTTCCAAGCGCTGCAAGGCTTCTTCGATCTTGACGATGAGCTTGCGCTCGCGGTCGCGGATGCGGAGGATAAAATTGCGGTTCGATTCCAGCGAGGCGCGGTCGGTCGGGTCGGGGAAGTTCTCGTCTTCGTCCATGCCGTCCACGGTCTTCCCCGCTTCGTCGAGCAGCTCCTGCTTGCGTTCGTTCAGCAAGCGGCGAAAGAACTCGGTATCTTTCTGATTCACGGTAAAGTCCGTCCGGCCCGTAGTCGAACCCAGTTTCTATAACACTAATAAATCTCGAAGTAAATCATCCGCCGCGGCGAGACGACGCGCGCCGGCCTATTCGAAGGAGAAAAACGAGCGTGGGTGATGGAGGATGAATATTTCCGTCGAAGCGGGAAGCATCGAGCGGGCGAGCGTGAGTTGAGAATCCTTCAGGCGGCGAATCGGGTAGCGTCCACCGACGAATTTCGCAAAGTTATCGGCCTGGCGCTCGACGTCGTAATGCATCGGGATGACGATCGGCGGTTTCACCTGCTCGACGACCCGCAGCACGTCCTCGAAGCCGAGGTTCGCCATCGCGTCGATCGGCGTCATCAGGACGTCCACGCGATGGAGCACCTTTTCCTGCTCCTCCGTCAGCAGGTGTCCTAGGTTGCCCAGGTGGGCAAGACAGAGGCTGCCCATTTCATAAATAAAAATCGAGTTCGCCACCGCGCCCCACGCGGGGCCGCGCTGGCTCGGCAGGTTGACGATCGTGATATCTTTGACGCTCGTGCGTATCGGATTCCATGTCTGGCGCAGCGTGATGCCGCGTAAAATCACCGGCTCGCCGGAGACGGCGCCGACGTTGTTGTGCGTGATGTGATCGTTGCTCACGGTGACCGCGTCGGCGCGAATGCCCGGCGTCACGTCCAGGTTCGGATCGGTGACGACGCGAGTTTCGCCGCCCGATTGGATCAAGAAACTCGAATGACCGAACCATTGCACGAAATAGTTGCCGAGTTTTGGCGTCGCGCCGGGGCGCGTCTGAACCAGGTGGCGGTCGTGACCGAAGAGACGGACGAGAGAAGGATTGCAGATCGCACGCGCCAGGCTGCGCGCGCCGAGCAGCAACGCGCCGGCGACGAGCGCGACGAACCGACGCCGTCTCACCGAGCCTCCTCGATGACGAGCGCGGTGAAGCTCATGATTTTCGTCGTGGAATGCTTCCAGGCGTTTTTGGCGAGGCCGGCCTTGACGCAAGTCTGGCCGAGAAACGTTTCCATATCCCAACCGTATTCGGTCGCCACCTGCGGCAACAGCACGCCGTGCCTGCCGCCGCCGGTGATGTAGAGGCCGTGTGTGCCGGCTTCGAGAGCGAACGGATCGCCCGCCGGCCATAGCGGGCTCAGGACCGAGATGTCGATTCGGATTTCGCCAAGCTCGCTCGGCGCAATCGCAGCGACGCGGTTGTCGCGCGAGGCCGCCGCTTCGGTCATGTCGATGACCGTTTCATACAACGGACCGGTTGGAAAGCAAGTCCCGATGCAGCCGCGCAATTCCTTCTGCCGGTGCAAGCCGACGAACGCGCCGTATTCGGTGGTCACGAGATGGGGATCTTCGACCGTATCGTCGGGGATTTCCGTTCCCCGGACGAAACACTCCAGTGTCCGGCGTGAAAGTTCGATGAGGCGTCTCTGTGATAGAGGAGGAATATCGATGCCTTCCATCTATCCTCCGAAGAGAGCAAAAGTTTACCGCCGCGGTTTTTCCTTTACAAGCGCGTTAAAAAATCCACAGCGCGTCCTGAGGGAGAGCGACCCAATAGGCTCCGGCAGGCAACGCTTCGCGGCCCCAGGACCGAATCTGCAATGCGTTCGCCGCAAACAAATATTCCCAGCGCTCGCCGAGATACGATGCGGACTTGAGATGTATTTTGAGACAATTCTCACCGTCGCTCGCCGCAAGATAAACGCGCTCGACGTGAATCAAGCCGACGGCTTCGTCGCCGGCGCGCTTTGCGCCGCGCAATTCGCCCCAGAGGCTCCAGCCGGTTCCTTCCAGCCGTCCGCGCGTTCCTTTTATTTCCGCCAGCTTTCCGTCCAGCCGATTGTTGCTGCCCATGAACTCGGCGACGAATCTGCTGTTGGGGCGGGCGTAGATATTTTCCGGCGTTCCCTCCTGCTCGACCTCGCCGGCGTTCAAGAGCAGAATGCGATCGGCGATCGCGAGCGCCTCGGTCTGGTCGTGCGTAACGTAGAGCGCGGCGGACTGAGTCTCCTTGATCAGCTCACGGATCCAATGGCGCGCCTCTTCGCGCAGCTTGGCGTCGAGATTCGACAGCGGCTCGTCGAGGAGCAGCACGGGCGGGCTATAGACCAGCGCCCGCGCCAGCGCGACGCGCTGCTGCTGCCCGCCGGAGAGTTGATGCGGGAAGCGCGCCGACATTTCGCCGATGCCCAGCCGTTCGAGGATGTTTTTCACTTTAATTTTTATTTCCGCGGCGCCGGCGCGCCGGAGCTTCAGTCCGTAGGCGACGTTGTCGTAAACGGTGCGATGGGGCCAAACGGCGTACGACTGAAAAACCAGGCCGAGGCCGCGGCGCTCGGCCGGGACTTCGAGTCCTGCGGCGGCGTCGAAAATTATTTTTCCGCCGAGAGTCATTTTGCCGTCGTCGGGCCGCTCGAGGCCGGCGATCGCTCGCAACAGAGTGGTTTTGCCGCTTCCCGAAGGTCCCAGAACGGCGAGGACTTCGCCACGGTCGAGATGCAGCGAAACGCCGCGGAGTATCTCCGCGTCGCCCAGGTTTTTATAAACGTTTTCCGCCACGAGCTCAGGCATCGAGTTTGACTCCCAGACGAAGCGCGAGACCGAGCGCCAGACCGACCATCGCCACTTCGACGACGGAAAGCGCCGAGATCAAATCGAGCGCGCCGGTGCCCCAGAGCGACACGATCAGCGAGCCGATCACTTCGGTCCCGGGACCGAGAAGATAAACGCCGGTCGAATATTCGCGCACGAACATCATGAAGATCAATAACCAACTGCCGACCAGGCCGAAGCGGATGAGCGGCAGGGTCACGTCGCGCGCCACCCGTCCCGCGGAGGCGCCGGTCACGCGCGCGGCGTCTTCGAGGTCCGGCATGACCTGCATCAGCGTCGCCGTGATGAGCTTGAGGCCGTAGGCGAGCCAGACGACGGTGTAAGCGATCCACAGGCTCACGAGCGTCGCGCGCAGCGGCGCGATCGGCTTGACGAATAAAAACAGCCAGAAGAAAGCGAGGCCGACGACGAGTCCCGGCAGCGCGCGCGGGACGAGGACGAGATAATCCAGCAGCGCGGGCCAGAGGCCCGGCGCGCGATGCGCGCTGAGCGCAATCAAAGCGTAAGCCGCG
>JBGPTS010000075.1:0-15850 GCA_041490745.1 Binatia bacterium | reverse complement strand
CTACTGGGACCTGTTGAATCCGAAGTGGAAGGGAAAAATCGCGATGTTCGAGAGGCCCGGCACCGGCTCGCCGAACATGGTTCGCTACTATTATAATCCGCAGCTCGGGCCGGAGTTCGTGCGGCGATTGTGGAGCGAGATGGATATGGTCGTCTCCCAGGAACGGCGCCAGGCGACCGATTGGCTCGGCACCGGCAAGTTCGTGCTCTGTCTCGATTGCGCCGACACCGACGCGGCGCGCAAGCAAGGCGTTCCGGTCGATGAATTCGACCGCGCCTATCTCAAGGAGGCGAGCGGCGAGATCGGCACCAGCGGCAACAGCGGCCTCGCGCTGATCAACCACGCGGCGAATCCGAATGCGGCCAGGCTGTTGATCAACTGGTTTCTCTCGCGCCAGGGACAGACCGTCTGGCAGGACGTGATGAACAAGAAAGTCGTCGAGCCGTCCGACTCGATGCGCGTCGATATTCCGAAAGACAACGTCCTTCCGCCCTCGCGCCGCGAAGAAGGGAAAAAGTATTTCGTCACCGGTTTCCAGGATCCGGACCCGGTGGCGAAGCTGATCAACGAGATTCGGGCCAAAAACAAATAGCATGCCCTGAGCAAAGTCGAAGGGGCAACAGGAAAAAGAAGGGAGACGCGATGTCGGATTACCAGCCGGTCGAGATTCACGGTTTCTATCGATCGCACACGCATTTGCCCATCTGGGAAGTCATCGAGCGAGCGGGCATCTGGAAACAATTGGGGATCAAAGCGAGTTTCGATTATTGCGACAGCTCGAGTGTCGCGGAAGCGGCGCTCTTCGACGGCAAAGTCGATTTTGTCTCGGGCAACCACATCAGCCCTTACGGTCTCGTCGCCAAAGGCAAGCCGATCGTCTCGCTCGCTTCGCCGTCGAACAGCGTCAACGACAAGTTGGTCTCGCACACACCGCTACGATCGATCAACGATCTGAGAGGCAAACGGCTGGCCGATACGACCGTGACGGACAAAGGCGGCGGATATAATCATATTCGCGGCAATCACATGCTCTACGTTTTGCGGGCAGGACTCCGACTCGAAGACGTCGAGTGGGTGGAGATCGCCGACATCATGTCGGAAGAATTCCGAAGTAAACAAATTGCCGCGGTGAAGGAAGGCCGTGCGGACGCGACGATGGTCACCGGCGCGGCGGATAAGTTTGAAAAGGAGGGCCTGCACGTGCTGGAGCTCGGGCGCCTGCCGATGATCAACGGACCGACGCTGACTTCGACGATCACGAATTTGCGGCGCAAAGACCGCTTGGCCGAGCGGTTGGTGCGCGCGCTCGTTCTGGGCATCCACTACGCGAGATCCAATCCTCAAGAGACCGAGCGCATCCTGGCCGGTCTGCGCCGGCGCGTCCCGGAAGCGAACGCCACGTACAACAGCGTGGCGAAGCTACTGCCGAAACCGTATCCGGACTATCGCGGCATCGCCAACGCCTACGAGCTTTGCTGCATGAAAGATCCCAAGGCGAAGGAGCTGAGTCCGCTGGCGCTGTGGGATTTGCACTATCTGAGGGAGCTGGACGACTCGGGCTTCATCGACCGGCTCTACGGCGAGTAATTCGCCGCGCGGTTAATAGTTGCCGCTAAACATCAACGTCTATTCGTAAAACGACGGCCACCAGCGGCTTTGATCGCCGAGGGCGAGCGCGAAGAGCAAAATCAAAAGCGCGATGAGCGCGACTCGCGGCCGGGGTAAGACGGCGACGGCGATCAGGAGCAGCGCAAGAACCGCGACGAGGAGGTAATCCAGCGGGTAGGGAATCCGCGCAAACGCGGGAACGACCGGCGTCAAAGGATAGGAGCGGGACGAGATCCAGAGCTTGAAGGCAAAAACCAGGCCGAGCAAAAAACTCGCCGGCAGCGCAATTTTGACAAGACGAATCCTATTTTCTTCCGACATCATCGGGAGTAAGGAGCCGATAGGGGGCCGGCGTAGGCGGCCTTCGAGCTGGAGAACCATTGCGCGCGACCGGAAGGGATTGCGCCCGGGGGCGCTTCAACGTGAATAAACCGGCTTAGTTACTTTTCCCGGAGAATTTTTTCCAGCGGGCCGTTCTCGCGGAACGGCTCCGGCCAGCCGAGATATTCCTTGAGCTCGGGCCGCCGGCGCGCCAAATCTTTCACGACGTTTTCGATTCCTTTATCCGGCACGATCGGCGCGCGCTTGAACAGCGGCGCGTAGGCCGCCACCGACCGGCGCGCGATCGCCGGATCTTTTTCTCTGAGCCATTTGGCAAAAGATTTTTCCGCGATCTGATGATCCTTCTTGATCAGATGAATGCCGGCGACGTAGGCGCGGAGAAAATCTTCCGTGAGCTTCGGCTCCGCTCGGATGAACGCGCGGCTGCTGGTCACACACGACGCGGGATATACGAGATCGGTCTTGCTGAGATCGACGAGCACGGGCCAGCCCCGGTCTAAAAACGGCAGCGCGTAGCGCGTCGTCAGCGCCGCGGCGGCGATGCGGCCGCTTTCCATCGCGGCGACCATCTCCGGCCCGGCGCCCAACTGGAGAATGGTCAGGTCCCGCTCCGGATCGAGTCCCAGGTGCTGCAGCGCCGCCCTGAGATAAAAATGCGTGCTCGATCCGTAGCGCGTCACGGCGCTCGCCTGGCCCTTGAGATCGGCGGGGCTTTTGATTTCCGGACGCGCGACGAGATAGACCGGGTCCGCGTCGATCGGACAGGCGAGCAGCGCCACGTCGCCGCCGGCCGCGCGCGCAGCGACGACCGATTCCGCGCCGACGCCGGAGAAAGGCAAATCGCCGGTGATGATCACCAGCGCGATCAGCGAGCCGCCGCGCACCTGCACCGGCTCGACGTTGAGACCCTGGCGCGCGAAAAGGCCGGCGTCCTTGGCGACCCACACGGGAAGATGAGCGGGCGACGCCGTCGTTCCGTAGTAAATGCGCTTGAGCTCATCGGCGGAGACGCTTGGATGCGACAGGAGCAGCGCGCAACAAACGAAGATCAGTCGGAACTTGCATCGAACCGTCATTTCGACGCCGCCTATTCCACCTTGTATCCCAGCTCCCTCGCGATTTCGATTGCGAACCTGGGTTCGGCGACGTCGAGAAAGGAAACCGCTTTATTCGACGACTTGATCTGCGACTGGATCATCTTGACGATGTTGTTCATGCCTTCCGGCGTCGGAATGCCCGTGTCGTTGAAGTTCGTCTGCACCAGCGCATAAGTATCCGCGGCCGTCTCGCGGTCCATATTGAGCGCGCGGACAATCAGCTCGAGAGTTTTTTCCCGCGACTTGAGCATCTCCTTCTTGGCGAGCTGGAGCGCCCGGATGATTTTCTTGAGCTCGTCGGGCCGGGTCCTGATCGTCTTCATCATCGTCGTGAGGCCGCCGGAAGGCACCTCGACCAGCGCGCCGATATCGAGCAGTTTGCGGAAGCCCTGCCGCTGGGCGAAGAACATAAAGGGAGGGTTGAGCGACGCGGCGTCGAGAAATTTCGCTTCGAGCGACGAGACGAGCTGCATCGGCGGCACGGACAAAATGACAAAGTCTTTCGAATGAAATCCTTGTTTCTCCAGAGCGAACATGAGCGCGACGTGACTCGTCCCGCCGAGACCGCTCACGCCGATCCGCTTCTGCTTTAACTCCTGCACGCTCTTGAACTCCGGCCGCGCCATCAGCCAATAGGCGATCCGGTTGGTCGAAGACCAGACCGCGCGCGATTCGAGCCCGCTCAGACTCGCGCCGACCGTCGCGGTTCCGATGCCCGACTGATAGTCGAGATCGCCGGAGACGAGCGCCGCGGCCGCCGCGGCCGAGCGCATCAAAATGATCTCGACTTCGAGCCCCTGATCGGCGAAATGCTTCCAGTCGCGCGCCGCGAGGAGCGGCAGCGCGGTAAAGCTCAAATTGGCGTTGGAGATTCTAATCTTCCGCCGCTCCTGAGCATCCGCGGGCGCAGCGTGGGAGAGGGCGGAAAACAGCAGGCACACGCCGAGCAGGCGGCGAAATAATTTCTCGAATTGCATCGTCAGCGGAGCTGCGCTTTCTTGAGCAGGCTCATATCCTCGAGATCGTCCGGCGTAAACGTTTTGGCGATCTTGAGGGCCTCGCGATAGATCTCGATCTCCCTCTCCACATCCTTCCGCGGCTTGGTGCCGTCTTTGCTGAAAGTCGGCAGAATCGACGCAAAAGCTTTTTCGGCGAGGGCCGGATCGATATTGTGAAAGCCGGCGACGTACTGAACCACTTCGGTCCGATTGGCCGGGTCGTGCAGGTAGGCGAGAGTCTTGAGCAAGCCGGCGATCAGCGCTTCGGCCTTGGCGGAGTTTTTCGCCAGGGTGGCTGTCGAAGTTACCAGGCCGATAAAACTGAGCGGCGCGTAGGTCTTGGCTTCGGCCAGCCGGCTGTACCCTTTCGCTTCAAGCTCCTCCGTGTATGGCGGGGTCATCATGGTCGCGGCGACGCTCCGGGCCACCAGCGCCTTGTAGGCGTTATCCGTAACCTGCGTCGTGAGCAGCGTCACGCGCGAGAGATCGACTCCGTTCCCTCTCAGGATCATCCTTGCCGCCATGCCGGTTGCGTCGGTGACGGCATTCACGGCGATGACTTTGCCGGTCAGCTCCTGCACTCGCTTGATCTCGGGCTGGGCGATGAGAACGTGAGCCGGCTCGTGCTGCACGTAGAAGATGCGCCGGAGCGGAAGTCCCTGCATGATGGCGGAAGTCGCCGCCCCCAGAGTCGTGGAAAAATCCAACTCCCCGCCCACGAGCGCGACGACGGCCAGCGGCGGCCCCATGGTCACAAGCTGCATCTCGATCAAGTCTTTGGAAAAGAAGCCCTTATCCCGGCCGAAATAGAAAGGCATGAGCGAGAGGCTCTTCGACGGGATGTGAATAGTGACTCTGGAGGGCGCGGACGCCGCCTCGCTCGACGGAGCGGAAAAAACGAGCACGATAGCCGTAAGCCCGGCCCCGAGGAGCCATCTGCACGGAGATCCCTTCGCAAGCTTTGTCATAGACATATGATCCTCCGATCGCCGCCTACTTTCCGGCGGTCGCCCGCGCGTCCAGGTGCTTGGCGAGGAAGTCGGCGATCAGCGGCCGATAGCGAAACGGCATATTGTTACAGACGTGGTTGCCGCCTTCGAGCACGATCATATCCTTCGGTCCCGAGGCCTCGGCGTAGATCCGTCTCGGCTGATCGAGCGGGACGAAGTCCTTGGTGCCGTGCACGATCAACAGCGGGCAGCGGATCTTCGGCGCCAGCCCTTCGAGCGTACAGCGCCGATGCAAGTCGGCGAGCTGTTTTTTGTCGTAGATCTTCCAGATGTGCGCGATGCGCGCGAACTCGAACGGGTCGTCGAAGCGATTGAGCGAGCGCGTGCGGTCGTACATGCCGCCGGAGAGCGTGCAGGCCTTGATGCGATCGTCGCAAGCGGCGGAGCGCGGCCCGAGATAGCCGCCCATGCTGGGGCCGAAGACGCCGAGCCGCTTGGCGTCGATCTGCGGCAATTTTTCCAGATAATCGATTACAGCGGAAGTCGCGCGCTCAAAATCAACGACGATGCCTCCTTGAAACCAGCTCTCGCCCTGACCCGGACCGTCGAAAGTAAACGTCGCCAGACCCCGCCGTAGAAAAACGTCTTCCATCGTGCGCGCTTCCTCTTTGGTCGATTCGAGGCCGGAGATGATCACCACGACCGGCGGCTTGTCGGCGCGCGGCGGAACCCTGAGGTAAGCGGCCATGCGAAAGTGATCGAACGCCACTTCATGGCGAGCCGCCGGCGGATCGAGATAGGGCGCGGCCTTCGCGTAGCAGGCGACTCTTTTATGATGCGCCGCCGTGTACTGCTCCTGATCCTCCGGAGAATTGTTGCAGGCGAAATGATAAGCCATCGCCGCGAGCAGATACGCCTCGGTCGCGCTTTCGCGATTTCCCTTCGCTTCGTTCTCGCGCGCAAACTCTTCGTGCCCGGCCGCGGTCGCCGACCACTCGCGGCACCAGTCTTTCCAAGCTCCTATGCGCGCGCTCGTCGTGAGGAGATCGTTGTAATCGATTCCCTGCACGATCATCCGCGGCGCCCAGGTTTGCAGAACGTGGTCCACCGTCGGATCGGGATGTTTGGCTAGCATGAGGATATCTCCTTATTTTGATTCATCCTGCTGATTCACTCGTGCTCGTGTTCGTGATTCGTGTTCGCCTCCCACCGCCTTCGGTACTCGACTGTCCGCATTCCTTTTTTTTCACGAGCACGAGACACGATCACGAGCCACGGCATTTAATCCGCGCAAGCGCCGATCTTGGTCGCTCCGCCCGCCGCTTTCAACGCTTCCTCGCCGAGCTTGACGTCGACGACTTGCTCATACGTAGGTTTCTTATCGGCCTGGATGTCGCCGTTGTCGATGCCGTTCTGTATCGACCACTCGGTCCGCTCTTTGGAGAAGCCCGTGTTCACCGCCCAGACGCAGTTCTTAACGAGATAGTCGTAAGCGAAACTGACCGCATCCTGCGGCTTCTTGGTCGCTTCCATCATGATCGGAATGACCTTCTCCTTCTGCGCATAGATCATTCGGTTGGCCTCGATGAGCGAAATCGCCACGTCGAGCACCAAAGCGCGGTCCTTGGCGAGCATGCTCTCTGACGCGCCGTAAGCGTTGAAGAAATATTTCGGCATCAGCTGGGCCAGATCCACCAGCACGTGCAGTCCCGGCTTTTCCTTCTGCGCCAGGTAAACATCTTCCGGATGGAGCGCCACGCCGTTGACCTGCCCGGCGATAAGACCGGGAAGCCTTCCCGCAGTCGCCGCGGAGATGAACTGGGCGTCGTCGACCGTGAGACCGGCGGTCTTCAATACCTCGCGGCCCATCACCCAGTTGAGGCCGCCCACGCCGCCGCCGGTGGCGCTCAGCCGCTTCCCTTTCAAATCCGCCGCTGTTTTGATCTCCTCGCTCACCATGTAAGCCTGCGGCAATCGCGGCGCCATGCCCCAGAATTGCTTCGCCTTGAGACCCTGCGCGATGGCAGTCGCATTGATCGTGGCTATGGCCTGGCCCTGCACCACCGCGGCCAGATTGGCCGCCGAAGCGCCGCCTTCAAACTCTACGATCTCCGCGTCGATACAATGGCGCGCGAAAATTCCGAGCGCGCGCGCCACGTAGATCGGGGTGTGCACTACGTTGGGCGGCGAGACGGAGATGCCGAGCTTCACCTTGCGCATCTCTTTGCACGGCGCTTTGGCTGGCTCGGCGGCCAAAGCGGCCTGGGAGAAGATCGCCAATGCCGGCAAAGCGCCAAGCACGATTCGCCTGGCGATAGCGCGAACACGACGCAAATTTTCGTGAGTCATCATATTGAATCTCCTTGTCTCATCACTCCCGACCCGGCTGATGCATCCACGGCGCCACGCGCCGCTCGACGAAGCGCAAAATCCCGGTCAAAGTAATTCCCAAAATTCCCAGTGTCACGATCGGCACGAACATCGCGTCGGTGCGGTACGTGCTGGCGTAGCGCGAGATCAGGTAGCCGATACCCGTGATCGCGGTGTACAGATCCGCCAGCACCATACCGATCAGGCCGCGGCCGATGGCGAGTCTCAGTCCCGCGACGATGAACGGCACCGCCGCGGGCAGAACGATGTGAATCCAGAGATCCCGCTCGCGGCAGCGGAAGGCGCGGCCGACTTCGATCAACCGGTCGTCGACGTTCTTGACGCCTTGATAGGTGTTGATCACGATCGGAAAAAACGTGAAGAGAAACACCACCGCGGTCTTGGCGGTCATCTCGAAGCCGAGCCAGAGCACCAACACGGGCACCAGCGCGACCGAAGGAATCGAGTACAGCGCCGTGATGTAGGTATCGAGCGCGATGTCGATCACCCGAAAGCGCGCCATGACGAGGCCGAGCGCGATTCCAAAAACCGCCGCGAGACCGAGTCCGGCGAAGAGAACGACGAGGCTTTGAGACAAATACTTCCACAACTCGCCGCTGGCGATCATCTTGACCGCGGCGCTTGCCACCGCCGTCGGATAGGTGAAAAGAATCGGATTGGTCTGCCGGCCGAAATATTCCCAGCCGCCGAGAACGACGACGAGCGAGACGATTCGAATCGCGGCGCGTACGACGGCCGCGCGCCGGTCGGCCGCGTGCGCGCGCTCGCGCGCCGCCTCTTGCTCGCGGGCGATGTCATGATCCGCGGTTAGCGTCGAATCGCCAGCCGACGTGTTTGCAACCCTGCTGATGTTCATCGTTCAAATCCTTACATCGTGACGGATGGTCTCAGTTCCTCCCAGATGTGGTTGCGCATTTCAGCGTAGCGCCGATCGGCGCGGACCGCCGCCGGATTGCGCGGCCGGGAAAAATCTACATTCAAAATTTCCTTGACCCGACCCGGACGCGTCGCCATGACCGCGACTCGGTCGCCCAGGACCAGCGCCTCGTCGATCGAGTGGGTGATAAAAACCATTGTCTTGCGCTCGCGCTCGTGGAGATGGAGCAGCTCTTCCTGCAGGACCTCGCGCGTTTGCGCATCGACCGACGCAAACGGCTCGTCCATCAATAAAATCTCGGGATCGACAGCCAGCGCGCGCGCCAGGCCGACGCGCTGCTGCATGCCGCCGCTCAACTGATAGGGATAATGCTTTTCGAAGCCGGCGAGTCCGACCAGGCCGATATAGTGTCCCACTCGCTCGGCGAGCTGTCGCCCGGAAATACCGGCGACCTTCAATCCAAAGCCGACGTTGTCAACTACCGTCTTCCACGGCAATAATCCGAAATGTTGGAAGACGATCGCGACGCCCGCCCGGGGCGAATCGACGACTTGGCCGTCGATCAAAACTTTTCCGGCGCTCGGCGCAAGCAGCCCGCCGATGCAACGGAGCAGGCTCGTTTTGCCGCAGCCGGAGGGACCGACGATGCAGAGGATCTCGTTCGTTCGGACATTCAACTCGACGTTGCGAAAGGCGACGACCGTCCCTTCGAGGAACAGCTTGCTGGCGCGGTCAACAACGATCTTGGCGCCGTCGGCCATAGTTACCTTCCCCACAATTCCTTCGTCGCGATGCGCGCGCCTTCGGCCATCGCCTCGAACTTCGCCCAGGCGATTTTCGCGTCGCCGACGCGCGGGCCGAGGCCGCAGTCGGTCCCGCCCATGACGTTCTCGCGGCCGACGATTTTGGCGTAGCGCAGCAGGCGGTCCGCGATCAACTGCGGATGCTCGACGATGTCGGTGGCGTGGCCCACGACGCCGGGCACGAGAACTTTTCCTTCCGGCAGCTTCGCCTCCTGCCACACGCGCCACTCATGATCGTGCCGTGCGTTCGACGCCTCGATCGAGTACGTGTTGGCGCGGACTTTAAGAATGAGATCGACGATGTCGCGGAGCGGAATGTCGTACTTGTGCGGTCCGTGATAACTGCCCCAACAGGTGTGAAAGCGGACGCGCTCGGGAGGAATGTTTCGGAGCGCGTGATTCAACGCATTGACGCGCACCTCGGCGTACCTGCGATACTCCGCCACGCTCATCTCCGGGTAGATCTGCCACGCGTCGGGGAGATCGGGATTGTCGATCTGCAAGAGAAAGCCCGCATCGACGATCGCTTTGTATTCCTCTCCCATCGCCTCGGCGAGAGCGAACAAATACTCTTCGTCGCTCTTGTAGTAATCGTTTTTCAGCCAGTGCTCCATCGTGCCCGGCGCGACCGCGGGTAGAAACGCCTCTTCATATTTCATTCCGGCGAGCGCCGCCTTGAACGTGTCGATGTCGGTTTTCACTGCATCGTGGCCGATGTATTTGAGCGGGCCGTTGCAGAACACGCGCCAGACGTTCTCGCCGCGCATCGTCGCCAATCGTTTCTGAAAATATTCCGGGAACTCTTTGTAGTCGCGGCCGTAGATCGTCGAAGGTCGCTCGTCGGCTTTTGCCGGCCGCTCGACAAAACCGGCGAGCCGCTCGCGCGCGTAGCGCGAGAAATTGGGCTTGCCGAGCTCGCCGTCGTTGATGACGTCGAGGCCGCAGTCGATCTGCTTTTTCACCGCCTCGGCCACAGCGCTCTTCACGCGCTTGGCGAGCGCTTCCTTGTCGTAAGGCTGGCCGTTATTTTTCGCCACCAGCATTTCTTTCAGGTCGGGCGGCAGCGGCAAGCTGCCGGCGTGCGTCGTCAGAATCCGCTCGCTGCTGCGCTTCATGTATTTCTCCTTCTGCCGAACTCTATGCGAATCGGACGAAGATCGTCAACCCCGTTGTCCTTGACAGCTCAGAGCGCGGCCCCTAGAATCCATCACATCTAAAGGGGGATATTCTCATGAGCAAAATCCGTCACATCGCCTACCGCGCGGCCGACGTCGAAACGATGGCGAACTTTTTCGTCGATGCGCTGGGAATGAAAATAACGCAGCGGCGCACCAACCGCGCCATCGATCTTTCGGACGGCTCGATCAACATTACAGTTCTACCTTTGCGGGGCGCTGCAAACGAAAATCAGGGTATCGACCACATCGGCTTCTCGGCCGAGAACGACGATGAGGCTGGGCGCCTGCTCGAAACTGCCGGCGCGAAAAAGATCGCGACGATCGAGCTCGGCAGCGCGGCGCACTACGAGGCGAAGTACCAGGGGCCGGAAGGAATCGTGGTCGATATCGGCAAATGGATCGGTACAGAACCGGTCAAGTAACTCGTGTTCGTGTCACTTCGAAGCCGTCCTCCGAAGTTTCGTGTCCGTGCTCGTATTTTTCCGACCCGAGCACGAATCACGAGCACGATCACGATTTGCCGTCCCGCTAAGGCGACATCTTGGAGGAGCTATTGATCGTCGCGTGCAGGTTCTTGGCGAAATCGTTCGCCGCCGCCGTTTCCATCCCGTAAGCGAACTTCGCGTACTCTTTCACCGCCATGACAGCGGGCAGCGGAAAAGTTTTCAGCTTGTCAATTAAATCGGCCGCTGCGGCCTCCAGTTTCTCCGGCGGCACGACGCTGCTGGCAAGACCGAACGACAGCGCCTGGCGCGCGTCGATCTCCTCGGTCGAGTAAACCATATATAGGAGCGCTTTCCGCGGCACGCGGTCGATCAGCGCCGACATCGCGATCGTCGGCATGATGTGGTGCGACATCTCCGGCACCTGGAAGCGCGCCTTCTCGCTCGCGAGCGTGATGTCGCACAGCGCCGCCAGCGCGCAGCCGAAGCCGGCGGCGCGGCCTTGCACGACGCCGACGATCGGCGCCTTGGCTCGGCGGAAGGCGTCATAGCAGTTGAAGATCGTCTCGCTCCTGGCGCGGAAATCGTAGGCTTCGATGGCGGGACCGCGCTTGCCCATCGCTTCGCGGCCGAGACAAAATTCTTCGCCCGCCGCTCTGACGACGATGAGGCGCGAATCTTTCGCCGCGCCGTCGATCATCTCCGCCAGCTCGGCGATCGCCGCGTCGCTCAAGCGGTTGCCGATCTCCGGCCGGTTGAGCGTGATCGTGTCGACGTCGCCGTCGCGCTGGTAAATTAGATTTTCAGCCATGCACCCTCCCGATCCCTAGCGTTTTTTTCGTCCGTACAGGTCGTCGATAAAGCCGTTCTTGTCGAATTCCTCGACGAAGCGCGCGTCGACAAAATCCTGCGGCTTCGCCGCGCGCGCCTTCGGATCTTTCTGGCCAAGCTGGTCAAGGATCGTCTTGAGCCCTTCCAGCGTGGGGTACTGCTTGGCGGGTAGCTTGTTTTCGGCGATCGAGCCGTCGTAGGTCTTTTCGATCACCTCCTGATCGTCGAGATGGAGGTACTTGGCCAATATTTTCATCCCGCCCTGCCGGTCGGTCTTCATGCGATGCACGGTTTCGATGTAAGATTTAACGAAATTTTTCACGACGTCGGGATGCTCGCGAATGAATTTTCGGGTCGTCGCGCCCCCTTGATGCTGATACGCCAAACCCAGAGCGGCTACATCGCCCATTAGGTAGTAGCCTTTCTTCTGCGCGATGAAGGTCGTCGGCGATACCAGCACGGTGGCCTGCACCCGGCGGCTCTCCATCGCCGCCAGTCGTTCCGGCGTGCTGCCCGTCTGAAGGATGGTGACGTCCTTCAGCGGATTGAGACCGAGTCTCGCCAGCGCGAAGCGCGCGACGAAGTCGGCCGCGCCGCCGAAGCGCGCGATCGCGACCGAACCCCCTCGAAGCTGTTCGGGAGTTTTGATCTCCGGTAAAGTCATCAGCCAGTAGTCGAGTGTAACGATCCCGCCCACGACATAGACCGCGTCGGCGCCGGCGAGCGCGGCGCTCACAATGCCGGGGCCGGAGGCCTGAACCAGCGGGGCGTCGCCGGAGACCATCGCCATGACCGAAGTCGTTCCGCCGGTAAAGTAAATGAGCTGAACGTCGAGATTATTCTTGGCGAAAATGCCCAAGTCTTTCGCCACCCACATCACGAGCTGATCCGCGCTGATGCCGCTGTACCCAACCGCGACTTTGAAGAGCTGGGCCGAAGCCGGCGCAGACAAAGAGAGAAAAGTTAGAAGGGCCAGCAAGCGCGTTGAGCCGCATTTCATCGTCATTCCCTCCGTTTCATTGCCGCAAGTCTCTATCGATCACAACCGCTCCTCCAGCCAGTCGAGCATGAAAGGCAGGTTACGGCCCCAATCGTCGTGGCTGCAATGGATCGTGCCGCCGGCGGCGCGGTCGTCGTAGATTTTCAAAGTTTTGTCGGCGGCGCCGATTGCCGCGAACAATCGCTTCGCGCCCTCGACGCTCATGAGGCGATCCGCGCCGCCGTGCGTGATCAGCGTCGGGCATTTTATTTTTTGCGCCGCGCCTTCCATGGTGAAAAGTTTCAGCCGTTCGCGCGCCTCGGCGTCGGTGACGCCGCCGAGAATGCGCCTTAGCGTCGGCTGAAGATGGGGGCAAAAGAGATAGAGATCGTCGAGCACGCTGTAGCAACCCGACCAGCAGACGAGCGCCTTCACCCGCGGATCGAACGCCGCGGCGCGCGGCGCGTAGTAACCCGCCATGCTGATGCCGGCGACGGCGATTCGATTCGCATCGACCTCGCGGCGCGAGACCAGATAGTCGATACAGGCGCGCGCCGGCACTTCGTAGTCGTGGCGCGTCGGAATATTTTTGACATAGTGCGACGAGCCCCGGCCCGGCGTGTCCACGAGCAGCACCGCCCAACCGCGCGCGAGCATCGCCCTGGCGGCGAAATAGATCTCCTCCGCGTAAGCGTCCGCGCCGCCGAGGAAGAAGACCGCCGGCCACGCGCCGGGCTTGGGATTCAGCGGATGGCAGAAATAGCCGTCGTATTCTTCGCCGCCCGAACGGACGGTCATCACCTCGATCGGCGGCGAGCTGAGCCTCGCCGCGGCGCGGAAATTTTCCTGCGCTTTGAGAAACCGTTGGGTCTTCCTCGGCATCTCCGCCGCGGTTAAAAGCACTTCCGACATCCGGTAATACTGGTTCGCGTGAAAAAACTTGTCTCTCGCGCTCTCTTTGTGTTCCGCCGCCAGAGCCTGCTGCGCCGTCGTTTCCGTTCGCTGGGCCAGCTCGAGCCAGCCGCGCTCCCAGCTTTCGCGATCGTCGGGCTCCAGGCGCTCACAGAGGCGGCCGATCTCAAAAAGGTCTCCGCCGCCCTGCTGCGCCTCGGCGACCAGGCGGAGAACGTGGAAGCCCCACGGATGGGTCGGACTCAGAAAGTTCAGCATGTCCCTGCTCACGAATCGGCACAAAGAACCTAGGCAAATTCCGGACGGCCGTCAAGCAAAGAAAAGCCCGCCGCAGGTGACTGTAACGGGCCTGTAAGACAAACCGTAGCGTGGTTCTAACTAATTGAAAAGATTTTTCCCAGGCCGGTCAAAAAGGTTCATAGGCAAGGCGCTCGAAGGTCCGCGAGCGGAGGCGTACTCTTCTAGTACGTTGACGCGAAGCGCGCCGAGCGCAACTATCGTAACGCCAGGCTGAATGTATCTCGGAGGTCCGATGCGTGGGACGCGGAGATGCAAGCGTATTCTTCAGTTGAACGTAAACAGCCGTATCGCATCGGACCGGAGAGATGCGTTCAGCCTGGCTATGGTATATGGCCCTTTATGGCCGGCCTGCCTAAAAAACTCTGTCCCACAGGCGCCAAAGGATATTCGACGGCTCGATGTTCTGATCAGAGACCAAGTTGAATCTCCCCATCGGCTTGTCGCCCAGGGTGAGAATGATCTCGCCGACCTTGTCGCCCTTTTTGAGCGGCGCCCAGACGGAATTGTTGAGTTGAACGGTGGACTTCACCGCCTTCTCTTCCGAGCGCTTGACGAGAATCTGCGCCGGGCCGCCGGCGACCGCGTGGAGCGATCTGATCTGGCCGCCCTTGATGCGGCTCTCCTGCGTCACCGCCTCGCCGGATTTCAAGACCGTTACCATCTTGTATTCGCTGAACCCCATCGTCAAAAGCCGCGCCCCCTCGCGGAAGCGAATTCTGTTCGTCGGCGAGCCGAGCGTCACGGCGATGAGCCTCAGGCCGTCGCGCTGCGCGGTCGCCGCGAGGTTGAAGCCGGCTTCATGGTACGAGCCGGTCTTGAGGCCGTCCGCGCCGGGAAATCTGCCGACGAGATGGTTGGTGTTTTCCAGAACGAACTTGCCGTCGCGGAAACTGTCTTTCGGCGTCGAGGCCCATTTGAGAATCTCGGGATATTTGATCAGCTCGCGCGCGAGCATGGCCGTATCGTACGCGCTGGTCACGTCGGGCTGCTGGCTCTTTTCCGGCGGCAGACCGTGCGGATTGAAATATTTCGTGTCCTTCAAGCCCAACTCCTGCGCGCGCTGGTTCATCAAGACGACGAACGCGTCAGCATCGCCCGCGATCTTCTCGGCCACCGCTTCGGACGCGTCGTTGGCCGAGTGAATGACGATCGCTTTCATCATCTCTTCAAGCGAAAACTTTTCTCCCTGCTTCAAATAGACTTGCGAGCCGCCCATTTTGCTCGCGCGCGCGGAGACCTCCACCGGATCGGCGAGCGAAAGCGCGCCCTGCTTCACTTTTTCCATCACGATCAACATGAGCATCATCTTCGTGAGCGAGGCCGGCGGCCACGGCTTATGGATATCCTGCTCGAAGAAGATCTGTCCCGTCCCGGGCTCCATCAAGAGCGCGGCGACATAAGGAGTTTGATTGTCCTCGACGACCGCCTGCCTGCGGCGCCCGTTCAACTGCGCGTCGGCGTCGGCAAGGACCAACGCGTGGAGAAAAAACAGCGCGGCAAAAAAACCGATGGCCGAACGTCTTCCCTGTCTCGTCATTTTAGAAAAACCTCCCCGGCAAATACTTAAAAACGATTTTACGCCCTCGCGGGACAACTGACAAGTTTTTTTTGGAGCGGGCGCCAATCCGAGCGCCATTCACCGGGACAGGCCGTAGAGACGCGCCGGATTTGAGCACAAAATCTTGTCGATGACGCGCGGCTTCACATCGCCGCGGTCTTTGAGCCGCTTCAAGGCCGCCAGCTCGCTGGCATTGTCCGCGTGGCCGTAGTCGGAGCCGATGACCAGATTGTCCTCGCCGGCGTATTCGAGAATATACGAAAGATCGTCATCGGTCTGGCAAGCGATGTAAATTCGGTTTTCCTCAAGCAGATGCTCGTCGAGACGCTTCGCCTTTCGGGCGTAGCGCCGCGCCAGATCATGAATGGCGTAGGGAAGCCACTGGGCGCCGACTTCGATAATCCCGATCCTCAGTTTGGGAAATCTTTGCGGGATGGCGTCGAAAATCAGGGAGTGAAACGCGCCCACCACCGCCAGCTTGAACTTGCAGAAGCCCGAGTCATCGGCAAAGAAGTCGTGCACGATCATGCTTCCGTTGGCCGAATGGACGCAGATCGGCAGGTCCAGCCGGCCGGCTTCCTCG
>JBGPTS010000074.1:0-16023 GCA_041490745.1 Binatia bacterium | reverse complement strand
GTCACCAGCGGCATTCGGATCGGCACGCCCGCGGTGACGACGCGCGGTATGAAAGAAAAAGAGATGGAAACGATCGCGGAATTCATCTCGCGCGCCCTGGACAACGTCGGCAACGACGCCGCGCTCAAATCGGTCGGCGACGACGTGCGCGAGCTGTGCGGGAAGTTTCCGATATATCCGAACCGGCGCATGACCCACTGAGAGACGACGGCGTGAGTAGGGGCGACCGGCCGGGCGCCCCTACAATATACGTGATGCCTACAGCCTGATTTTTATGAAATGTCCCTTCTGCCACGAAACCGAAAATCGCGTCATCGATTCCCGTCTCAGTAAAGACGCCAACATGATCCGGCGCCGGCGCGCGTGCGAAAAGTGCTCGCGGCGCTTCACGACTTACGAGCGCGTCGAGGAGACCATGCCGCTGGTCGTCAAGAAAGACGGCCGCCGCGAGAGCTACGACCGGCTGAAAGTCGTCAACGGCCTCAAGCGCGCGTGCGAAAAGCGGCCGGTCAGCATCGACACGATCGAAGCGGTCGCCGACCGCATCGAGCGCGGCTTGCAGGAGCGCGGCGAGAAAGAAGTGCCGAGCTCGGTGATTGGCGAAGCGACGATGAAAGAGCTGCACGATATCGACCAGGTGGCTTACGTCCGCTTTGCGTCGGTATATCGCTCGTTCAAGGACATCAACGAATTCATGGTCGAGCTCGAGGAGCTGCTGAAAGAGCGCAAAGGCCATTCGCCCAAGCCGGCGAAAAAGGGGCAGGAGACTCGTTCGTCTTCATGAGCGATGAAACCGACAAGCGATATATGCGCATGGCGCTCGCTCTCGCCGGGAAAGGCGCCGGGCGGACCAGCCCCAATCCGCTGGTCGGCGCCGTCCTCGCGCGCGGCGGGAAAATCATCGGCGCGGGTTTTCACCGCAGAGCCGGCGGCGATCACGCCGAGATCGCCGCGCTCAGGCGCGCGGGCGGCAAAGCCCGCGGCGCGACGCTCTATATCAATCTCGAACCGTGCAGCCACTACGGCCGCACGCCGCCGTGCGCTCCCGCGCTCATCCGCGCCGGCATCAAGCGGGTTGTCGTCGGGACGGCGGACCCCAATCCGCTGGTGTCCGGCGGAGGGATTCGCAAGCTCAGCCGGGCAGGAATCCAAGTCCGCGTCGGCGTTCTGAAAGAGGAATGCCGCCGGCTGAATGAGGCGTTTGATAAATATATTACCCGCCGTCTGCCCTTCGTTATTCTGAAAATCGCCGCGTCGCTCGATGGTAAGATCGCCGCTTCCACCGGCCATTCCCGCTGGATCACCGGGCCGGCGGCGCGCCGGCGCGTGCACGAGATGCGCAATCGAGTGGACGCGATCCTGGTCGGAGTCGGGACCGTGCTCGCGGATAATCCCGAGCTTACCTGTAGAATTCCCGGCGGGCGTGATCCGGTTCGGATCGTTCTGGACCGCCGGCTCAGGATTCCTCTCGCGGCGCGCTTGCTACATGAGCGCGGCAAGACCGTTATTGTCTCCGGCCCGCTCGCTTCGGCAAAAAAAATCAAGGCGATCGAGAAGTGCGGTGCCGAAGTCTGGCGCTTGCCGTTGCGCCGCGGCGGAATCCCGCTCGCGCCGGTGCTAAAAAAAATCGCCGCGAGGGGAATGATGAGCGTCATGATCGAAGGCGGTGCAATCACCGCCGCGCGCGCGCTGGCCGAGAGGGTTGTCGATAAAATGTGTTTCTTTTATGCTCCCAAGATCGTCGGCGCGGACGGCCTCTCCATGATCGCGCCGCTTGGGGTGAGAAAGATGGGACAGAGCAGGCAGCTCAAAAATCTCAGCGTAGAAAAAATCGGCGACGATCTGCTCGTCACGGGGTATCTTTGAAGAAGGCAGCAGGCATTAGGCAATAGGCATTAGGACGACTGAGATGTTCACCGGAATCATCGAAGACGTGGGCGAAGTGCGCGGCTGGCAGAAGCGCGCCGGCGCCGGCGTGTTGACGCTCGAGAGCACGCTCCCGGTCGGCGCGATGAAGCTCGGCGCCTCCATCGCGGTCAACGGCGCCTGTCTTACGATCACCGGCAAAGCGGGGCGCCGATTTACCGTAGACGTCTCTCCGGAAACCATGCGGCGGACCAACTTGGGCGCGCTCGGCAGCGGCGATCCGGTCAATCTCGAGCGGCCGCTGAAGCTGAACGACCGGCTCGGCGGCCATCTCGTCACCGGCCACGTCGATGGCGTCGGCGTGGCGGCAAAAATTCGCCAGCAGGGGGAATTCACCTTCTTTACCTTTCGCCTGCCCGCGCCGCTCGGCGGCCAGCTCGTCGCCAAAGGCTCGGTCGCCGTCAACGGCGTGAGCCTCACCGTCAACGATTGCGGCGAGCGACTTTTTTCCGTCGCGGCGATTCCATTTACCTTAAAACACACTAATTTGCGCCACTGTAGGGTTGGTGATAATGTCAACATCGAAACCGATTTGATTGGAAAATACG
The DNA here is from genome assembly GCA_041490745.1 of Binatia bacterium. Taxonomy (GTDB): domain Bacteria; phylum Desulfobacterota; class Binatia; order UBA9968; family UBA9968; genus JAJPJQ01. The sequence goes on along the minus strand of JBGPTS010000074.1, from coordinate 13,549 downwards.
TCCAGCGTTTGCTCCACTTAAAATCATGAGCGTATCGAGCGTCGAAGAAGTTTTAGCGGAAATCCGCGCCGGCCGGCTGGCGATCCTGGTGGACGACGACAGCGCCGACAGCGAAGGATTTCTTTGCGCGGCGGCCGAGAACATCACGTCGGAAGCGGTCAACTTCATGATGGTTTACGGCCGCGGTCTTATCTGCGTGGGCCTCACCGAAGAACGCATGAAGCAGCTCGGCGTTCCGCTCATGGTGCAGGAGAGCAGCTCCAAAGTCGTGGGATCGCTCGGCGCGTCGATTTCGCTCCGCGCCGACGCCAGCTCGGCCGCTTCCGCCATCAGCCGCGCGCGCACGATCCGGGCGGCGGTCGCTCCGGAGACCCGGCGTAGTGATCTTGCGGTCCCGGGTTATGTCTTCCCCGTCCAGGCGCGGATGGGCGGCGTGCTGGTGCGCTCCGCGCGCATCGAGGCCGCGGTCGATCTCGCGCGCGTCGCCGGCCTCGCGCCCGCCGGCGTTATTTGCCAGATCTTGCAAGACGACGGATCGGTGGCGCTGCTGCCTGACTTGGAAAGCTTCGCGGCGCGACACCATCTCAAGCTCGTGTCGATCGCCGATCTCATCGCCTATCGCCTCCGCAGCGAATGCTTGGTGAAGCGGGTCGCCGAAGCGGATTTCCCGACGATTCATGGCGGAACGTACAGAGCGATCGTTTACACCAACACCGCCGACTCTTACGAGCACATCGCGCTGGTGAAAAACGAGATCCGCAAAGGCGACACCGTGCTCGTGCGCATGCACTCCGAATGCTTGACCGGGGACGTGTTCGGCTCGGAGCGCTGCGACTGCGGCGACCAGATTCGCCAGTCGCTCAGAATGATCGACCAGGAAGGCAAGGGCGTGTTGGTCTATATGCATCAGGAAGGCAGAGGCATCGGGCTTACCAACAAGATCAGGGCCTATGCGCTCCAGGACCAGGGGATGGATACCGTCCAGGCCAACCTTGAATTGGGCTTCAAGGAAGATTTACGAGATTACGGCATCGGGGCGCAGATCTTGCGCGACCTGGGCGTGCAAAAAATTCGCCTGCTGACGAACAACCCGCGCAAGATCATCGGCCTCGAAGGCTACGGCCTCACGGTCGTCGAGCGGGCGCCGCTCGAAGTCCCGCCGCACGCTTCCAATATAGAATATCTCCGCACCAAGCAGCAGAAGCTCGGCCACCTGTTCTCCAAGCTGGAGGCCAAACCGGGAAACTAGCCCCGGGCGCCGCTCATGGTAAAAATGATCGAGGGCGAGCTCAACGCGCGGGGCATGAAATTCGGCATCGTGGTGAGCCGCTTCAACGGCTCCGTGACCGAGCGGTTGTTGGAAGGCGCGCTCGACGCCTTGAAAACACACGGAGCGGAAGAGCGGGACATCGACGTCGTTCGCGTGCCCGGCGCCTTCGAGATCCCGCTCGCGGCGAAAAATCTCGCCGCCGGCGGCAAGCACGACGCCATCGTCTGCCTCGGTGCCATTATTCGCGGCGATACGCCCCACTTCGAGTACATCGCGAAAGCGGTGACCCACGGACTCGGCGCCGTCATCATGGAGCACCGCCTGCCGGTTTCGTTCGGCGTTCTCACGACCAACAACGTCGAACAGGCGATGGAGCGCGCGGGCGTCAAACACGAGAACAAAGGATTCGAGGCGGCGCTCACGGCCATCGAGATGGCCAGCCTGAATCGGATACTCGCTTAAAAACAGGCAACAGATATTAGGCAACAGGCAACAGTGGACTGGGGCGGGGTCTATTGCCTAGTGCCTGATGCCTATTGCCTATTCAACTATGGGACCTCGACGGAAAGGACGCGAGCTGGCACTCCAAGCGCTCTATCAGACGGAAGTCACGGGCGATGTGTCGGCCAGGGCGCTGGATTTGTTTTTGAGCCACTTCGAGGGAGGCGCGCAGGCGAAGGACTTCGCCCGGCGGCTGATCGCGGGCGTGATCGAGCATCGCTCGGAAATCGATCGCGCGATCGAGGCTTCGGCGGAGAACTGGAAGCTCAGTCGCATGGCCAAAGTGGATCTCGTCATCCTGCGCCTGGCGACGTTTGAGCTGCTATTCTGCCCCGATATACCGACGAACGTGAGCCTCGACGAGGCGATCGAGATCGGCAAGCGCTACGGCTCGGACGATTCATCGACCTTTATCAACGGGGTTTTAGACAAAGTGGCGAGCGCCGGCGGCGCCAAGTAAATCGCTCATGGAAGATAAATATTATCCTCAACAGGTCGAGGAGAAGTGGCAACGGATCTGGGAAGAGAAAAAAAGCTTCCGCGCCGTCGAAGACTCCTCCCGCCCGAAATACTACGTCCTGGAAATGTTCCCTTATCCGTCGGGCCGGATTCACATGGGCCACGTGCGCGTCTATGCGATCGGCGACGTGATCGCCCGGTTCAAGCGCATGAGAGGCTACAACGTGCTGCATCCGATGGGCTGGGACGCCTTTGGGCTGCCGGCGGAAAATGCCGCCATCGACCGCGGCGTCCACCCCGCGAAGTGGACGATGGAGAACATCGCCTACATGCGCGACCAGCTCAAGAAGATGGGCATCTCCTACGACTGGGACCGCGAGATCGCGACGTGCGAGCCGGAATACTATCGCTGGGAGCAACTGATCTTCATCCGCATGCTCGAGCGCGGTCTCGCCTATCGCAAGCGCGCGACCGTGAACTGGTGCCCGTCGTGCCGGACGGTGCTGGCGAACGAACAGGTCGAGGGCGGCCGCTGCTGGCGCTGCGAGTCCGAGGTCGCCAAGCGCGACATCGACGGTTGGTTTTTCAAGATTACCGCTTACGCAGACGAGTTGCTGGAGTGGTGCGATCGGCTGACCGGTTGGCCCGAGCGCGTCATCACGATGCAAAAAAACTGGATCGGCCGCAGCGAGGGCGCCGAGTTCGATCTCCCCGTTGTCGGCCGGCCGGACCTTAAGGTTCGCGTTTTTACGACGCGGCCGGACACCGTGTTCGGCATGACCTACGCTGTGCTGGCGCCCGAACATCCGCTGGTTGACCAACTCGTGAGCGATCCCGGCCAACGGGCGGAAGTCGAACGCTTTCGCGCCGAAACGCTCAAGCAAACCGAACAGGAGCGAACGGCCGAAGATCGCCCCAAGCGCGGCTTAAGGCTCTCCGCGCGCGTGACCAATCCGTTCAACGGGGCCGAGATACCGCTGTTCATCGCCGACTACGTTCTCATGATCTACGGCACCGGCGCGATCATGGCGGTGCCCGGGGAAGACCAGCGCGACTGGGACTTCGCAAAAAAACAGGGCCTCGACATTATCGAGACCGTGAGCCGCCCCGGGGGCTGGAGTGGCGAGGCGTACGCCGGCGACGGCGTCAAGATCAATTCCGGCTTTCTCAACGGCCTCACGGTCGCCGACGCTAAGCGGCGCGCGATCGACTGGCTCGCGGAGCGTGGGTTGGGCGAAGCGAAAATCAACTATCGGCTGCGCGACTGGGGCATCAGCCGCCAGCGCTACTGGGGCGCGCCGATTCCCGTCCTCTATTGCGACAAGTGCGGCATGGTTCCCGAAAAAGAGGAGAATCTTCCCGTCGTGTTGCCGCGCGACGTCGAGATCAGCGGCAAGGGCGGCTCGCCGCTGGCCGACCATCCGGATTTTGCCAACGCCTCGTGCCCGCGTTGCGGCGGACGCGCGCGGCGCGAGACCGACACCATGGACACGTTCGTCGAGTCGTCCTGGTATTTTCTCCGTTATTGCTCGCCTCGCTACGACAAGAGCATGGTCGAGCGCAAGGCGGCGGACTACTGGATGCCGGTGGATCAGTATATCGGCGGCATCGAGCACGCCGTGCTGCACCTCCTCTACGCACGGTTTTACGCCAAAGTCCTGCGCGATCTCGGCATCGTCACAATCGACGAGCCTTTCAAAGCGCTTCTGTCGCAGGGCATGGTGGTGAAAGACGGCGCCAAGATGTCGAAGTCGAAGGGCAATGTCGTCTCCGACGATGTCATCCGAGAAAAATACGGCGCCGACACCGGACGGCTCTTCGAGCTTTTCGCCGGCCCGCCCGAGAAGGACCTCGACTGGAACGATCAAGGAGTGGAAGGCGCGTATCGGTTTCTCACCCGGTTGTGGCGCTTTACGTTCCACAACCGGGAAGCGTTGATTTCGACCGGCCCGCGGGTTTCTTCCGACGGGCTTTCCGGCAATCTCAGAAATCTCCATCGCCAGACGCACCGGACCATCAAGAAAGTCACGGAAGATATCGAAACGCGCTTTCACTTCAACACGGCCATTGCCGCCGTCATGGAGCTTTTCAACGCGGTTTTCACCGCCGCGCAAAACGGCGCCGTGACGGGTCCTGATGGATCGGTCATCAAGCAGGCGCTCGAAACCATTATCGTGCTGCTTTATCCCTTTGTGCCGCACGCCGCGAGCGAGCTGTGGGAGGGGTTGAATGAAGCGACGGCTTTAGATAATGTGCCTTGGCCGGCTTATTCCGAAGCGGCGCTCGAACAGGAAAAGTTGCTGATCGTCGTTCAGGTGAACGGCAAGGTGCGCGGCAAAATAACGGTGTCCGCAGACTCCAGCGGCGATTCGATCGAAGATGCGGCGCTGGCCGATCCTAAAGTGAAGGCGTTTTTGGCGGGCAAGGAGATCCTGAGAGTGGTCCAGGTCCCGCGCCGTCTGGTGAACGTTGTGCTGAAGGGATGAAAACATGAAGGCAAAAGGCAGCGGGCAGAGAGCCGCAGGCGGAATTCAAAATTCAAAATTCAACCCTTCGAGATTCTCAGGATTGACCTTGAGCAAGGTCGAACGGGTCAAAATTCAACATGGCCTGGTGGTACTGGCCGCGCTTCTGGGGCTCGCGGTGACGAGTTGCGGGTATCGTTTCACGGGAAGAGGCGAAGGGTTTCCCCAGGACGTGCGCACCGTATTCGTCGAGATGTTCGTCAATCGGACGAAGGAAGTCGGCCTGGAGCGAGAATTTACGGCGGCCCTCAAGAGCGAATTGCATCGCAAGGCGCAGCTCAAGATGGTGGACCGCCTGGAGGACGCCGATGCGATTCTCAGCGGCGTGCTGCGCAACTTCGATAGCCGCGTTGTGGGAGTGAATAAGCACGATGAAGCGCTTCAATACGAAATGCTGCTGATCGTCGATATGAGCCTGCGCCGCCGCTCGTCGGACGAGATACTTTGGCGGACTCAGGGCGCGAGGTTCTCTGATCTTTACGCTGGATCGCGCGGCGCGGTGGTGACCACCTCTTCCGATTTTCGCTCCCGCACCTTGAATGCAGATGACGTGCGGAATTTTACCGACATTCAACTCACCGAGACGTTGAAACAAGAGGCCCGCGGCCGCTTGCTGGAATCGGCGGCGCATGATTTGCACACGCGGCTGCTTGAGATGTTCTGAGAGAAGAACGAAGTTATTGCGCGTTGCGGACGGCCGAGCGCGACAAGCGGGACAGCCAGCGCGAGGCGGTATTGCGCTTGATGACGCCTTTGCTCACGGCCTTGCCGAGCGCGCTGCTGACTTCGCTGATTTGAGCGGAGATTTGTTGCCCGTCTTTGGTTTCGATCGCCTGCCTCACCTTTTTAATCAAAGTTCTGAGCCGCGACTTCACGTCTTTGTTGACGGAGCGCTTTTTTAAGCTCTGCCGGTGGCGCTTGATTGCTGATGGATGAATAGCCAAGAAGACCCCCTCCGCTAAATGATGTCGTTTCTTGTATCATCTGCCTCCGGGGGAGTCAACGAGACGAGATCCGCAAAACTATTTGAGATACGGCGCGAAGTTGCGATTTTTTTCGCCGCCGGTGGCAACGCGGTCGGCGGGGCGGTTTCCGCGGCTCCATCCTTGCCCGACCACCTGGAACAAAAATTTCAACTCTATGAAATAATTAAATTTTATTCGCTTTGAATTTGGGCAATTCGTTCCGCTTAGCTATTTTTAGCCTTCCGGCTCACGCGCTTCATCGGTTATCAACAAGTTATGAACAGCTTCTGTGAGTTTTGTCGGTTTAGTCGGCCGAAGCCGCGTGAATTTTTCGCCCGCTTTTTTGCCGGACGGGCGTGAGTGCCGTCCGGTTTACGAAAGGTGGACAGCACCGAGAAAAATCAAATGAAAAGAACATTTCCTACCGCTATTTTCATCAAGTTGATTTCGGCCATGGGAATTCCGGCATCGAAGCCGCCGGCCGCAGACTAAGGATGGAGCCGAATCGCGAAAACGAGGTACAAGCGCCGCCGGAGAATTATATTGACGGTCGGAATGTGGGTCGATCGCGTCACGCCGCGCGATAGTTGCCGGAGAAACCTCTTGCAAGTATTCGGCGGTTATGTAATAGAATTTGCAAGTAAGCAGGCTCTTGAGTTGTGGAAAGGAGGTGAAAAGAATGGGAAAACAAATTACTTCGTGGTCGATGGTGGCCCTCTTTACATTGACTCTAGCTTTGGCCGGTTGCGGTAAGAAAGAAGAACCGCCACCGCCACCGCCTCCAGCGCCAGCAGCGCCGGCGGCTCCTGAAGGCGGAACCGGTGCGATGGCCCCCGGCGGCAGCGAATCGACGGGTGCGACTGGCGCGCCGATGGCTCCGGAAAAGCCGGCAGAGAAAAAAACCAAGTAAGGCTGAATTCGTCTTAGTTGGTTTCGGCAACCTGAAAAGGGGAAGGGTACTTAATCCTTCCCCTTTTTTGCAATCTCCCAGGCCGTTGAAAAAGGCCCACCTACTTCGTTGCGCTTCGACATCCTCGCTCGGCGTACGAAGAGAGTACGCCTGCGCTCGTCTTGTCTCGCGCGCCTCGTATCTGGGACCTTTTTGAACAGCCTGGAATACACTGTAGTTTCAAAACTTGGTCCCTGGCGACATGGCGGTGCGCGCTTACATGACCTTCACGGAGCACCTGGAAGAGCTCCGTTGGCGGCTGCTCAAGTCGCTCGGCGCCGTCGCGCTTGGCTTCGGCGTGGCGTACTTCGAGTCGGACCGAATCTTCGCGTTCATGGTGGCGCCGCTTGAGCGAAGCCTCCAGCCGGGGCAGAGCCTGATCGGGACGGGAGTCACCGAGGCTTTTTTTATTGAGATGAAAGTCGGCCTGGTCGGCGGGCTCTTTCTCGCCTGTCCGGTAATTTTCCACCAGATCTGGCGGTTTCTCGCGCCCGGCCTGCTTGGCAACGAAAAAAAACTCGTGCTGCCATTCGTCTTTTGCGCCAGCGCGTTTTTTCTTGGCGGCGCGTACTTTTGTTATCGCATCGTGCTGCCGGTTGCGTTCGTTTATTTTGTCGAGCAGTACCAGTCGCTGGGGGTTTCGCCGGAGATCCGAATCGGCGAGTATTTCAGTTTTTTTTTCCGTATGGTATTGGCGTTTGGGGTCACGTTCGAGCTGCCGGTGTTTACGTTTTTCCTGGTGCGCATGGGGATCCTCAATTACCGGCTCATGTGGAGATCGTTTCGTTACGCGATCGTGCTGATCTTTATCGCCGCCGCGATCTTGACCCCGACGCCCGACGTTATCAATCAGACTCTGCTGGCGGCGCCCATGTTAATTCTCTACGTCTTGAGCATCGGGGTCGCCTATATTTGGCGCAAAGAGCCACGGGATGAAACAACCTGAAGAAGAAAGGATTCGTCGATGATCTTATTCGTAATTGCCATCAGTTTCAGCTCGTTGCTGTTCGCCGTCTATCTGGCGCGGTTCGTGCTGCGGTGCGACACCGGGACGCAGGCGATGCAGGAGATTTCCAACGCCATCAAGGAAGGCGCCGAGGCCTTCTTGAGGCGGCAGAACAAGACGATCATATCGCTCGCCGTTGTCTTGGCGGCGCTGATCTTCGTTCTCTACGGCTTTGTGCGGCCCGAGAATGCGGCTGACCCCGTTCCGCGCCTCCAACTGGCTTTTTGGACGACGCTCGCCTTCGTGCTCGGCGCGCTGTGTTCGGTGATCGCCGGTTATATCGGCATGTGGGTTTCCATCCGGGCCAACATCCGCACCGCCTCGGCCGTCAGAACGAGCTTGAATGACGGCCTGCGCATCGCGCTGCGCGGCGGCGCGGTTTCGGGACTGTTCGTCGTCGCCATGAGCCTGCTCGGCGTCGGCGGGTTGTATGCGCTGCTCCAATGGATGGGCCACGACCCGCAAAAAATCCCGTTCACGATCGTCGGCTACGGCTTCGGCGCTTCGTTTGTTGCGCTCTTCGCCCAGCTCGGCGGCGGCATCTATACGAAGGCGGCGGACGTCGGAGCGGACCTGGTGGGCAAAGTAGAAGCCGGTATTCCGGAAGACGACCCGCGCAATCCGGCGGTCATCGCCGATCTCGTCGGCGACAACGTCGGCGATTGCGCGGGCCGCGGCGCCGACCTCTTCGAGTCCACCGCGGCGGAAAATATCGGCGCGATGATCTTGGGCGTTGGGCTGTTTCCGTATTTCGGCTTGAAGGGCATTCTCTTCCCGCTGATCGCGCGCGCGCTCGGCTTGATCGCCTCGATCGTCGGCATCATGGTCGTCAAGACGGAAGAGAAGGGCGATCCGATGGACGCGCTCAACCGCGGCTACTATGTGACGAGCATCCTCGCCGTCGTGGGATTTTTGGTCTCCACCCGTTGGCTCCTCGCGGTCGATACCGCAGCTCATCCCGAAGCCGCCTCCGCGTGGTTCTACTTTTTTCTCTGCGGCATAATCGGCATCGCCATGGCCCAGGCCTTCGTTTACATTACGCAGTACTACACGGAATACAAATATCGCCCGGTGAAATCTATCGCAGAGGCGTCGCAGACCGGGCCGGCGACCAACATCATCACTGGCATCGCGGTCGGCCTCGAGTGCACGGCGATTCCGGTGGTCGTCATATCCATCGCTATCATCGCGTCCTTCTATTTGGGCAACGCGAGCGGCGTGCCGCACGCAGGTCTGTTCGGCACTGCGGTCGCCACGATGGGCATGCTCGGCACGGCAGCGTATATCCTGGCAATGGATACCTTCGGTCCGATCACCGACAACGCGGGCGGGATCGTCGAGATGAGCCAACAGCCGGAAGAAGTGCGCCGGAAGACCGATCGGCTTGACGCAGTCGGCAACACGACCAAGGCGCTCACCAAGGGATATGCGATCGGCTCGGCGGCTCTCGCCGCCTTTCTTCTTTTCTCCGCCTATCTCGATGAGGTCGCGCACTACGGCGCAAAATTGGAGTCGGTCAACATCGCCAAGCCCGAAGTCTTCGTCGGCGGGCTTCTCGGGGCGATGCTGGTCTTTCTCTTCTCCGGGCTCGCGATTCGCGCCGTCGGCAAAGCGGCTTACTATGTGATCAACGAAGTGCGCCGGCAGTTCAAAGAGAACCCGGGCATTCTCAAGGGAACGTCCAAGCCGGATTACGGCCGGTGCGTCGATATCGTCACCGTTGGCGCGTTAAAGGAAATGGTCGCGCCGGGAATTCTCGCCGTCGGCATGCCGATCGCCGTCGGCGTGATCTTTCGCTTCCTCTTTGGTCTTGGCGCAGAAACAGTGGCGGCTTTTCTGATGGTCGGCACCATTACCGGGATTCTCATGGCGACGTTTTTGAACAACAGCGGCGGTGCCTGGGACAATGCCAAGAAGTTCATCGAGATGGGGCAGTACGGTGGCAAGGGATCCGATCCTCATAAAGCGGCGGTGGTCGGTGACACCGTCGGCGATCCTTTCAAAGACACCGCCGGCCCGAGCCTGCACGTGTTGATTAAGATGTTGAGCACGATCACGCTCGTTCTTGCCCCCTTATTCGTGTAACTCGCCGAGGGCGCCTTGTTTCTCAACAGCGGCTGGCTTCCCAGCCGCTGTTTTCATTTCCATCCGCAGTTGTGTAATCTAATTTTTCATGGCGGGATTCGGCTTCGGGTCTCACGCCTTCCGCCTCGCTCCCCGCCGCCCGGATGGTGGAATTGGTAGACACACCAGACTTAAAATAAATCGCGTCTGAGAACTGCGAGGGGTTGAAAAAACGGGGGGTTACGATAACTCCCCGTTTTTATTGCCTTTCCGCTCCACCTCACATTACGCATATTCCGCACATCACGCAAATAGACTCTCATTCAAGGCGAAAAATTTTAAAACGGTTTTAAAACGGGATACGTGAATCGCGGTTGACAGGCCTAAATGGACGGCGCTAGACTTCAACGCCGCTTGATCGATCAGAAGTAATAACTGCAACGCGCCACTCAATTTCTGGACACCTTGTTAACCAGTCATTCTGCAGAGAATTCAGCCCTCTGTGAGTCTCCACTTCTAAAAAAACACTCGGTTGCACGTGCTCATTGCTCCGTATAGGGGTCCTCAGCTGGTTTTTATGAGGATGGTTTTGAATAATTTCATGGGGTTTCCGCATCTGAGTGACTTATCTACCTATCCAAATACTAAGGTCGTCACGATTTTCGCCCGATTGGGCATGTTTGCCCTAATGATATATTTAATAATCTCTCAACCACTAAGGGCTTTTCGGGCGATTATGGCATTTCCACCCGATTTCAATAACCGGTTGGTAATAATAGGCAAACGCCCCGAGTTAGTAGAAATCTTGATTTTTCAGATAGATACGATACTCCTCGATCGCTGTTTTTCATTTGGCAGCGGTCTTGCTCTGAGCCGCAGTGTTCCAGTTAATCGGGTGTGGATTGGGCTTCTGCTTCTGGTGTTTACCCTAGAGACGAAACAGTGGTATGTCGTTTACTCCAAGCCCCACAAAGAGGAGTTCGTCGAGTCCTGTCTGCGGCTCAAGGGGTTAGAGGTTTTTCTCCCTCGGCTTGTTTTCCCCGAATCCTTCCGAAAGCACAAGCGAATTGTCCCCCTGTTCCCCAACTATTTGTTTACGCGCATCCGCATTCCTGAAGAGTATTACTATGTGCTCTGGTCACCCGGCGTTAAACACTTTGTCAGTTTCAATGGTTTTCCAGCGCCCCTCGACGAAAAGATTGTTTCATTCCTAATGCAGCAGGCGAGCCCGGAAGGTATCATCACAGCGCGCTCCGACTTGCAAACCGGGCAAGAGGTTGAAATAACGGGCGGTCCTTTCAGGGGACTGATGGGAGTTATCCAGGAACCCCCAAATGCCAAGTGGCGTGTAAAGATCCTTATGAAACTGCTAAGTCGTCAAGTCAACGTAGAGGTGCCAATACAGTTTGTGAAAAGCGGGTGGGTCGCGCATTCACCCGAGATGGCAAACGCAAATCTCCGGCAGCTTGGCAACTGAGGAGATTTAGTCCGCGACCGTTAACTGTGGAGGTAGGGCAAGTTGCCCTACATGGCGGAGCTATATCCTCGTGACAGCGCCGGAATCATTTTCCTATATCGACGAGCAGGTTTCCAAGGCATTCTAGCTTAACTAACTTCTAGCGAACTTCTGGAGATCACTTGTACAACGGGTACTTTGGTTTTCAAGAGAAGCCCTTTAACGTAACCCCTGATCCACGGTTCTTCTACACCAATCCTGTTTACCAGGAGGCTTATGCCAGTCTCCTATACGGGATTAGGGAGCGCAAAGGCTTTATCGTACTTACTGGGGAGGTCGGGACTGGTAAGACAACCCTTCTCAGGAGGCTGATGAGCAACCCGGAGGGCAATGTCCGCCTCGTCTTTTTTTATAACACGACGCTGACTTTTGAAGAGCTTATTAGCTTTACTTGTGACGAGCTAGGTTTACCAGTCCAAAGCGGAGGGCGCCTTCAAAAAATACAGGCGCTTAACGAGTTTCTGGTTGCGCAATCCAAGAAAGGCGGAACCGTGGTTCTGCTTGTCGACGAGGCGCAACACTTGACGGATGATGTCTTAGAAAATCTCCGGCTACTTTCCAATCTGGAGACGGCAAGCGAAAAGCTCTTACAAATTGTGCTTGTTGGGCAATCCGAGCTGGACGTCAAGCTCAGTCACCCCCAACTGCGCCAAGTTAAACAACGCGTTGCCCTCCACTGTCGACTTGACCGTCTTAAAGATCGCGAAGTGGCCCCCTTCATAAACTACCGCCTTCGTGTCGCCGGTTACGAACGCGAGGATCTTTTTACTGCAGATGCTATTCGAGAGGTCGCCTCTTATTCAAAGGGTATTCCTCGGGTGATCAACATCATTTGCGATAACGCCCTGCTCATCGCATACGCCACTTCCGCCAAAAAGGTCTCCGCTGATGTGATCAGAGAGGTGGCCAACGACCTCAGGCTGGATACCGAGAATCGAGTTGCAGATGAGGAGACCACGACTAAGACAGTCGCGAAAGGCACAAAAAGTAATACGGAAAATCGAGCCAACGTAAAGAAAGAAAAGCTCGTTTCACGCAGCGCCCGCCGTTTCAAACCCGTCGTGGTTGGGAGCTCCGTGATGGTTCTTCTTCTGGTTATATTTGGAGGGGTGGCTCTCTACCATCCAGACCTGAACGGTTGGCTTTCAGATCTTGTGCTCAGTAAGTTCGATCCGGGAAGTGGCCAGTCAGCTATTCGCCCGGGACTGTCAATTGATTCAAACCCGGGATCTCAAGGCGGAACGTCTCTGACACCCGACCGAACCTCGCTGGCGTCGGCAAGGCAGGTCCAAGAGCTCCCATTGCCAAATGGGAACGGGAACGGTCGGAGGCAAATGGAAAGGTCATCGCCCCCCCCCGGATCGGCACGGCCGTCGGCGGAAACAACAGGAGTTGCGGGCGAGCAGAGGAGCCGGTCTGTGGTCATCCAGCGGGGAAGCACCATCAGCGGAATTGCCAAAAACGTCTATGGAGCCGACAGGACCATCCTCGCTATAGACATCCTTAAGGAGTTTAATCGGAGCATCGAAGATCTGAACTTGGTTCTGGCCGGACAACAGCTCTCGCTTCCTCCGCTCACGCGAGAGACCTTGCTCCGCCGGCAACCGGATGAGACCTATCGTCTCATACTGGGTTCATTTCTTAATTCTCAGGGGGCGGAGAACTTCGGTAGAGTTGTCCGTCTTAAAGGATATGAAGTGGCGATTACTCCGCGAAAGGTTACCGACGCTCTCGTGCTGCATCGCGTAGAAATTCGCGGGTTAAAGGACCTTGAAGGAGCCAATCAAGCCTGGGAAGTCGCCACGGCAAATCGGTGGATCTCATTGGCTCCCGATTCGTCTCCGATGGAGAATCGCTGAACTAGCCATGTCCGAAAAAGGCTGGGGCGGGTTTGGTTGCGAATGGGTATTGAGTCATGTTAATTTTCCCGGGTGTTCTATAGGCCGTGTTCGCTTTTGGCAACCTCAAGCGTCAGTTCAGGCAGGTCGGCTCTTCAGTGGAGCCAATGTTATTCTCGGCGCTGCTTCCGTAGATTTTGTCGTCTGAATATTTTTGTCGGATTCCTGGGGGTAGTTTTTCTATCTTCCAGTCTACTTTCAGCCAGAGAGGCGACGGCGGGGTTTGCTAGCAGTTTTTCTTTGGGTGTCGGAGAGGAATACAACGATAATATATTTTTTTCAAACGACAAGAAGAATGGAAATCAGAGTGATTTTATAACTCATGTAGTTCCGACCTTTACTCTTTTCTACGCGCCTCCTTCGGAAATCGTTCCAACATTTACCGCGAGCCTGAGT
>JBGPTS010000073.1:0-16038 GCA_041490745.1 Binatia bacterium | reverse complement strand
CCTTCCGCTCCAGATACAAAAAAGATCGAAGTAGCGGCAGGGAGCGGCGATCTTCGTCGGCTGCGCAAAGGGGCAACTTGCAAGAATCGCTTTCAAAGATCAAAAACGGCCTCGTGGGCATGTATGGGCTTGCCAGGGCCTTGCCGGTCTTTCTTCGCGAAAGAATAACCGTCCGTCAAGCGGAAGAGGAAATCAAAAACGCGGTTCGGCGGCGCGGCGAGACGTTTCTGGAATCGGCCCGCACGCTGATCTACGCGAATCCATCCAGTTTATATCTTCGGCTGTTCCGGATCGCCGGTTGCGATTTTTCCGACCTTCGCGCCCAGGTGCTTGCGGATGGACTGGAGGCGACTCTGGAGCGGCTCGCGCGTGAGGGGGTTTATCTCACGTCGGACGAGTTCAAGGGGAAAATAGACATCGTGCGCGGAGCGAACACCTTCCGCGCCTCCGGCAAGGAATTCGAACGTCGGGACCTCTCGCCCGGATTTGTCATGCAGACGAGCGGAACCACAAACCAGCCGGTGCGCACGCTCGCCTCGCTCGACCGGCTCGCCTTTCAAGCCTGGGCCACGGCAGTTTTTTTCTCTGCCCACGAGGTGTGGGATTCGCCTCACGCGGTCTTTGACGCCATTCTTCCGGGAAGCGGGGGCACCAATAATCTTTTGATCTACGCCAAGCTGGGCATTGCGACGGAACGGTGGTTCGCCTGTAAAATTCCCTCGCAAAGCCGGCTAGAAGCCTGGTCACACTTTCTCACGACGTATTTGATCGTGTGGATGGGAAAACTGTATGGCCCCGGCTTTCCCAGACCGCGATTCGTCGACGTGGGCGAGATGGAGCCGATCGTCCGGTGGCTGGTGCGTCGACGGACGGGAGGGAAGACGTGTTGTATAAAAACGGCCGCCAGCAACGCGGTGAGAATCGCACGCGCGGCGCACGCCATGGGCGCATCGTTGGAGGGAATAAAATTCATCGTCAGCGGCGAGCCCTACACCGAGGCCAAACACGAGGTTGTCGCTCGCGTCGGATCCGGTACGACGAGTCGCTATTCGTTTGCCGACGGTGGCATCGTCGGATTTGGCTGCGCCAATCCCGTTTTTCCGGACGAGATTCATGTGCTGCAATACTTGCTCGCGCCGATTCTTCACCCGAAGCCGCTCGACGACAATTCCGCCGTCCGGCCTTTTCTCTTCACGACCGTGCAACCGGTATCGGCGAAGCTGCTTCTGAACGTGGAGAATGGGGATTACGGCACGCTGGAACAGCGAGACTGCGGCTGCGCTCTGGAGAAGGCCGGTCTCACCGTCCACCTCCATCACATCCGGAGTTTTGAAAAATTCACCAGCGAAGGCATGAACTATTTCTACGGCGATCTGTACGAATTTTTCGAGAAGACCCTGCCGGTAGAATTCGGCGGCGGGCCGGGAGACTACCAGATCGTCGAAGAGGAAGACGAGAACGGGCAAACGCGGCTTACACTGCGGGCGCATCCGCAAATCGGCGCGATCGACGAGGCGAAGCTGCTCGCCCGGCTGAACAAGGAATTGGCGCGGCACTCCTGGAACCACGAATTCCAGACGCGGACATGGGAGCGGGCGGGGACGCTTAGAGTCAGGCGCGAAGCGCCGTTCGCCAGCGCGCGAGGGAAAATTTTGCCGCTTCAGATGCGCCGTTGACGCGAGCGATCAGCAGGGAATTTCCAACGTAAACGTCGTTCCCTTGCCGAACTCGCTTTGCGCCTCGATCGTTCCGCCCAGAAGTTCGGTGTATTTTTTCACGATGTAGAGGCCGAGGCCCACGCCGCCGTAGGATCGGGTTTCGGAGCTGTCGATTTGGTGGAAGATTTCAAAAATCGAAGGCAGCATCTCCTTGTGAATTCCGATGCCGGTGTCCGCCACCTCGAATTGCACCCTTTGCGCGTGAGGCAGATGGTGCGCGGCGACGCGCACGTAGCCCTTCTCGGTGAATTTGATCGCGTTGTTGATGAGGTTTTGAAGAATGTGTTTTAACTTGCCGCTATCGGTCTTGAGCGTCAGAGGTTGCGCGGAATATTCCCAGTCCACGGTGACCGCCTTGTTCATCGGCAGCTCATAATTCGTCTTGAGACCTTCCAAGAAGTGATTCAAGTCGAACTCTTGCCTCTCCACTTTCACTTTTCCCGCCTCGATGCTGGTCGCCTGGAGTATCTGACTGATCATAATCAACAGGTCGCTCGAGCGGGCGATTACTTTTTCCAACGCGCGGCTTTGCTCGGGATTGACCGACCCGAGAAGCCCTTCTTTCATCATGCCGGTGTAGCCCATGACCACGTTCAGCGGCGTCCTGAGCTCGTGCGACATCACGCTCAGAAATTCATCTTTCGCTTTGTTGGCCTTGAGCAAATTGCGGTTGAGTTCTTCGAGCTCCTGGTTGGCGTTTCCCAATTCGGAGGTCTTATCCCTTACTTTTTGTTCCAGGGTGGCATAAGAGACCTTGAGTTCGGCCGCCATCTTGTTGAATTCTTCCGCCAGCCACTCGATTTCATCTCCTGTCTTGATATCGACCCGATAATCGAGGTTTCCGCGGCCAATAATCTTGGCTCCCTCGTGCAGGTCTCGGATCGGGCCGGTTATTTCGCCGCTGACCCAGGCAATTGCGGCGGCTCCGACTAACAGGCTCACGGCCAGCAATACCAACGCAGAACGCTTCAATATTTCCACGCTGGCGAGCGCGGCATCGACCGGCTCCTCCAGTACGATAGCCCAGCCAAGCTCCGGGAGGGGCGCATAAGTGGTCAATACCCGCCGGCCTGACAATCCCGGCCCCTCCTTAGCGGGAGCGGAATCTGCGCGCGAAGGATTCTGCAAAAATTTCTGGACTCCAAAGACTTGTCGAAGGCTCGTTTGTTTCAATACCAGCGCGGCATCTTTATGGGCGATTAAATTTCCGTTCTCGTCAACCAGGTATCCGTTCCCTGCGGTGCCGAACTGTATTTTCCCGATCACTTCCCACAGAAACGAAAGATCGGCTTCTGCCGCCGCTACGCCGACAATGCTCTGAGCGGCGCCCCAAAGCGGAATCGCGATCGTGACGTAGGGTTGAGCCCTGTCTGAAGTGTGGACGCGACTTATATAATCCGTCCCCTTCATGGCTTCGGTAAACTTTTCCGATTTGCTTTGGTCGGAAAGGTCCGCAGGAAAAAAAACTTTTCTGTCGGATACTTTTACCACCTCCATACCCCGAGCGTCGATGATCGCAGCTTCACTAAAGCTGTTATCGTTTTTTACCAGCAGACCGAAGAGTAATCGTTGTTCCTTGCTCCCCAATGGATAAAGACTTGCGGCGTCAGCCGCATCCGAAAACCGCTCGATCTTGCGCCGAACGAAGTTGCGAATGCGATCCGCCGTCACCGTCGCAAGCTCCGCCTGCAAGTCTGCGGCGCTCCGCTCGATCTGTCTCACGGTATAGAAATAACCGACGACAACAACAACGGTCAGCGCAATCCCGAAAAGGCTGAGGCCCCAGAGGAGCAAGCGACGGCGGATGCCGCTGCCGCGCAGAGGAACTTGAACTCTTTTTTTCCAATCCCTCATGGCTACGAACTTTGTGAAGAAATCGTTCGCACTCGGCATTTTTGCCTTGGCCATTTGGAGATCCAGGACCACGCCAGCTTACTTAATCACCTTATCCGCCTGCACCAGCACGTGCTGGGGTATCACCAGGCCTATTTGACGCGCCGTCTTCAGGTTGATGAAAATCTCGAACTGCTCCGGCAGCTTCACCTGAAGATCGCCAGGTTTAGCCCCATTCAGGATCTCGACGACGTACCCGGCGGCGCGCCGGTATAAAACGGCCAAGTTCGCTCCGTAGGACATCAAGCCTCCCGCCTCTACGTATCGGCCTTCCTCGGTCATGGTCGGCAGTCGATTTTTTGTGGCTAGCTCGAAAACCTGTTTTGCGTGCTGACCCATCAGAGGATTCTGGACCACGATCAGCGCATCCGGCCGCGCCGTTTTGGCAGCTTGAAAAGCTCCGGGCAAATCAGGATTCGGCCCGCGTACTTCAAAAGAGCGCAGATCCAATTTAAAAGCCTGCGCCGACACCGTGTACTCTTTAAAAGCAATCGCCGGACCCGGGCCGCCCGCATCCCAAAGAACGCCGACCCGCGACATCTTCGGCAGCAGTTCTTTAAGGAACTCGACACGCTTCGCGCTGATATCGCGATTGAGCCAAGCAAGCCCGGTAATATTCCCGCCTGGATGCGCGAAGCTCTCCACGTATCCAGCGGCAACGGGGTCGACGGAGCTTATCATAACAATGGGGATCGTCTTGGTTGCTTCTTTAGCGGCCTTAATCCCCACATTATTCGCCGCTACAATCACGTCGACTTTCTGTTGAACAAGCTCATTCACTAGCGCCGGCATCCGATCCAACCTGCCCTCCGCATAGCGGCGTTCGATCAAGACGTTTTTGCCATCCACGTAACCGAGATCGCGCAAACCCAGCCGGAATGCGTCGAACAAGGGTAAGGAACTTCCAGGAGCGCCCGTGGAGGATATGAACCCTATTCGGGGCATGGCCTTGGTCGTCTGCTGAGCCTCGGCTGAACAGAAGCCGGCTATGATAAAAACGCATGTCAGCCATGCGAGGAACTTCCCCTTCATTGCGTCAATTTCCCCTGCGGTCGGATCGCGCATGCAATGGATTGAAAAACCGATGCGGCAATTTGGCGAAATAGTATGTGTCATCAACGAAAACGGCACAACTATAACACAACCCTGGAAACGAGGGGTAACGGTTTTTTTGTATTAGCCGTGTAACTGCACAGACGGAAACCGTCTCGTGCCGGGAAGAGGGCATTGGTGTAGACCGGATTAGAAAGTTTTTGACGCGGTTCCTGTATGCCTAACGAAGCGCTGGAGTTCTGGTCTTAGACGCGTGAGATGGGTGCGCCGCCAATTATTTTTTAAAACACCGACCTTTGGGCGAACGGCCAACCCATTCCTGGTCGGGTGTCGGGTCGGTCTCTCAAGCGGCTACGCCGCGTCTATTTTGCGCAGCTTGTCATCGAAGGTGTACCCGAATCTCTCGATCAATGGGCGGTCGCGAATTGAAACTAGCTCTGCGAGCTCCGGTGTATAATAGGTCGAATAATGGAGATGCTCAGAAATGTTCTGCTTCTCCAGGCCAAGCACGTAGCCGCGGAGGGCGTCGTTTGCAACTCCGATCTTCTCGAAGAAGGCCATGAGGTCGGTGCGAAGAGACTCGACTCGGCAGAAGTACATGTCGTTGGCTTTTCCAAACAATTCATTGAACCTAAAGGTGTAGAGGCCGATTCCGCTGCCTCGTATGTGCCGCATGGCGTCTTGCGTAAGATTTGAGATGTGTCTTCTTTCGTAGTCGAACTTATCGGGCAATACTTGAATCAAGCCTTCGAGTTTATCTGCTGCGATCACGCCGAGATTCAATGCGTTTCGCGTCGTCTCGACAAAATCCAGCTTCCAGTTTTCGGTAAGAAAAGAGATTAGCGGCCCATGCCGCTTGTTCGTTTGCTGGTGGTGGTACCACGAGACATAAAATGCCCAAGGATTCCGAACCGTCCCGAGAACAGGAAGATGGGACAACTCTGGGGGTAAAAGGGCCAGGGGCAAATGGTAGCCGATTTCGTGAGCCGATGGAAAGAACTTCCTGATAACTTCGGAGACGAACGTGCCGCCGCACCGCGGTAAATGCACGAATACAAAGTTGTCGGTAACTAGCATCTCCGTCGTCTTTCTTTGCGACGAGGAAACAAAGGTTTTAGAATCCGCTCAAGAGTCGCTAGCTATATCTTCCTAAATAGGTCCCGGGCAGGCCGCGCTATCTCGGGAACAGTCGGTCTGGTTTGTGGAGACGTATGGGCGAACTTAATCAATGAATAGGGGATCTGTTGTTTCTTTGCCGCTTCGATGATCAATCTTTGTTGCGAAATATATTTTTCCGACCTGTTTCGAAAGCCGTCTTTCAGGATCATCTGCTGCTGAAGCTTTTGCCACACGCTAGGCCTTTCTGAATGCAGGCTTCTCTTCTCGATTTCTTTGTCGTCCAAATGCAAGATAAAGACGTGAACAGGCAGGGTTCTCAAGACGTCGATGATCCGATCGTAGTCTTTTTCAAGTTCCGGCTGCCTAACGGTTATCGACGCGTACGTAGATAAATGGAATCGGTTCAAGACAAACACGGCGTTCTCGTGCCGACTCGTAACGTCTTTAAGGTAATGTACGAAGAGCTTCATGAACTCCACTTGTAATTTGAGAATGCTCCCAATCGGGAAGTGCTTCCAGGAGTGCAATAGCTCGCTTTCCGAATAGTCGTACACGTCTCGGCCCTTGAGTTTCTCTTTCAAGTACGTCTGGAACGTATCTTTGCCAGATCCTGAAATTCCCTCGATAATGAGAACGCGTGAATTTAATGCAATTCTCTCCGGGGAATAGGGATCTTCGTCCTGCAGCCGCTGGAGCCGATTTTTCCGTTCCTCGAGTAAATTCCGGACGTAATCAGGAACCTTTGCCATTGAGCGTCCCAAGTATGACGAGTGCTCCCCAGTTCACCGCAGATGCTTTAGGTTAGGAAAGTTGTCGGCGAATCAGGCATTTATTGACTCAATCTGGACTCATACTCTAAAGCGACAGTGATTGTCAAATGTGTACAATAGCCGACATCGCTTACACAGCCGCGAGTGGGCGGGTACGGAGAGACAGGTTGCGGAATCGTATACACTTGTCGACGGGTTTGAGATATAAGACTCAGCGTACTAACTTGCGCGGAGGTTGTTATGGCAAATTTGGGTTTTATCGGCACGGGCGGCATGGGCGGCGGCATGGCCGCAAATCTAATCAAAGCGGGGCATCGTCTCGTCGTCAACGATCTTAGACGCGAGGTAACAAGAAATTTGGAAAGCCAGGGAGCGGCGTACAAAGAATCGCCGCGGGCGGTCGCCGAGGCTTCGGAGTTGGTGCTGTCGATGCTTCCGTACAACGAAGCCGTTACCGAAGTCGGCCTCGGCAAGGGCGGCTTGCACGAAGCGGCGACTGGCGCGAAAGTCTGGATCGATTTCAGCAGCATCGACAAAAAGACGATTTTGGACGTCAACGCCGGATTGGAAAAAAAAGGGTGGAAAATCCTCGACGGCTCGGCCGGCGGAGTCGAGGAGCAGGCCGCCGCCGGCACGCTCTCGCTCTGGCTCTCCGGACCCAAAGATTTATTCGACCGGCATCTCTCGACCCTCCAGCCGATGGGTAAAAACGTCATGCACGTCGGCGAGCTGGGAAATGCCAAGCTGGTGAAAAACGCCATGGCGATGTTTGCCGCGATTCAGCACATGGGTCTGGTGGAGATCGCCACCTGGCTCAAAAAGGGGGGCGTGTCTCAGGAGACCTTTCATTCCGTTCTACGCAATTCGCAGAGCCATTCGGAAGGGATCGAGCGGATGTCGCAGGCTCTCGTGAGCGGTAAATTCAAGCCGCGCAAATCGTGGATGCCGAAGGACGTCGGCTTCGGCTTGGACATGGCTAGAGAGATGCAAGTGCCGATGCCGTTCACCGCGCTCGCCAGTCAGATGTTCGGCATCGCGCAGGCCAACGGTCTCGACGGCTATGAGGCGACCGGCATCGCGTATCACGTCTATCAATTGATCGCCGGAGAGAAAAAAGGGATATAAATTCTCAGCGTACTTTATGGTTCCGCTCGAACGCCTGTCGCGTTTTTTGACTTTTCTCTTGCGCCATCGACCGAGTGAGTTTCCGCTCGTTTTCGACCGGCAGGGTTTTGTTTCCCGGAACGAGTTGAAAGTTCTCGTCCAAGCGCGCTTCCCCGATGCAACGGAAGAAGAGATTCTGAGCGTTCTTGTCGGCTCCGACAAGCAGCGCTTCGAGATGCGCGACGACAAGGTGCGCGCCACGTATGGCCACTCGTTTCCGGTCGATCTCGAAGGCGCGGCGGTCGCGCCGCCGGCCCGCCTCTATCACGGCGCGGCGCGCGATTTGGCGGCGACGATTCTCCGCGAAGGGCTCAAACCGCGCGGCCGCGCGTACGTGCATCTCAGCGCGTCGCTGGAAGAAGCGATCGCCGTCGGGCAACGGCGCGATCCCAATGCCGCCGCCATCGTCGTCGATGCCGGCGCGGCGCATGCGAGCGGAATACGCTTTTACTCCTCCGGGCCGCTCTATCTCGCGGCCGAGATTCCGCCGCGTTTTCTGTCTCTGGCAAAAACCGAATCGCAGCCTAAATGAAACCGTTCAATAAAATCCGCTTGCAGGCCGGCGATTTCGTTTTTTTGTTGGCCGCGCTCGTGATCGCCTATCTCACGATCGTGCCGTTGGTCATGCTGATTTACGGCAGCTTCAAGAGCGGCCCGCCGGGAGTCGCGGGCCACTTCACGCTCGACCACTATACCGCGCTATTTGAGCGCCCGGAAATGATCGGCTCGATCAAAAATTCACTGCTGTTCGGGTTGGGAACGAGCCTGCTGGCTTTTAGCGGCGGGGTTTATCTCGCCTGGGTGACCGAGCGGACCAACATGCCGCTCAAAAAGGCCGTCTATGGCGCCATTCTCGTGCCGCTGATCGTTCCCGGCCTGCTGATGACGATCGGTTGGATCATGCTGTTCAGCCGCCGCTCCGGCCTCATCAATCTCGCCGCGCGGAATTTGCTGGGCTTGGAGACGCCGCTGGAAATTTACCACATGGGAGGAATGATCTGGGTGCTCGGCACCGATCAGATCCCGCTCGCTTTCCTTTTGCTGAGCGCGTCTTTCCGTTCGATGGACCCGGCGCTGGAAGAGGCCGCGGTGATTTCCGGCACCGGCATCGTGCGCACGACCTTTAGCATCACTCTCAGAATTCTTCTGCCGGCGATTCTCGCCGTGTGGATGATCAGCTTCGTGCGCGCGATCGAGAACTTCGAAGTGCCGGCGCTTATCGGCGTGCCCTCGGGCATTCTCGTTTTCGCCACCGAGGTCTATCTCGCGACGCACAAAATCCCCACCGACTTCGGCCTGGCCAGCACCTTTGCCGTAGTGTACGTGTTGGTGACCGCGGTCGGAATCGTTTTTTATCTGCGGGCGACGAAGATCTCGGAGCGTTTTACGACCATCACCGGCAAGGGTTATCGCCCCGTCGCCTTCGATCTCGGCCGGTGGAAATATCCCGTCGCGCTGGCGACTCTATTGTTTACGTTCTCTGTTTTTCTCCTGCCGGTCTTGACGGTCGTCTGGTCTTCGTTCCTGCCCTATTATATGCCGCCGTCGAAAGAAGCTCTGGAAAGCCTGACCCTAACGAACTACCAAAACCTCTTCAGGCTGCCGCTGATCGAACGCGCCTTTCGCAACAGCTTGATCCTCGGGCTCTCCAGCGCCACGATCGTCATGCTGCTCACCGCCGTCGTCGCCTGGATCGTCGTGCGCAGCCGGTCGCGCTGGAGCGGCGTGCTGGATTTTTTCGCCTTCAGCCCGATCGCGGTGCCGGGACTTGTCCTCGGCATCGCCATTCTCTGGCTCTATCTCACCGTGCCGATTCCGATCTACGGCACGCTCTGGATTCTCCTCATCGCCTACGTCATCAAATATCTGCCGTACGGCATGAGGGCGTGCTCTTCGTCGATGCACCAAATTCAAAAAGAACTCGAAGAGGCGTCGGAGATGAGCGGCGCATCGTGGCCTTATACTTTCACGCGCGTCCTCTTGCCGCTGTTGTTGCCCGGCTTCGTCGCCGGGTGGATTTACGTCATCACGCATTCCTTCCGCGAGCTTTCGACCTCCGTGATGCTCTACCGCAGCGGCACGGAAGTGCTCGCCGTCGTCATGTACGAGCTGTGGGACGCGGGGCAATATCCCGAGCTTTCCGCTCTGGGAATGACGTTGGTGATCGTCCTCGTCGCGATCAGCCTCGTCGCGCGCTGGATCGGCGGAAAATTTTCCGTGCAGCAGGCGTAGGAATAAAAATGGATCACGTCTTCTCGCCTTCGATTGATTTCCGCCGGCAACGGCGCTATAAATAATTTCATTTCGGAGCGATTTTTCAGAGTTGCACATGGCTATCAGCGGACAAACGTTTCGTCTCATCTGGCGGCGGCGCCGCGAAGAGCGAGGGATTAAAATAGCGCGAGATGAAAAGTCACCTTAAGAATCTGTTGAGCCGGGCGATCGAGAAGACCGCGAAGGGGGAAGAGCTGGAAACGACAGATCTTCCCCCTTTGCTTCTTGAGTCCCCGAAACAGAAAGAATTCGGCGATCTGGCGTCCAACGTGGCGATGGTCTGGGCCAAGCAGTTGAGAAAGCCGCCGCGCAAAGTCGCGGAGGCTATACTCAAAAACCTCGAAGACTCGGAAGGTATACTCGCGCGCGTGGAAATCGCCGGGCCGGGGTTTATCAACTTTTCTTTCTCGGCGAAGTTTTTTTACGACCGGCTGAGAGAATGCGAAGCCGAACGCCAGCCGCTCCCGAGCTTCGGTGGCGGAGAAAAAGTGCAGGTGGAGTTTGCCAGCGTCAATCCGACGGGGCCGCTGCACGTGGGGCACGGGCGCGTCGCCGTGATCGGCGACGTGCTGGCGCGGCTATTCAGCGCGGTCGGCTTCGCGGTCGAGCGTGAATATTACGTCAACGACGCCGGCAATCAGATGGTCAAACTGGGAGAATCCATTGACGCCCGCTATCGCGAGATGTACGGAGAACGAATCGATTTTCCCGAGGGCGGCTATCCCGGCGACTACGTCCGCGACCTGGCGGCGGAGGCAAAGCGCCGCTGGGGCGATCAGTTTCTGGCCGAGCCGAAAGACGCGGCCGTCGCGTTCTTCAGCCAATTCGGCGGGGAGCATTTGCTGGCGATGATCCGGGACGATCTCGCCCGGTTCGGCATTGTTTTCGATTCGTTTTTCAGCGAAAAAGATCTGCGAGCGCGCGGCGAGGTGGAGCAAACGATTGCGTTGTTGCAAAGCCGCGAGATGCTTTACGACCACGAGGGCGCGCGCTGGTTCAAGTCCACCGCGTACGGGGACGACAAGGACCGGGCGCTGGTCAAGAGCGACGGCGAGCTGACTTACTTTGCAAGCGACATCGCGTATCATCGGAACAAGCTCGAGCGCGGCTTCAAGAAGCTCGTCAACGTCTGGGGCGCGGACCATCACGGCTACGTCCCGCGCTTGAAGGCGGGACTCGCCGCGCTGGGATACGATCCGGCGGCGCTCGACGTCGTCCTCGTGCAAATGGTCCAGCTCACGCGCGGCGGCGAGCCGGTGCGCATGGGCAAGCGCCAGGGAGAGTTCGTTCCCCTGAGCGAAGTGGTGGAAGAAGTCGGCAAAGACGCCGCGCGGTTTTTTTTCCTCATGCGCAATTCGGACAGCCACTTGGATTTCGATTTGGAGTTGGCGAAAAAAGAGTCCAGCGAGAATCCCGTCTTCTACGTTCAGTACGCCCACGCGCGCGTCGCCAGCATCTTCGAGCAGGCCCGCCAGGCGGGCGTGAAAGTAGAAGGGCTATCGGCGGCGCAGGTTAAGCTGGATCGCTTGTCCGAGCCGGAGGAATTGAGTCTGATCAAGCGCATGCTCGAATTTCCCGAAGTCGTCGAAGACGGCGTGCGCGAGCTTGAGCCGCACCGGCTGGTATTTTACCTGATCGAGTTGGCCGGCGAGTTCCATCGGTATTATAATCGTTTCCGGGTGATTACGGACGACGCCGATCTGACCGCCGCCCGCCTGCTCCTCGTGGCGAGCGTGCAGAAGGTCGTCGGCCGAGGCTTGGACCTTTTGGGCGTGACGGCGCCGCTTAAAATGGCCGCGCGGTCGGAAGAGTGAAACGAAGTTCCGGGTTCCGAGTCCCGAGTTCCGAGTCGAAAAGCGGAACGCGAAACCCGGAACTCGGAACCCAATAGATGGGGTGAAATCCATGGCGGAAAATCGCAAAGACAAAGAGAACGGCCTCTACTACGTCAACAAGTTGCAGCTCATCATGGTGGCGAGCGGATTTGCCGCGACCTGCGCGATCGTCTTTCTTCTCGGCATTCTGGTCGGCCAGGGCATCGAAGAAAGAAAATCTCTCAAGCAGGAAGAGCCGCTGGTCAAGGTGCCGCTCCAGCCGCTCCCCCCGGGCGCGAAGGCGGGTACGGGGGCGCCGGACAAGGACGCGCTGACGTTCTACGACACGTTGACCAAAGCGCCCGCCGCCGCGCCGCCTCCGGCGAAGGAGCCGGTGAAAGAAACCAAGGCGGCGGAGAAAACGGCTAAACTCGATGTCCAGCCGGACAAGGAGCCGGTGAAGGAAGCGAAGACTGCGGAGAAGCCGCCCAAGCCGGCGGCGCAGGAGACGAAGGAAGCCAAGGCGGAGGCGAAAGAGAGTCACGAAGCAAAACCGGCGGCAAAAGAAATCAAGACAGCGAAGGCAAGCGTCCCCGCGGAAGCTCCGGCCCAAAAGACGAAGGAAGCCAAGGCCGAGGCGAAGGAGAGTCCAGAAGCAAAGCCGGCAAAGGAAACGAAGACGGCCAAGACGAGCGTGGCCGCGGAAGCACCGGCGCAGACGACGAAGGAAAGCGCGGAGACCAGCGCGACGCCGGAAAACGGCACGAACGGCAAGCCGGAGGCGGCGCCGGCGCCAACGCCAAAGATCGCCCAAGAAGCTCCGAAGGCCGTTCAGGAGACACCCAAGGCCGTTCAAGAGACGCCCAAGGCCGCTCAGGAGACGCCCAAGGCCGTTCGAGAAGCGCCGAAGACTCCCCAACCGGAGAAAGCTAAGCCCGACTCGGCGGCGCGCGCGTGGACGATCCAAGTCAACGCCTTCCCCGAAGAAGCCCGCGCCCAGAAGCTGGTTGAGCGACTGAAAGAGAAAGGCTACGATGCCTACGTCGCGACGGCCAACGTCAAGGGCAAAGATTGGTATCGCGTCCGCGTCGGCCGCTTCGCCACGCGCGCCCAGGCGAAGGGACTGCTCGAAGACATTCAGACCAAGGAGAATTTTCCCAAAGCGATCGTCGTGAGCCGATAGGAGCGTGTTCGTGATCGCCCTTCGACCTTGCTCAGGGCCATGAGCTTGTGGTTCGACTTTGCTCACCACCATGAGCTTGTCGAATGGTCGAATGGTGGCCCGTGCTCGTTAAAGCGACAGGATCGGGAGAGGGTATGGACATCAAAGAGGCCATTGCCAAGGTCGTCGATCGGATCGATTTGACGGAAGCGGAAATGATCTCCGTCATGAATCAGATCATGACCGGAGAGGCGACGCCGCTTCAGGTGGCGTCGTTTCTCACCGCGCTGCGCATGAAAGGCGAAAAGGTCCAGGAGATCACCGGCGCCGCGCGCGTGATGCGCGAGAAAGTTCACCGTGTGAACGTCAAAGCCGGTCTCGTGCTCGACGTCGTCGGCACCGGCGGCGACAAGAAAGGCACATTCAACATCTCGACCGCCTCCACGTTCGTCGTCGCGGGCGCGGGGTTGACGGTGGCCAAGCACGGCAATCGCTCCGTGTCGAGCCAGTCGGGCAGCGCGGATTGCCTGGCCGCGCTCGGCGTCAAGGTCGATGCGGCGAAGGAAAAGGTCGAGGAGTGCTTGGCAAAGATCGGCGTCGGGTTTCTCTTCGCGCCGCTCTTGCACGAAGCGATGAAGTACGCGGTCCAGCCGCGCCGCGAGATCGGCATCCGCACGATCTTCAACATTCTCGGTCCGCTCACCAATCCCGCCGGCGCGACGCACCAGTTGACCGGGATTTACGACGGGAAGATGGTCGAGCCGATCGCCCACGTGCTCAAGAATCTCGGCGCCGTGAGGGCGATGGTGGTTCACGGCATGGAAGGGATGGACGAGCTCTCGATCTGCGGTCCGACGCGCGTCTCGGAGCTGCGCAACAAGCGCGTGCGCAATTACACGCTGACGCCCGCGAAGTTCGGCTTGAAGCGATGCCGGCTGGAGGATCTCCACGGCGGTAATCCGCAGGAATGCGCCGCCATTCTCAAAGCCGTGCTCGCGGGCGAGAAGGGGCCGCGGCGCGACATCGTGCTCTTCAACAGCGGCGCGGCGCTCTACGTCGGCGGCGCGGCCGGCTCGATCGCTGACGGCATACGGCTCGCCGCCGAGTCCATCGACTCCGGCAAGGCCCAGGCCAAGCTCGACCGGTTGATAGAAATGACGAATGCGAATTAGTTCGTAAAGAGACGGGAGGGGAGAGATTCTTCGCTCCGCTCAGAATGACACAACGGAAGCTGTCATCCTGAACGAAGTGAAGGATCTCTCTTGAGATGACTACGCGTCCGGGTGTCAGTCCATGTTCCTCGAAACCATCGCTGAGCACGTCCGAGGAGAAATCGAGTCGAGGCGGATTAAAGTTCCGCTCGCGGCGTTGCGCGAGCGTCCGCTCTTCGTGTCGCCGACGCGCGGCTTTGCCGCGAGCGTGGCGGGCGCGTCGCGGCGCATTATCGCGGAAATAAAGCGCGCCTCGCCGTCGCAAGGCGTGATCCGCGCGGACTTCGATCCGGTAAAAATCGCCCGGGACTTCGCCGCCAACGGCGCGAGCGCCTTGTCGGTGCTGACCGAGGAACGCTACTTTCACGGCAGCCTCGACTACCTGGAACGGGTTCGCGGCGCCGTCTCCGTGCCGCTGCTCAGGAAAGATTTTACCCTCGACGGCTACCAACTTATCGAGGCGCGGAGTTTCGGCGCCGATGCCGCGCTCTTGATCGTCGCCCTGCTCGAGGAAAATTTACTGAAGGAGCTTTTGGCCGAGGCCGCGGCGCTGTCGCTCGACGCGCTGGTGGAGGTCCACACCGAAAGCGAGCTCACGGCCGCGCTCAATGCCGGCGCCCGGTTGATCGGCATCAACAACCGCGACCTCAAAACCTTCGAGGTCAAGCTGGAGACGACCGAGCGGCTGTTGCCGCTCGTGCCGTCCGGCGTCACGGTCGTTTGCGAGAGCGGCTTTCACAGCCCGGCAGAGATCGCGCGCGCCGAGGCTGTGGGCGCCCACGTGTTTCTTATCGGCGAGGCGCTCATGCGGGCGCCGGATCCGGGGGCGAAGCTGAGGGAATTACTAACGTGATCGTGCTCGTGAATCGTGCTCGTCAAATACGGGTTACGATCACGAACACGAGCGACGAGCACAAAGATGGTTAAGATCAAAGTCTGCGGCATAACGAATCTCGAGGACGCGGCGGCGGCGGTGGAACTCGGCGCCGATTTTTTGGGATTTAATTTTTATCCGCAGAGCCCGCGCTATATCGCGCCGGAGACGGCGCGGACGATTTTGCCGCAGGTGCCGAGCCGGGTCGGCAACGTGGCGCTGTTCGTCAACGAGCCGAAGGAAAAAATCCGCGAGGTCCTCGCCTGCGGGGTGTTCGCCGATCCTTCGACAAAGCTCAGGACAGGCCCTTCGACAGAGCTCAGGACAGGCGGGCAGGCGTTCGCCGCGCTGCAATTTCACGGCGACGAGAGCGCGGAGTACTGCCGCGGCTGGGAACTCAAAGTCATCAAGGCATTTCGCGTGCGCGATCGGGAATCGCTCGGCGACATGGAGAATTTTCCCGCCGACTATTACCTGGTGGACTCCTGGGTGCCGGGCTACGGCGGCTCGGGCGCGCCGTTTCCGTGGAGCTGGCTCGACGGATTGAAACCCGACAAGTTGATTCTAGCCGGCGGCCTCGACGCCGGCAACGTCGCCGAAGCGATTCGCCGGGTTCGTCCCTACGGCATCGACGTGTGCACCGGCGTGGAGGCGCGGCCCGGAATTAAGGACCATGAAAAACTTAAAAAATTTATCCTTGCGGCAAAAAACGCCTGACCGGCGCGGCCACTTCGGCATCTTCGGCGGACGCTACGTCTCGGAGACGCTGATGCCGGCGCTGATCGAGCTGGAGCGGGCTTACGCCGCGGCGCGGCGCGATCCCGCTTTTCGCCGCGAGTTTCACCGCCATCTGCGGGAATACGCGGGCCGGGAGACGCCGCTCTACTTCGCCGAGCGGCTGACCAAAAAACTCGGCGGCGCGCGCATCTATCTCAAGCGCGAAGACCTCTGCCACACCGGCGCGCACAAGATCAACAACACGCTGG
>JBGPTS010000072.1:0-16272 GCA_041490745.1 Binatia bacterium | reverse complement strand
GCCGGTGAGAAGAAGCTGATTGTCTTTGACTTCGCTCAATGCCGCCGGATTATAATAAACGGCGGACGGATCGTCCACGCCGGCGGTTAGCGCGTTGGAAAGAGCGACGCCTCGCGCCGTTTGATGGGGGAGAAAGTACCCGCCCGCGAAAGCTCCCGTCGTCCCGCAGAGAAGAACGCCCAGCAAAACGATCGCGGCGCCGAGGCTAGTTCCGACAGTCATCGGGAATCAAGTCTCAATTGACTAATATAGTTATCTCCTGTATAGGTTTGCCAAAAGTTGACAAACATTGCCATATTATGGCATAAGGTGCAAGAGGTTTCTTTCGGCGCCATCGGCGCCTGGCTTGCAGTGAGCCGAGTTTAGAACAACGCCCGGTTTAAATTTGTCTCGTCGGGAAGCGCATGAAGGGACCGCTCTACATAAATCGCATCGAAAAAAAATATCAGGTCGGCATTCGCGACGACGGCGTGGCGCGCTTGTGGCGCGAGCTGAAAGATCGCCTGCCTCGATACGGACTCGAGCCGATTCACGAGATTACCTCCATCGGCAGCGTGTATTTCGACAACTGCGACTGCGATCTGTTGCGTTACAGCCTTCTCGGCCGGCTAAAACTTTTTCGCTTAAGGACGTACGAAACGTTCGGCCGCCTGCCGGAGCCGATCACGGAATATTGGGTGGAGGTGAAAACCTCGAACGACGAGCGCAGGACCAAAAAAAGATTTCGCCTTACGAAAGGCATGCTGGTCGATTTCCTGGAGGGCAGGGACGCGGGAGGCAGCGTATTCGACTTCAACCGAGACGGCGCCGAGCCGAACGTCGTTCACGAGTTGTATCACGAAGCTCAGGAAACGGTTTTCACCTTGGGCCTCAAGCCGATTCTTTTGGTGAACTATAAAAGAATCGCTTTTCAAAGCGAGGTCGAGCGCCTATCGATCGATTGGGATGTTCAATATTACCACGTGAGCAAGGGGATCTATAACGACAGCTCCTGGAAATATCCGGTCGAGGCGGCGGCCGGCAAGGCGGATAAGATCATTCTGGAGTTGAAGTACCTCGAAGGGGAGATCCCGACGTGGTTCGAGGATTTGCAGGACAAATATCCGATTTGGGAAAAAGATTATTTGAAACCCGTCGAGGGCATGGGATTTCTATTTCACGGACCGCTCAGGGAGCATAAAAACGCAAAGTCCTTTCTTCCGATGATCGACGCCTACATGGCCGACACCCAACCGTTGAGATAAAACGCGATCCCGATGAAAAGCCAAAACCGGACGTTCGCAATGGTCGCCTTCGGATACTGGGCGGCGGCGCTCACCAACGGTTCGTTGAGGGTGATTCTGCCCGTCTATTTTGCTTCGGTCGGCGTGTCGATATCCAAAATCGCCCTGCTTTTTTTTCTGTTCAAGTTCGCTGAAATCTTTGCGCCGCTGGGCATCGGCCTGAGCCTGAATCGTTTCGGTTACAAGAAGACCTTCATCAGCGGCCTCGCTCTCCACAGCCTGATTTCTTCGTTCTACCTGATGCCCGGCGTGATTCTAATCTATGTCGAGCGATTTATCAGGGGACTGCTTTACATGGCCGACATCAGCGCGGTTTATGTCAAACATTTTTCGTCCAAGGAAAACCGCCGGTTTCATATCAATCTCATGCTCGGGCTGAAGGAGGCATCGAAAGGCGGAGGCATGCTGGCCGGCGGCTTGTTGATCGCGTTTTTAAGCCTCCAACATACGCTCTTGCTCTTCGCCGCGTTGACCGGCATCGCCGCTTTCGTCGCAATTTTCAATCTCGCCGATCTCCAGGAGCAAGTTAAAACGCCGGTGCTTAAAATTTGGGGAACGGTCGATAAAAAAATCAAAACTTTGGGCTTGAGCTTCGGCCTCCTGAACGGCGCCCTGGATGCTTGGGGCGTGGTCGTGCTGCCGGTCTATCTGACGACAGTTCTCGGCATGTCTTCAACACTCGTGGGCACGGTCATGATGGCGGAATATATTTTCCACGGCGTCGTCGTCACGCTTTTCTCCAAATATGTGAGCGTTGCCTGGGACCCGAAAAAATTATTGATTCTCAACGGGCTTCTGCTGATCCCGGTTTGTTTTGCCCTGTCGCTGCCGCTGCCGCTTTACCTGTTTTTAACGATGGTTTTCACCTACATGTTTTTTTTCAGCGCGTCGATGGTGTACTACAATCACTTGATGTTGGAATTCGCCAGCGAGGAAAAGACCTCGCTCGATCTCGCCACCTACACAACGCTCAGCAATGTGTTCAAGCCGGTTGCCGTGTTTGTCTCGGGATTTCTTGCCGAGTCGATCGGATTCAGCTCGGCGTATTATTTTTCCGCCGTCCTCACCGTGTTTTCCGTTTTGACCTGTTTCGCTCTGCCCAATACCGCGGCTGAGGCTTCCGACAGCGTGACTTCCTTCGCCCGGGGCTCCGCGTAACCCTCAAATAACGAAGGAGGCAGTCATGGCCCGAACCGGCCGCTTGCTGATTTTAGTCTCTCTTCTAAACCTCGCGCTCTTCCCAATCGCCGGGGGTTCGGTCCTTTTGGCGGCGGAGGGAAAGACCCTCGTGTTCGGCAGAGTGCACGACGATCCCGTCAGATCGATCAGAGATCGGCAAGAGTTTGTCGACTATATCGCCAAAAGACTCGCGCCGGTCGGCATTATCGGCGGCAGGATTACGGTCGTCGATAAAATGCATCTGCTCGCCGAAGCCCTGCGCGAGGGCAAAGTGGATCTCTTCCATGACAGCCTCGTGCCGACGATGGTGTTGTCGAAGCGCGCCGGCGCGGTGGCGATTTTAAGGCAGTGGAAGTACGGCGAGGCGGACTATGAAGGAATCATCGTGGTCAGGAACAACAGCGGCATCAATACGCTTGCCGATTTAAGAGGCAAGGTGATCGCGTTCGAAGAGCCCCATTCCACTTCCGCCCACGTGCTGCCGCGGATGTTATTGGAGGAGAATAAATTAAAATTGGCGCCGTTTAAATCCCCGGGTACGGTGAAGCCGAACGAGATCGGGTATATTCACGGCACCGACGGCAACGCGCCGAATCTTTTGATCACCGGCCGGGTGGATGCCGCGACAACGACATACAGGGAAATCGAAAGGCTGAAGCCGGAAGTGCGCGATAGTCTCAAGGTCATCGGCAAAACGAAAAGCGTTCCGCGGCAGCTCATCGCGGTGCGGAAAGATCTCGATCCCGCCGTCCTCCGCGCCTTGAAAGAGGTTTTGATCCACATGGACAAAGATCCCGAAGGCGAGGGGGTGCTCAAGCGACAGCAGAACACGACCAAGATCGACGAAATCCCCTCCGGGTCATTGAGACAATATGACTACATAGAAAAATACGTTTTTTCTTCTCTGGGGAACGAGGTGGATTCGTGGTAATATCCGGCCATGAATTTACCGTTTAAGCTCAGCCTTAAATTAAAGATTTTCTTCTCGGTCGGTGTCTTCTATCTCGCCGCGCTCGGCGCCCTGACTTTTCTCACGATTCGCTCCCAGCGGAGCCTGCTGTTGTCGCAGATGGCCGAAAGGGCCAAAGCAGGTATCAACCTGATGGAGCTGAGCGTCACGGGCGCGCTTTACAAACTCGACACTTTTCGCTTGGAAACGATCGCGCGGGAGGCCAAGGCGCTGCCCAACGTCGATTATGTCTTCGTCTTCGACGACCAAGGCCGAATCGTCGGCGATTTTCACGAAGACCAGAGTCAGCTTTTTTCGACCTTCACCGACGATCCGGGCCGGCGCATCATCCAATCGAACGATATCCTCGTCCAGATCGACCAAAAGGAAAAGATCCTCGACATCTCCAAACCGGTGTATTTGGGCCACCAAAAGCTCGGCGGGATTCGCGTCGGATTCGATCTGAAGCCGATCCTTGAGGAAATCCGCACGGTGACGCTGACCGCCGTGGGAGTCTCATCCGCCATTTTTATCGTCGGGTTGATGATCATCTTTGTGATTATCAAGAGGATGACCCAGCCGATCGAGAAACTGACGCTGGCCGCGCGCCACATCGAGGAGGGCGATCTGCAACAGCGGGTTTCGATTCAACGAGAGGACGAGATCGGCACCCTGGCCACGGCCTTCGACCAGATGGCCGAACGGCTGATGCATCGCGAGGCCGAGCTCAAACAGTCTCAAAGCATTCTCCGGCGCGCCGACCGTCTGTCGTCGCTCGGCATGTTGACCGCGGGCCTTGCCCACGAGATCAGAAATCCCCTGGTCGCGATTCGAACTTTTACCCAGCTTCTTCCCGAGCGCTATCAGGACGCGGAATTTCGCGAGCTGTTTCAAACCCTGGCGCTGAAAGAAGTCGATCGTATCTGCGGGCTGGTCAACGATCTATTGAGCTTCGCCCGCCCGTCCGCCCCCAATGTTTCGACCCAGGACGTCAACGATCTCGTCGAAGATATCGCCCGCATTCTGGAGACCGAAGCCAAGGAAAAAGATGTGAGGGTGGACATCCATCTGGCGGCCGAACTGCCGAAAATATTTATTGACAAGGAACAGATAAAACAGGTATGCATGAATTTGATTTTGAACGCGATTCAATCAATCGAGCACGGCGGTGCGGTGAGCGTAAGCACCGGCCTGCTCGGCCAAAACGGGTCGAACCGATTCGTTCAAATCGAAGTGCGGGACACGGGCGTCGGAATCCCGGAAAAAGATATCGAGAACATCTTCAATCCGTTCTTCACGACGAAGAAAGACGGAAGCGGGCTGGGGCTGTCGATCTCTCATCAGATCGTCAAGGAACACGGGGGCTATATCGTCGTCGAGAGCCAGGTCGGCCGGGGAACCAGCTTTTTCGTCCGTTTGCCGGTGAGCTATTTCCCGTCGAGAGAGGCGAAGCCCGGTTCTCAAGTCAATGAAGAAGATCCTGGTAGTTGATGAATCTCAGGCCGTTCGAGAAACGATCCATTTGGTCTTGGGCGGGGAGTTCTCCGTCGTCCACAGAGCTTCGCTGGAGCCGGAAAATTTCCGCGCCGCCGCCGACGCTATTGATCTTCTCATTGTCGGCGTGCCGCCCGCTTCGAGCTTGGAGCCTGCGACTTTTTCCCATATCGCGCACCGCTTTTCCTGTCCCGTGTTGTTCCTCGTCGATTCCGCCGGCTCGGCGGAGTTTCAGCCCGAAAGCGGCGCCGATTATTTAGCCAAGCCGTTCAATCCGTATGAGTTGAAGCGGAAGGCCGCGCGCCTGCTGGCGGCCGGCGCCGCCGTTCCGACCGGGGCGCACGCGGCGCCGCTTCCGAGCGGCAAGAGTTTTCGCTATCTCGAACACCCCTATGTGCCGCCTTCCGTCTCGGCGCTGGCGCGAAAATTCGCCCAGGCGCGTTTGCCGCTCCTCATCCTGGCCGAAGCGGGGTCGGGTCAGGAGGCGCTGGCGCGCGCGCTGCACGCGCTTGGCGGCGGTGGGGTGTGGCTGTCGGCGCACTCGTCGGAAGCGCGCGACGACCGCCTCGGCGCCCGCGTCGCGGCGGCGCTCAGGCGGGCGAACGCCGCGCCCGAACGGCTGACGCTCTATCTCGACGATCTCGATCGCCTCGATCTGGCGGCGCAATCCGCGCTGCTGGACTTTTTGGCCGAACAGGAGCAAGGCGGCCGGGAGCTATGGCTCCTCTCTAATTCGCGCGCGGACCTCTTGGAAAAGGTTTATCGGGGCGAATTCCTCTCCGCGCTCTACTACCGCTTGGCGACGCTCGTCCTCCGCTTGCCGGCGCTGCGGACTCGGCCGGCGGATATTCCGCTTCTTGCCGATCGGCTGGCCGAGGAATGCGCCCGGCATCTCGATGTCGGCAAGCCGAGTTTTTCTCCCGCCGCATTGGAGCGGCTGCGCAATTACCTCTGGTTCGGCAACGTCGATGAGATGGAGAGCGTGATCGCGCGGACGCTCGCGATTCAACGAAAACCGTTGATCGACGCCCCGGACCTGGTCATCGATTTTATCGCGGCGGCCGCCGACTCGACCGAGGCGCGTCCCAATCCGTCGGCGCCGAAGCCGCCGGCACGTTCGGCGGAGGAAAAAAAATCGCGCGAGACTTCGCTCTGGACCAACGGCCACTCGCAGGAGATCCGCATCCTTATCAGCGAACTCGCCCACGAGCTTAAAAATCCCATGGTTACGGTGAAGACGTTCTCACAGCTTCTCGCCGACCGGTTCGACGATCCGAACTTTCGCGTGCGGTTCCAGCAAACCGTCAACGGCGACATTCAACGGATGGACGATCTGCTCGAGGCGCTGGTCGATTTTTCCCGCTTCAGCCAGCCGGCGAGGGAAAAGATTTTTCTCTACGAGCAGCTCCGCCGCGTGGAGGAAGAGCTGTTGCCGGAGTGCATCAAGCGGGAAACCGCCGTCGAGTGGGGCCGGCGAGGCGAGGCGGTCGCGGCGTTTGTCGATAAGGCACAGTTCGTTTTTGCCTTTAAAAATATTTTGCGCGCCGCGCTCGCGCAAGTGAAACCGAAGAGCGAGATTCAGATGAACGTGGAAGGGGAGGGGAGAGTGGCGATCTCCTACCTTCGTGAGACGGCAGGGATCAACGCGTTGCACGAATATCTCGGCGTCGCCCCGGCCGCCGGCATGGAAGAGGCGCTGCCGCTGCGCGTCCTGTTGGCCAATATTCTCCTCGAACGGAACGGCGGCGGGATCAAGATCGACTACACGGACGGCGGCAGGGCGCGGATTTCGGCCGAGCTTCCGGTCGAATGAAAGGGAGCAGGAACAAACCATTATGAGTCAAGCTTCGCTTTTGGTTGTCGATGACGAGACCGGGGTAAGGGAATCGATTCGTCTGATTTTCGCCAAGGACTTCCGCGTCCACGAAGCGCGGTCGAGCGAAGAGGCGGTGGAGAGGGCCAAAGAAGAGACGCCGGAAGTTATTTTGCTCGATATCCTCATGCCCGGCGCGGACGGACTCGAAACCCTCAAGCGCATCAAACAAGTTCATCCCGACTGCCAGGTCATCATGCTGACCGCCCTCAACACCGCGCGCACGGCGTTTACCGCCAAGGAGACCGGCGCCTTCGATTATGTGACCAAGCCCTTCGACGTGGACGAGCTGCGTCTCAGAGTGGCGCGCGCGTTGGAGAAGCACCAGCTCTCGCGCGAGCTCGAACGGCTGCACGAAGAGGTCGGGCGCAAGTACGGCATCGAGAACGTCGTCGGCAATTCCAAAGCGATGGTTCAAATTTTCAAAACGGTGAGCCTGGTAGCGAAGCGAAAAAGCACCGTGCTCATCACCGGCGAGAGCGGCACCGGCAAGGAGCTGATCGCCCGCGCCATCCACTACAACAGCGAACGGCGCAACAAGCCGTTCGTGGTCGTGAACTGCGCCGCGCTGCCCGACACTCTGATCGAGAGCGAGCTGTTCGGTTACGAGAAGGGCGCCTTCACCAACGCCTTCCAGAGAAAGATCGGCCACTTCGAGTCGGCCCACGGCGGCAGCTTGTTTCTCGACGAAATCGGCGAGCTCAACCTGGGAACCCAGTCGAAGGTCCTGCGGGCGATTGAAAACGAAACCTTCACGCGGCTCGGGGCGACGGAGGAAAGCAAAGTCGATGTGCGGATTATCGCCGCGAGCAACCGCGAGCTGGAAAAGCTGGCGAAGGGCGGCGGCTTTCGCGCCGATCTGTTTTACCGCTTGAACGTGGTGTCGGTCCACCTGCCGGCTCTGCGCGACAGAGCCGACGACATCGCCACGCTGGTCGATCACTTTATCAAACTGAAGGCACGGGAAAATTCGATTCCGCCCAAGAAGCTGACGGCGTCGGTGGTGGACTGCCTCGTCTCGTACTCCTGGCCGGGCAACGTGCGCGAGCTGGAGAATCTAGTCGAGCGCCTGACCATCCTGACTCCGAACGAAACCATCGACCTGGAAGACCTCCCGGTGGAGATGCGGCAGCACGAGCCGCCGAGCGCGCTCCGGGATGCGGTGCTCGAAGGCTCGCGGCCGCTGGGCGAGGCCGTCGATGAATTCGAGCGGGCGATTATCGTGCGGGCCTTGCAGAAGACCGGCTTCAATCAGACCAAGGCGGCCACGCTCCTCGGCACGAGCCGCCGGGTGTTGCGCTACCGCATGGAGAAGCTCCAGATCAGCGATACCGACTCATCGGACGACTGTGCAAAGTTGTCCAACTAAAACGCCAATTCTGTTGTCCTGAGGCTTCCGTCTCGGCGGCAAATAACTCTATTTCAAGCAGTTACATCAAGCGGTTCTGTGGCACATCACTTGCTGGATAAACGGCGCGATCCCCGTAGAAGTGCGTCGTTTTATGGAAGAGCGGCCCAATATCCTGGTAGTGGACGATGAAATCGGCCCGCGCGAATCGCTCAAGGTAATCCTCAAGCCCTATTACAACGTTTTCACGGTCGACAAACCGACGGATGCGATTCAAATCCTCGCGCGGGTCCCGGTCGATCTCGTCACCCTGGACCTAAAGATGCCGGGACTCTCCGGCACCAAAGTGCTGGAGAAAATCAAGCAGCACGATCCCGACATCGAAGCGATCATCATCACGGGTTACGGCTCGATGGATACGGCCATCGAAGGGCTCAGGCTCGGCGCGTTCGACTACATCTCCAAGCCGTTCGACGTGAATCACATCCTCGCCCTCATCCGGCGCGCCTTGCAGAGGCGCCAGGCCAAGATGGAGCTTAAAAACGTCAAGTCGGAATTTCTCGCCAACATCTCGCACGAGCTGCGCACGCCGCTCAGCGTCGTGATCGGCTTCGTATCCATCCTGCTCGACCAACTCATGGGCCAGCTTTCCGACCAGCAGAGTAAAATTTTGGAGCGGGTTTACAAAAATTCCGGCGAGCTGCTCGAGTTGGTCGATAACGTTCTCATCCTCACCTCGCTCAACGCCGGCGAACTGTCGCTGATGGAGGAGGAGTTCGACGTGGGGGTGATGTTCCAAGACTGCGCCAAGCGCTACGAGAAGTTCCTGCAGGAAAAAACCGTCGAAGTCTCGATCGATCTCCCGCCCGACGGCGTGCGCATGACCGGCGATCGGGGAAAGACCGTGCGCGTGGTGCAAAATCTTTTGCACAATGCGATCAAGTTCACGCCCGCGGGCAAGATCACATTGAAGGCGCGGCGCCGGCCCGAAAACAGCGCGGTCGAGATCGAGATCAACGACACCGGCGTGGGGATGCCGGAGCAGCATATCGAGCGCATGCTTCAGCCGTTCCAAAAGATGGATACCTCGCTGCGCCGCCAGTATTCCGGCCTGGGACTGGGCCTCACCGTGGCGCGTCGCTTAACCGACTTTCTCGGCGGCAGTCTGCAGATCAAAAGCAAGAGCGATCACGGTACCGAGGTTACGTTGAGCGTGCCGCAGCGGCCGGCCCATCAGAGAAATATCGTTTCTCGGCGCGCGGTTTAGTTTGACGTGCTTTCAGGAGGAGGAAGACAACCATGAACAAAATCCTCGTCGTTGACGACAACCGGGACAATCAAGAGCTTCTCATCCGCCGCCTGGAACATTCAGGCAGCTTTGAGATTTTCGTCGCGTCCAACGGCAAGGAAGCTTTGGAGGTGGCCTCGTCGGCCAAGCCCGATCTGGTATTGATGGATCTCCGAATGCCCGTGATGGACGGCTACGAGGCCACGCGGGCGCTGCACGATACCGAGTGGGGAAGAAATTTGCCGGTCATCGCTGTCACCGCGCTCGCCAGCAAAGAGCACCGCGAGAAGGCGCTCGACGCCGGTTGTTGCGACTTCATTCCCAAGCCGATTCTCGATTACGCCCTGGTGGAAAAAAAGATCCGAACCTTTTTGGCGCCGCGGCTCGCGCCGCTGCCTTCCTGAAAGCCAACTCGAAACTATGCGTCGGCGTACAGCCGGTCGATGAAGCCGCTGTCGTCGATCTCGCGCAAATAATGCAAATCCCATGGCTCGAGCGGCGAGATGTCGCGGGTTCGCGGGTCTTTGCCCGCGTCCAGGTGAAAGACGTTGTGCACCGCGGCGGCCGACGGGTACGGCTTGGCGAGCAGCAGTTTCGCCCAGCCGCGCTGAAGGTGGATGTAGTATTCGTCGCCATCGAGGCCGTAGCGCCGCGCCAGATTGGTCTTGAGAATTCGCATCGTCTCCCCGGGCTGCTTCTTGAAAAAATGGATCGTTTCGATTAACGCCTTGAGAAAAGCGATGACGGTTTCCCGGTTCTCCCTGATATAGTCGTTGGAAACGAGGATGGTCGTGTTATGGATGACCGGGCGATCCGGCAAATCCATGATTCTGAAACCGCGGTTCACGCCGTAGAGATCGAACGGCATATCGACCAGAGCGGCGTCGAATTCGCCCGCCGCGACTCGATCGATAAATTCCATATGCGATCCCGGCTTGCTTGCGAGCGTCTCGATGCGAATTTCATCCGGCTTGAAGCCGCGCTCGGCCAAAACCGCGGCGAGATTGCCGAGAACGCACGGCGCAGCCGCGTGGCAGACGATCTTTTTCCCCCGCAAGTCGTCGAGCGCGCGAATTTTCGGCGCGACAATCAGGCGATCGTCCCAGTTGTTTTGTGTCTGGGCGAGATATTTGAGACGTTTCTCGCCGCCGGCGCGCATCTTGTAGGTCTCGTGGTGCACGCCGCTGACGAAGTCGATCTCGCCCGCGAGCAGAAGGCGCGTGCGGTCGGCCATCTTGGGCGCGCGGGCGCCGCCGACCAGATGCAGCTCGATGCTGAGTCCATTGTTTTCCGCGGCGCCGCATTCCTTAAAAACCGTGAGCAGCGGCAGATGCGAGGAATCGCTGGCGAGCAGGTCGATCGATCGAGTCATAGAAAAGCCTCCCGATGTCATAAGAATCCCTTCATTTTTATCCGTGCGGCGAGAACGAGTCAAGACACCGGTCTCGTTGGACGCAAATCATCATTCGTAATTGGGGCGCGATGTCAGCCGTAGGCTGATCAGCCTTAGGCTGAAATCGCTACGCCCCGGCCGGCTCAGCGTCCCGGCACGTACACGTAACCATCCATGAGAAGCCGCGCGGTGCGCGCGAGGGCGGCTTTGGAGAGAATCAAGCCGGTGTCGTTCTTTTCGGTCTCGATCTCGACTTGAATCGTGCCGGAGGGATGGCCGATTCTCACGACAGGCGGATTGGTTGGTTGAACCTCGCGGTAAATTTCATGGACGATCGTCCCTTCGATCTTCGCGGCCGCGCCGAGGCAGACCGCGCCGGTGACGGCGTAGGCCTTGTGTAGTTTTTGCAGCGCGGTCATGCGCGCGATCACATCGACATCGCGCGCTTCCACTTTGCCCTTCGGTGTTTGATAAGCCGTCGGCGGCGATATGAGCGCGATCTTCGGCACGCCCGGGCTTTTTTGCGTTGCGTCTTCTTTTTTGGCGATGCCCATGATCTCGGCCACGACCGAGCGGATCTCCTCGCAGTTTTTGAGGAGCGCGTCGTTCGCTGCGATCTCTTCGAGCGTCGCGTCGTCTTTCATGCCCAGGTCTTTCGCGCGCACGAACACAAACGGATTCGCCGCATCGACCATAGATACGGTCAGCTTGCCGAGTGTGGGAAACTGAATCTCTTCTTTGACTTTTCCCGTCGGCAAAAGTTTTCCCGTGACCGAGCCGCCGGAATCCAAAAAATCCAGCAGGATTTTCGATCCCGCGCCGGGCACGCCGTCGATGTGAAAATCGCCTTCGCTCTGGAATGCGCCGGCGCTGACGGGAAATTCGCCGACGATCACTTTCTTCGTATTCGTATTGTAGATGCGCACTTTGGTGATCGGCTCCTTCGGCTCGATCAGGCCGCGCAAGAGCGCGAACGGCCCGACCGCGGCGGACGTGTTGCCGCAATTGCCGGAGTAGTCGATGACCGGGGCGGCGATG
The DNA here is from genome assembly GCA_041490745.1 of Binatia bacterium. Lineage (GTDB taxonomy): Bacteria > Desulfobacterota > Binatia > UBA9968 > UBA9968 > JAJPJQ01. Next base: position 4,427 of record JBGPTS010000072.1, on the reverse strand, counting down.
CCGACGTAGCCGAAGGTGTAGTTGATATCCGTGCCGGGAACCGTCGGCGGGCCGATGTAAGCGACCTTGCTGGTGAGCGGGTCGGCGCCGCCCAGCCCGTCGATCTGCCTCATGTCGGGGCTGCCGAAGGCGGCGAGCACGGCATTGTCTCGTGCCCTGGATTCGCGCGGCAGATCTTTTTCCAGGAAGAAAATCGGCTTGCTCGTGCCGCCGCGATAAATGGCGCAGGGGATTTTCATGGTCGATTACCTTCCGTATAGATCATTTCAACCTAGGGCGCAATAAATTGCGCCGCTACTTCCCGATCACCACCTCATCGACCCTGTCCACCTCCTTCAACCTCACTTTGACGTCGCCGCCGCCGGGCACCTTCACCTTCTTGCCGACGTAGTCGGCCGCGATCGGCAGCTCGCGGCCGCCGCGGTCGATCAGGACGGCGAGGTGAATCGCACGCGGGCGGCCGAAGTCGATCAGGTGATCCACCGCAGCGCGCGCCGTGCGGCCGGTGTGTAGCACGTCATCGACGAGGATGATCGTCTTGTTGGCGATGTCGAACGAGATGCGCGTGTTATCGACTTTTCCGTCGGGAAGGAGCGTGTTCAAATCGTCGCGGTAGAGCGCGATGTCCATTTCACCCAGCGGAATTTCTTTGCCGGTGAGTTTTTTCATCGCCGCGCAGAGCCGCTTCGCCAGGTAAATGCCGCGGGTGCGAATGCCGATCAGCGCGATCTGGCCGGAGTCGGCGTGCTGCTTGACAATCTCGCGGCAGATACGCTCCAGGTTTTGTTTGATCTCCTGCGCGTTTAACGCGCGGGCGTTCTTTTTGTCAGCTTTTTTCATGGGCCACCCGGATCATCGTTTCCAAAAGAATCTGCGCGCCGAGGGAAATCTCTTCGGGATCGGTCCACTCCAGCGGGCTGTGGCTGATGCCTTTTTTGCTCGGAATAAAAATCATGCCGGCTCGAGTAATCTTCGCCATCTGCATCGCGTCGTGGCCGGCGCCCGAAGGCATGATCTCATAAGGGATTTTTTTCTCGTCGCAAATCTCCCGGATCACGGGCAGCAACCCCGCGTCGAGCGGCACCGGCTCCTCGGAGCGGATCGGCAAAATATCCACGGCGAGTTTTCTTTCGGCGGCGATTTCCCGCGCGCGGGCCTCGACCAACCGCGCGACCTTTTCCTTCGCTTTGCCGGAGATGCTGCGGATATCGACCGACAGTTCAGCCTTGCCGGGAATCGCGTTGATGACGCCGGGCTCGATTTTCATCGCGCCGACGGTGCCGACGACGCGGCCCTTTTCGACGGCGGAATATTTCCTCGCTGCCGTTTCGATATATGTGATCAGATGCGCGGCGGCGACCAGCGCGTCTTTACGCATCTCCATCGGCGTCGTGCCGGAATGGTCCGCCTGGCCGGTGAAAATAATTCTCAGGCGCGTCGGTGCGGCGATCGCCGTGACGATGCCGATTTTTTTCTTTTTTGCTTCGAGCACCGGCCCCTGCTCGATGTGCAGTTCGAGATACGCTTTCACGGATTCCGGATCTCGTTTGATCGACGCCAGCGTATCTCGATAGACGCCCATGCTGGCGAGGACGTCCTCCAGCTTGGTCCCGTGCGCATCGACGGCGTTGGCGAGGTCTTTCATCCGCACCTGCCCGGCGACGAGGCTGCTGCCGAGAGTCGAGAAGCCGAAGCGGCTTGATTCCTCGCCGACGAAGCAAACAACTTCGACCGGGCAGGGGAGAGCGACCTTGTTTTCTTTCAGCGTTCGCACCGCCTCCAACGCGGCGACGACGCCGACCGGCCCGTCGAACTTGCCGCCGTGCATGACGCTGTCGAGATGCGAGCCGGCGAGCACCGCGGCTTTGCCGTCGCCGCAGTTCAGACGCCCGAAAATATTTCCGATGCGATCGACGTGAATTTTGAGGCCGGCCTGTGTCATCAAGTGAATCAGGAGCTGCCGGCTTCTCAGCTCCTTCACGGAAAAAACCAGGCGCGTGACCGAGCCGCGGTCACCGAGGCCGATGCGCGATATCGCGTTGAGATCGGCCAGCAGCCGAGCTTTGTTGATGGCGAGGCCGCGCGTCAGCATCTCGCGCCTGGCCGTAGTCGATTTCATGAGTGTATTGTATCAGCTTCGGCTGCGCCGGGAAAACCGGGCCGCGGCCGCTGAAAATGATATTGGCAAAAATTCCACGCTGTGTTATACGCGGTTAAAAATCAGGAGGGCGGACTCGATGAGTGAAATCGGCAACCGAATCGGCGAAATGCTGCTGCAAACCGGCGCGATCGCTTTCTATAAAGACCGGCCGTTCGTATTCGTCTCCGGCCGCGTCTCGCCCGTCTATATCGACTGTCGACGCCTGCTCTCGTTTCCCGAGGTCCGGGAGGAGATCGTCACCCAGATGGCGAAGCAGGCCGAGAGAGAGATCGGACTCGACGCCATCGACGTCGTCGCCGGAGGGGAGACCGCCGGCATTCCGTACGCCGCCTTCGTTTCGCAGAAGTTGAAGAAGCCGATGATCTACATCCGCAAGCAGCCGAAAGGCTACGGCGGGAGCAAGCAGATCGAAGGCATCCTCGAAGCGAATCAGCGGGTTCTCTTGGTCGAGGACCTCATCACCGACGGCATGAGCAAGCTGCGCTTCAACATCGGCATCCGCGCCGCCGAGTCCAAAATCACCCATTGTCTCTGTGTCTTCGAGTACGGCTCGGACAAGCTCGATCTGCACGAAGGCAAGAAAAATCTCGCCGAGCACGGCATCGGGCTGCACGTGCTCGCCAACTGGGATCACGTCCTCAGCGCGGGTCTCAGCAAAAAATATTTCACCGACGACGCGAGCAAGCAGATCGTGGATTTTCTAAAAGACCCCGAGAATTGGGGACGGAAGATGGGTTTCGTGTGACGGCCGGTGAAAAAGGCCCATATACTTCTTTGCGCTCGTATCACCTCGCTCGACGTACTGAAAAGAGTACGCCTGCGCTCGGCAATCGATTTTTGCGCGCCTCGTGACTTCGTAACTTGGACCTTTCTGACCGGCCCTAAAAGCGTCCCGGAAAAGCAAAAGCCGGCGAAAACTCTCTCACCGATCGCGTTCGTTTTATCCCTCGGGCTTCTATTCACGCTTTCGCTCCCGAACGAACGCGCCCACGCGGGCGCGGGCGGCTACTCTCGGATTTCATTCTATGTCGTGGCGCACCAGGACGACTGGGAACTCTTCCGCGGCGAAGCCGCTTATCGCGAGCTAATATCCCCGACGACCAAAGTCGTTTTTATTTACACCACGGCCGGCGATGCGGGCTGGACGAATGGATGGTGGGAGGCGCGCGAGCAGGGCGCTATCGCCGCGGTGAGGAGCGTCATCCCGCGAGCGCCGCTGACGATCGACGTCGCAAAGTTCAAATCCCATCCGGTCGTACGCTACACCAGCGGCAACAGCGTCAGCTATTTTCTCCGTCTTCCCGACGGCAACGTAAAAACCGGAAAAGGCTACCCGGTCACGGGAAATCAATCGCTCGCGCAACTCCGCTCCGGAGCCGGAACGATCACGGCGATCGACAAATCGACGACGTATGAGAGTTGGGCCGATCTGTGGCAAACGCTACAGGCAACCGTGGCGTACGAAAAAGCGCAAGCCAACGCCGCCGTTGCCGTGGTGAACGCGCCCGATTACGATATCCGTTGCAATCCCGGCGATCATACCGATCATTTGACCACCGGCAACGCGGTCAGGATGTTCGTCGCGGCCGAGGCTGATCGCGTATGGTTTGTCGGCTACGATACCAAGAACCGGCCGGTAAATTTAGGAAGTCCCGAGGTCTCAAGCAAATTCAACATCTTTCTCGCGTATAGCAGAGCGACCTGGGTCGCATCGAGCCTCAACGGCAAGCCCACCGAGATAAGACTTCGGGAATCACGCGATTGGAGTCTGCGGAGCTATTACCGGTTCGTCAAGCGAAACAACCCCGACTTGAGCAATCCGCCCTGCGCGGGCGCGCCGCCGAGAGCGATGAATTAGGTCCGAGGCCACATTTCATGCCGCCATGACGCTAAATTTTACTTGTACAGCTCCTTAAAAAATCCTTCTTTCTCCAGCTCGTTCAAAAATCTCATGTTGATGAAGTCTTCCGGTTTCTTGTCTTTCGCGGCTGGAACGCGCTTGCCTAATTCTTCGATGGCGTAGCGAAATCCCGCCATGTTGGGCCAGGCTCGCCGGTCGGTCGTCTGGGCGTAGCTGGCGTACGTGGCTTCGAGAATCTCCGGGTCGGCGATCTTCAAATATTTCGCCATGATCTTTTTGGCGCCTTCTTTATTCGTCAGGCCATAGTGAATGCCGGCGATGAATCCTTTAAGAAAATTTTTCACCGCCTGCGGGTTCTCTTTGATGAAGCGGTCGGTCGTCTCGACGACCTGCTGCGGGTAGGCG
>JBGPTS010000071.1:0-16289 GCA_041490745.1 Binatia bacterium | reverse complement strand
TTCCGGTCTCGCCGTCGTCGTCCGTCATGGACATCAACAGGTGCTCGACGGAGACGTAATCGTCTTTGAGTCCCTGGGCGGTGCTTTCAGCGGCTTCGATAATTTTTTTGAGCAGCGGTGTAATGTAGGCCTGGCCCGCGGCGGCGCCGGTCACCTGCGGAATGCGATCGAGCGCCTTCTGCACGCGCTCGACGAGCGCAGTGGGAGAAACGCCGAGCTTCTGCAGCAGCGCAACGGCGACGCCCTCTTTCTGGCCGAATAGCGCCATGAGCAGATGCTCGACGTCGATCGCCTGGTGGTTGCGCTTTTCCGCCAGTCCCTGCGCGTTTTGTAAAGCCTCTTGAGATTTGACCGTCAGTTTTTCCAATCGCATCGTAAATCCCTCGCGAACGGGGAAAATTTAACCACGACCGGGCGACGCGTCAAGGAAAACGGAAGAATTATTCGGCAGGAACGGGCGGCGCTAAAGTCGCCGCTATTTATCGCGGGTCATCTTTTCCGGCTCGAAGGCCTGGAGGGTTTCTTTAATCGGCTCTTCCGGCTTCGCCACACCGTCCAAGACTTGAAATACCCCCAGCGGCTCGTCCAGCGGCTGAAGAATTTGCGACGTCAACACGATGCCTCTGCCTTTGCTGATGTTGAATTCGTATTCGGCGGGCTCGCTCGCCGTGCCGCGCATCTTCTTGACCCAGAGGGTGCGCGTGAAACGGTCGCCCAACCGGATCATCCTTAAAACCAGCACGCCGGAGGCGAGAAACTCTTCGATGCTGCTGATGTCTCCATCGCGCCGGCCGGACGAATGCGAGCTGAGAAGGTTGGTGGTCTGAAGTTGAGTTTGCAACATCCGGATCAACAGCCGCGCCTGTTCCTCGGATCGGCCGGCGGAGCCGTCGCCTCTGATGAGCGGGCCGACGGGATCGATGGCGAGCCGGTGCGCCTGCATCCGATTGATATGGCTCGCCAGGTCGGTGACGATTCGCGTCACATCGACCTCGCGCTCGCGCGCCGCGCCGGGGCGCGCGCTGAAATAAGGCGCCGCATCCAGAATGACGAGATTTTTTTCCTGAATATAGGGCTGCAGGTCCCAACCGAGAGAAGCCGCGGAATCCAAAATGTCGGTCGGCCGCTCATCGACGGTCACATAGACGGCCTTCTCGCCGTTCGTGAGACCCTTCAGAAGAAATTGCAGGCACGCCGTCGTCTTCCCGCTGCCGGCATCGCCCGTGACCACGTAAGATTTGCCGGGTAAAAATCCCTCTTCAAGCAAGGGATCCAATCCTTCAATACCGGTGGAGATCCGCTTCGTTGCCATCTTGATGACTTTTATCAAAACTCATAGGGGTTTAAAAGCGCTCATTTGCTTGGCCGTCGGGTTTCGCGTTAGAATCGCTCATGTCCATCCGCTTCAGGAAAAACATCGAGGCGCTCGAAGGCTACGTCCCCGGCGAGCAGCCGCAGGACGGCGGTTTCGTCAAGCTCAACACGAACGAAAATCCTTATCCGCCGTCGCCGCGCGTTCTTGCCGCGCTGCGCAAGGCCGCCGACCGCTCGCTGCGGCTATATCCGGAGCCGATGTCCGCCGCGGTGCGCTCGCTTGCCGCCTCGATTTACGGCGTCGCGCCGGAAAATATTCTCGTCGGCAACGGTTCCGACGAGCTGTTGTCGATCGTCATGCGTTGCTTCATCGGCGCGGGCGATCGGGTTTGTTATCCCGAGCCGACTTACACGCTCTACGACACGCTGGTTGCGATTCAAGAAGGCGGCAAGGCCGCAATCCCTTACCGGCCGGACTTTTCTCTGCCGGAGGAATTTTTCGCGCAGTCGGCCGCGCTGACTTTTCTCTGCAATCCCAATTCGCCGTCGGGCACGCTGCTCCCGCTCGATGTGATCGAGCGCGTCGCGCGCGGCGCTTGCGGTGTCCTCGTCGTCGATGAAGCGTACATAGACTTCGCCGAGGGCGAGAAGGCGTCGGCGATTCCGTTGTTGCAGCGCCATTCCAACCTCGTCGTCCTGCGGACATTCTCGAAATCTTTTTCGCTCGCCGGCGCGCGCATCGGCTTCGCCTTCGCGTCGGAGGAAATCATCGCCGGCATGACGAAGGTCAAAGACTCTTACAACATGAACCGTCTGAGCCAAATCGCGGCGGCAGCGGCGCTGAGCGATCTTCCATGGATGCAACGCAATGTCCGGCGGATTCAAAGGAGCCGGAAGAAATTGACGAGCGGGCTAAAAAAACTCGGCTTTCTGGTTTATCCTTCTCAAGCAAACTTCGTCCTGGCGCGCCGCGCGGGGCAAAATCTTCACGGCGCATACGAAGAGCTCAAACGGCGCAAAGTTCTCGTTCGTTATTTCGCCCAGCCGGGACTCGAGGACTGCCTCCGGATCACCGTCGGCGCGCCGGACGAGGTGAACACCTTGCTCAACGAGATGGCTGCGATGATCAACGGATAAGGAGCCGCTTTATGAAGCCGATCAAAGTGACAGAGCTGGACCACATCGTTCTCAACGTCAAAGACATCGACCGCGCGCTCGATTTCTACGCCAATGTGCTCGGTCTCGAGATCGAGCGGCTGGATGAATTTCGCTCCGGTAAGATCGGTTTTCCGTCGGCCCGCATCAACGAGCACACGATCATCGACCTGTCGCCGGTGAAGGACCAGGCCGGCGAAAAAAGCGACACCGCGGCGCGCTGCAATCTGAATCACTTCTGTCTCGTCGTGGAGAAAGACGACTTCGCCGGCATCGTGGACTATCTCAAGACTCACGGCGTCTCCATCCTCAACGGCCCGATCTCCCGCTGGGGCGCGCGCGGCCGGGCGACCTCGGTCTATTTTCACGATCCGGACGGGAACGAGATCGAGATTCGGAATTATTGAATTTGTCCGCGCCTTTTCCTCGCATGACCGCTCTGATATAGTTCGCTCGGTTTCATGTCTTCTCTCCTCATCAAAAATATCGGCGCGCTCGTCACCGGAAATGTGAAAAATCCTTTGCGACGCGCCGATTCGATTTACGTCGAAGACGGCATCATTCGCGCCGTCGGCAACCAGCTCGGCGAGCGCGCCGACGCGGTCATCGACGCGCAGGGCATCACGGCGATTCCCGGCCTGGTCGATTCCCACTCGCATCCTTCCATCGGCGAATACACGCCGGCGCAAAATACCCTCGGCTGGATCACCAACTACATGCACGGCGGCGTCACCGCGCTCATCTCGGCCGGCGAGCTGCACCTGCCCGGCTTGCCGCTGCCGCCCGACGCGCGCACGGCGCTTGCGCTCGCGCTCGTCACCAAGCGCTGCTACGACAACCTGCGCCCGTCGGGCGTAAAAGTCTTCGCCGGCACGCTGCTCCTCGTGCCGGGGCTTACCGAAAAAGATTTCGACGAGATCGCGGCGGCGGGCATCCGCCTGGTGAAATTTATTTTTTACGACTACAGGCTACTGCCGGGCGGCGAAGCGGAGCGCTACGTCAAATGGGCGCGGGCGCGCGGCATGAAAGTGAAAATTCATTCGGGCGGCGTTTCACGCTCGGGTGTGAGCCAGATCGCCGGCTGGGATATCGTGAACAAGATCAACCCCGACATCATCGGCCACATCACCGGCGGGCCAATTCCGATGGCCGAGGCTGAGATGCTTCGCATCGTCGCCGAGACCGATTATTACGTCGAGGTTTGCAGCTCGGGAAATTATCGCATGGCGCTAAGCCTCGCGCGCGCGGTAAAAAATCACAACGCTTATCACCGAGTGCTGATCGGCACCGATACTCCCGGCGGCACCGGCATCATCCCGCGCGGCATGCTGCGCGAGATCGCGTTTTTGTCTTCGGTCGGCGAGATTCCGCCGGAAGCCGCCGTCTGCATGGCGACGGGCAACGTCGGCCGCGCCCACGGCCTTAACCTCGGCTTGCTCGAAGAAAGTCGGCCGGCGGACATCGTGCTGCTGCACAAGATCACCGGGTCGGTGGCGCAAAACGCGCTCGACTCTTTCGCCAAAGGAGATCTGCCCGGCATCTCGATGGTCATCATCGACGGCGAAGTTCGCGTCGCCGGCCGCAGCCAGCAGACGCCGCCGCCCGAGCGCGTCGCGACACAGAAATAAAAAATTGGGAGGGATGCTGCCGTGCAAGCCGCCACCCGCTTCAGCCTGAGGCTGATCAGCCTATGGCCGACTCCGAGCCCGCGCATCGTTTCGTGAGTCGTGCTCGTCTCTCGTGCTCGGCCCCTCCCCACGATCACGAACACGAACCACGAGCACGATTCGCAGACCGGGCAACGGCTTGCATGGCGAGGCCGAAGGGCGCGAGAAAGAGGGCCGCGGACGTCCGATGAGACAGGTTCGACTCATGGTACGATTCTATCGGCCGCGGCCCGAAACTTGCGCCCTGAGGAATCGTTTTAATGGCTGAGGGTGAGTCTAAATGAAAATGAATGATCCCGTGAGCACGATGGAATTCGGCGTCGGTCTCTTTCCCACCGAGCCGCTACCGAAAATGATCCAGCTCGCCAAGCTCTCCGAGGAGCTGGGATATAGCCACGTTTGGATCGGCGATTCCCATTTAATTTGGCGCGAGGCGTACGTCAACATGGCCGCCGCTGCGCTCAACACAACGAAGGTCAAGCTCGGCACCGGGGTCACCAATCCGCTGACGCGCCATCCGTCGGTTGTCGCCAGCGCCTACGCCACGCTTGAAGAACTCGCGCCGGGGCGCTTCATCGTCGGCATCGGTCTCGGCGACAGCTCGGTCGAGACGATGGGAATGAAGCCGGCCAAGCTCTCTTACTTCGAGCAGACGATCAAACAAATGCGCGAGCTTCTCGCCGGCAAAGAAGTGCAACTGGAGACGGGGAAAATCCATCTCAAGCATCCGACGAAAAATAAAATTCCCATTTACATCGCCGCGAGCGGGCCGAAGATGTTGGAGCTTTCCGGCAGGATCGCCGACGGCGTCATCGTCCTCGTCGGCGTCGCCGACGAATATCTGCGCCAGGCCAAAGAGAAGATCGAGGCGGGCGCAAAGGCGGCCGGGCGAAAGCTCAGCGACATTCATCTCGTCCTCTGGGTCCCTTGCGCGGTATCGGATAAAGCGCCGGCGAAAGACGCGGTGAAGGCGCACGTCGCGCGCGTCGTCGCGCATCCGCAGCCCTACGTGCTGGACGAAAAAGAAAAGAAAGTTCTGGAAGAGATCCGCAAAACCTACGACTACTACCACCACATGGAACAGGAGGCGAATCACGCAGAAGTCATTCCCGACTGGCTGGTGGACAAATTCGCCATCGCCGGCACCGTCGCCGATTGCCGCGCGCAAGTCGAGCGCATAAAAAAAAGCGGCATCCACCAAATCGCGATCATTCCCTACAGCCCGCCGGGCGGCAGCCGGGAAGAGACGATGAGAGGATTTGCGAAGGCGGTAAGCTGAGCACCCCAATTACGAATTAGGCTGAGCCGCCGGTCAGCCCTTGGCCGGGGACAAGCTGCCCCTGCCAGCGCGTGGCAACCACCGTTAATGCCTCCTGACTCGCCGTCACATGGCTCTCCTGAGCTGCGAGAAGGAACAATACGAACGACGTGCGGAAGGTACAGATTAGAGGTGCGCCTGTGTGCTCACGTAGGGCCGTGACCGACGCTTCAACTTGTGACTCCCGGTCTTTGTGGTGCCAGTGTTGGTATAGGAGAACCGATTGGCCCGTGGCGAACACCGACGAGACCTCTGACCACCAGAGATACTTGCTCGAATCCTTGCGGCCTAGCACCCTCGACTTACCTGCGATACCGGTATCAGGGTCGAAGAAGACGAGATCTGCGGCCGAAAGCGCTGCGTGGGCGGCCAAGAAGAACGAGGCTCGGTGTTCTCGGGAATCCGAAAGCATTTGAGTAAAGTAAACGGCGTTGGGAAGGAGGTTCCACGCGGGGGCGTTGGCGACGCGCCTCAGGGCCGCGTTACCCGCGCACTGCGCGAGCGCGTCGTAAAGCTCGGGATCGAACTTGCGCCAACGATTTGGCTCCTGCCAATAGCCTGTGTGCTTGCCGTCAGCACTACCGTCAGAAGGCGTGAGCATCCAACAGACCCCGAGCCGGAGTCCGGCAGCGGAGAACGCACGAAGGAGGCCGTACTTGCGGTAGTCGTTCACGTCGCCAAAATACTGATCCTTCATGAGATAACCTTACTCCTGCGGCCTACCCAGATATCGGCCCGCAGTGCATCCCGGTCGGATTTCGCTTTGGCTGCGCAGAGGAGATCGCTATGTTTCTAGTCGCTACCACCGCTGGCGCACTTCGCAAGCTGACTGAGGTTCTCGAAGTAGCGCCGATGCGTCCGGCGCAGCGCAGCTTCGCTGGCTGCCTCTAGCAGGACCACTTCATGGTTTATGCCTCTGCGGTTCAGATCCAATTCAATGTTAAGGCGTGAGTCCTCAGCTTTCGCCTGTTCAGACTTGCCGAAGATTCTAAACGTGACGATGCGGCCCTTGGGCCGGTTGTACTCGATTAAGAAAATCATTCCTCAAGAAAAGTATTCATGCTGCGATCTTACGAAGTATCTCGGGATGCAACTCTGCAACCTTGATGAGCGTCTTTGCCGCTCTACTTGGTTTGCGGCGGCCTTGCTCCCACTGTTCCAGCGTACGTCTTGAGACTCCGAGCAGCGCCGCGAACTGCCCCTGGGTGAGGCCGGCCTTCAAGCGTGCTCGCACAATCGGCGAGCGGGGCTCAATCACAGATCGCTTACCGCCGCCAGACTTTATTTCGCGCGCGCCGTCCAGTGCTTCCTGCCAAACGTCGCGTCCGGCCTCGAACTTGGCAAGCGCGCGACCGCTGAGTTTTTTACCCATGTTCAAACGCCTCCTTTAGTTGCTTGAGAATATGTGCAGGCACATTTTCCTGCTTGGATTTGGCATACAGAGTCAGCATCCAGCACTCATTGGGCTGATAGCGTACGAAATAGATCACGCGCAAACCGCCACGCTTGCCCATGCCCTTGCGTTTCCAGCGCAGTTTTCGTACTCCGCCAGAACTCGGCGCCATTTGCCCGGCTTCCGGGTTTTCCATCATGAACTGCTGTAGCTCGGCGTACTCATCGTCATCAAGATAAACTTCGCGCACACGCTCGAAGACCGCGGACTCGATGAACGTGAACACCTGGGTAGGCTACGCCTCTGGCGTAGCTGTGTCAACTTCAGTTTGAGGCGGGGTTTCTATCTTGAGCTTTTGTCTTATTCGGATACGGGCAAAGATTTTTGATCACGCACACGGAGCATTTTGGTTTCTTCGCCGCGCAAATCCGTCTGCCGTGATACTGGAGCAAGTGGCAAAAGCGCACGCGCTTGTCTTCCGGTACGACCGCCATCAAGTCGAATTCGATCTTATCCGGATTCGTGTTCTTCGTAAGCCCCAGCCGCTGCGACAGACGCATCACGTGCGTATCGACGCCGATCGCCTGTTGGCCGAAGGCGTTGCCGAGAACGATGTTGGCGGTTTTTCGCCCCACGCCGGGAAGAGTCAACAGGTCGTCCAAATTTCGCGGCACTTGTCCGTTAAATCTGCGGACGAGCTCTGCACAACAATCTTTAATCCGCCGGCTCTTCACGCCGGAGAAGTTGATCCGGCGCACATGCTCCCACAATTCTTCCCGCGGCGCGGCGGCGTAATCTTTAGCCGAGCGATATTTGGCGAAAAGCGCCGGCGTGATCTGGACGACTAAATCGTCGCGCGCTTGCGCGGCGAGGATGAGCGAAACGAGCAGTTCCAACGGATTAGTAAAATCGAGCGCGAGCCTGGCGTCGGGATGCGCTTTGTCAAGGCGGGCGATAATTTTCTTCACCCGCGACCGAGTCGCAGCCGATTTGGCATTCGATTTTTTTTGCAATTTCGCCATTTTGGTTTCCCGGGAAAGTATGTTAGCAGATAATAGACGTTGTCAAAGGGGGGAATGAACGAATGGACGTAAAAGAGCTTCGAAGGTTAACCATGCCCAAGCTCCGCGATCTCGCCAAGGCGGAGACCGATCTACAAGGCGTGATCGGCATGGAAAAAGAGGCGTTGATCAAGTCTATTGCCAAAGCTATGGGCATCGCCTACGACGAAACGCACAAGGACCTTAACGCGATTCACTCGATCAAGCACGATATCCGCGAGTTGAAGAAGCAGAAGGCCGAAATTATAACCTCCTCGCGTGATTCCAGAAAACTCAAAAAGTTTCAGAGGAAGATCAGGCGGCTGAAGCGGCTGACGCGTCACCTGGCGCACGAGGCCAAGACCGCCCGGGCAGCGATGGCCGCAGAGCCTGCGGCGCCCGCCCCGGCCGCAGCGCCGGCCGCTCCCGCGCCGACACCGCCGGCTGCAGGGTAAAGCCCCATGAACAGGCCGTCTCCGCACCGCGGCCGCGGCTCAGCCGAAAATCCCAAGAATCGCTTCGAAAAAGTCGCGCGGGTCGCCGAACCGGACGCCGCCGAGATTTCTTCTCCGGCGACGCAGTTTCTGCCGGACGCTTCCAAATCGGTCATCGCCTACAACGACAGCCCGGACGTCGGTTTCGACGCAAGTATCAATCCTTACCGCGGCTGCGAGCACGGCTGTGTTTACTGTTACGCCCGGCCGACGCACGAGTATCTCGGTTTCTCTGCGGGACTCGAATTTGAGACGAAAATAATGGTCAAGGCCGACGCGCCCGAACTGTTGCGCAAGGAATTATCCAAGCCCAAATGGGAGCCGCGCGTGCTCGCCGCGAGCGGCGTGACGGATTGCTATCAACCCGTCGAGAAAAAACTTGAGCTCACGCGCCGGTGCCTGGAGGTGCTGCTGGAGTTTCGTAATCCGGTGACGATCATCACGAAAAACTTTCTGGTCACGCGCGACATCGACATTCTCTCCGAGCTGGCGCGCTATCAATGCGCGGCGGTATTTATATCGCTCACCACACTCGACGAAAAACTTTCGGGGTTGATGGAGCCGCGCGCCTCGCGCCCGAGCCGGAGACTTGCGGCGATCGCCGCGCTGGCCCAGGCGGGAATTCCCGTCGGCTACCTTCAGGCGCCGATGATTCCCGGTCTCACGGATGCGGAAGCGCCGGCGATCGCCGAAGCCGCTGCAAAAGCCGGAGCGCGCTACGCCGGCTACGTCGCCCTGCGCCTCCCGCACGCGGTCAAGGAACTTTTCGAAGCCTGGCTCGAACGGAATTATCCGGAGAAAAAAAACAAGATACTGAACCGCATTCGAGCAATTCGCGCCGGCAGTCTCAACGATCCGAAATTCGGCAGCCGGATGAAAGGCCAGGGCATTTTCGCCGAGCAGATGGCCGAGCTGTTTCGACTTGGGTGCAAAAAAGCCGGCATCGGCGAACGATCGCCTCGGCTCAGTATCGAGCATTTTCGCCGGCCTAAGGAGCAGCTAAAACTTTTCGCCTAACAGCCCGTCCTGCTTGACATCTTATTAGTTAACGCTTAGAGAGACATCTGCAGGTTCGGTATTTTTAGCCTTGAATGGATTTCCGTTCGGGGCGTCTAAACATGCAAAAGGAGGTGAGGGTATGAAAAGTTTTCTAAAGTTTTTGCTGGTGCCGATGGTAACGCTCGTGTTCGCCGGCGTCGCTGTGGCGCAGGGCACGGGGCCGACGGGAGGCACCGGGACGAAGGCAGCCGGCTCCACTTCGACGAAGACCAGCGAGAAGAGGACGGCGGCAGCGAAGGTGCAGCGTGCGAGAGGCGAGCTGACCGCCGCCGATGCCAAGGCGGGGACGGCTAAGGTCAAGACCAAGGAAAAGGAGCTCAGCCTGACGGCCGAAAGCCAGGAGACAAAGGACTCCCTGGCAAAGGTTAAGGTGGGAGACGCGGTGCGGATTGCTTACGATGAGAAAGACGGCAAGCTTGCATTGCGCTCGATCGCGAAGTCCAAGGTTAGCGCTCCGGCCAAGACCACGACCCCGACCAAATCGACCGGACCTTCCGGACCGACGAAGTAACTTTCGGGTCCTTATTAGTTCATGAAGGAGGCGTCTCGTGTTTAGACGCCTCCTTCTTTTTTTTCTTTCACATCCGCGCAATCCCTGATAAGGAAACGAGAGCAAGGAAATGCGCTCTCTTCCCCGTCCCTGGGCGATTGCCGCCCTCGCTTTCGTCACGCTCGGTTTTTCCCGCGGCATCAATTCTTCTTTCGGCGTTTTCTACGTCGCCCTGCTCGACACTTTCGGCTGGAGCCGGGCGATTACCGCCGGGGTCTTTTCGGTCGTCCTGATCGTGGACGCCGTCATCTCGCCTGTCGTCGGCCATCTCCTGGACCGCTTCGGACCGAAAAAAACCGTCGGGGCGGGCTGCGTGCTGTTAGCCTTGGGACTCTTTCTCAGCAGCCGGATCAGCACGCTCTGGGAATTCTATTTCTTTTTCGGCCTGGTCTCGGCGTTGGGACTAAGCTTCATGGGAATGGTGCCTCATGTCGTCTTGATTTCCGAGTGGTTCACGACCAAGCGGGCCTCCGCGTTGGGCGCCGTGTACGCAGGCACCGGTGTGGGCATTCTTCTTATCGCTCCGTTCACCGAGTGGTTGATCTCGACCGCCGGATGGGAACGCGCTCTGCAAACGCTGGCGCTTGTCGTCGCCGTTGTTTTGTTTCCTCTAGTCTGGATTTTTTACCGTCCCGGTCCGCACGGGGAAGCGCGCGGCGAGGACAACAAGGCGGGCAACCCATGGACCGCGAAGCTGGCGCTGCAAAGCATGCAGTTCTGGCTGATCTTTTTCGCGCGGGTTTTCGCCGCCGGCGGTACGACGGTGATCGTCACGCATCAAGTGGCGCACGTCGTGGACATCGGTTACAGCCGGCTCTATGCCGCGACGATCTTCGGTCTCATGGGCATGACCAGCACCGCCGGCCGGGTCGTGTTCGGCTACGTCGCCGATCTTTTCTCCAAGCAAGGCGCCTACACGCTCAATATCCTGACCACCATGGTCGGCGTTGCGGCCTTGATGTTCGCGCGCGACCCGTCGCAACCGTGGCTGCTCTATGTTTACGTGATTTTTTTCGGCATCGGCTTCGGCTCGCGGGCGGTGATTTTTTCCGCGCTCTCGGCGGATATTTTTTCCGGCAAAGGGTTCGGCGCGATCTTCGGTTATTCCGTCATCAGCGTCGGTGTCGGCGGCGCGCTCGGCTCATGGCTCGGCGGATTTTTTTTCGACGTCAGCGGCAGCTATCTCATTTCGTTCACGCTCTCCACCGCCGTCCTGTTGCTCTCCGATGTCTGCATCTGGCTGGTCACGGCGAAGTGGGTCACGGCCTACGATCAAAGGCTGTGGACGACAGGGCGTTGAACTTTGAGACACTCCGGAGCGTGGCGAAAGCTTGCAACTTATTCCGCCGGGCGGACGCGGCAGAGATAAGAGCGGTGCGGCAAGGAGCCGCTGACGGGATCTCTCAGCTCCGTGCCGATCAGCACGCTGGGATTGGCGCCGTCGTCGGAGTACGGATCGTAGCCCGGGCGGTCGAGCGCGCGGCACTCCTGCCACCAGCCGTGCTGGCAGCAGACGACGCCGGGAAGAATTCTCTCGGTCACGTGCGCGCGCACGCGAATCGCGCCCTTCGGGCTTTCGACAAAAATCCACTCCTTATTCTTGACTCCATACGCCGCCGCGGTTTCAGGATGTAACTCGGCGGCGGGCTCCGGCGACGACTTTCTGAGCGCGGGCAGCGCGCGCTGCTGGCTGTGGATGAACGTCGTGAACTTGGCGTTGGTGAGGATGAGTGGAAAGTCTTTGGCGATATCGGGCCGGCTCGCGGGGCTCATCGCCGGCTCCAGATAATCCGGCAGCGGCGGATAGCCGTGCGCAGCAAAGCGGTGCGAGTAAAGCTCGACCTTGCCCGACGGCGTGGCAAAGCCGCGGAATTTTTTCTCTTCGTTCAGCTCGGCGTGTTTTTCATAGCGCGGCGCAATCGCGACCGCGATTCCGCCGGGCGCTTTTTTCAATTCATCGAGCGAAAGGCCGCTGGGCTGAAGCTCGTAGGCGTAACCGGCCTCGATATCGCCGTGCCAAAAACGGTCGCCGAGATCGAGGCGCTCGGCGAGCTGGAAAATCATCCAGGTGTCCGAGCGGCGCTCGGCGCGCGGCGACACGACGGCCGGCCGGTATTGCACGTGCAGCTTTCCCTCGCGCCGGTGCTCGAAGCCGTTCGAGAGGTTGCTCATTTCGAGAAAGCTCGTCGCCGGCAGAACGAAATCGCAGAGCGCCGCCGTCGGCGTCATGAAGAGTTCGCTCGCGACGGAAAATTCCAGAGCCGCAAGCGCCGCGCGGGCGCGCCGCGAATCTCCGGTGGACATCACGGTATTCGAGCCGAAGTTGAGCAGCGCTTTTACCGGATACGGCTTCTCGTCGAGGATCGCCGTGAAAAGATCGTAGGCGGCGCAATTCCCCGGCTTGGCCGGCGGGCCGAGCGGTTTTTCCGCGAGGCCGAGCCGCTCGCTCGCGGCCTCTTTGGAGAGAAAATCTTTTCCATCGACCGTATTCATCTTGGGCTTGGGAAAAACGACGTTGCCGCCGGGCCGGTCGAAATCACCGAGCAGCGCGTAGAGCGCGGCGATCGCGCGGCTGGTTTGCGTCGCGTTGGTATGCTGGCCGAGGCCGTTCCACATGTACATGCTGACCGGCCGGTTGTGCGCCAGAAGCTGCGCCGCTTTCCAGGCTTTTTCCGCCGGGACGCGCGTGATCGGCGCCGAGCGCTCCGGGCTATAACGCGCCGCAATCCGCGCGAGGGCTTGCAAAACCGTTTCGCAGGGGATTGCTCCCCTGTCCTTGCCGCGCACGCTCTTTGCGCCGAAGAGCGCCGGGCGCACGCGATCGGTCTCCGACGAACCGGCGGCGGGATCGTAAATCGCCGGCTCGTCCGTAATCTCGTCCCACACGACGTAGCGGTCGCGCGCGCCTTCGGACGTTAGATCCGCTTCGGTCAAAATCTGGCCGCTGTCGCAGCGCAGCAAAAACGTTCCGTTAGTCCAGCGGCGGACGAAATCTGCGTCGTACCAGCCTTCCTCCAAAACCGCGTGAACGAGCGCCAGCGCCAGCGCGCCGTCCGTGCCGGGACGGACTTGCAAAAGCACGTCCGCCTGGCCGGCGATGCCGACGCGGCGCGGGTCTATCGCCACCAGTTTCATTCCCCGCCGCGCTCTCGCCGCGACGATGTCGTGGGCGAGGATGAGTGACGTGGCACTGGGATTGTGGCCCCAGAGGAGAAACGCGCCGCTCTCGCGCACGTCCGGCGTCGGCAGGTTGGCGCCGAAGGTATAACTGAAGCCGGTGTCTTTGTGCCAGTTGCAGACGTGCGTGGTCGAGACCCAATTCGGACTGCCGAAGCTGTACAACAAACGGCCGAGCCAGCGCTCGGCGTCGTCGACCGACGTGCCGCTTTTGGTTCCTTTCGCCAGGGCGACGGCGCGCGCGCCGTGACGCGCGCGAATTTCGAGCAGCTTTTGCGCGATCGCATCCAACGCCTCGTCCCAACCGACTCTCCGCCAGCCGGGATCGGCGTCGCCTTTCGGCCGCGTGCGCTTGAGCGGGTAATCGAGGCGGTCGGGATGATAAAGCAACTCCGGCGCCGCTTTTCCTTTCATGCACATGACGCCGCCGTGGGGATGATCGGGATCGGAATCGAGCCGCGTCACGCGTCCGTTCTCGACGGTCGCGATCGTCGCGCAATGCGCCGTGCACAACGCGCAATAGCCACGCACGGTATGAGCCGCTGCCGCGATTTGGATCACGCTGAAAACATACTGCAACGAGCCCTGAGAAAAAAGAGCCGGCGCGATGGAAAATTGGAGTTCTCCGCTCGTCCTTGAGCCTCCGCAACGAACTTGTTAACGTCAATCGAGGTCTTCGCCATGGATGCTCGGCTGCGAGAGGGGATTCGTCTATTCAACGCGGGGCGTTACTTCGATTCGCACGAGTCGCTGGAGGATTTTTATCTCGGCTCCGAAGAGGCGCACAAGCCGTTCGTCGAAGGGCTGATTCAACTCGCGGCGGCGTTGCGCATGCGCCGCGACTTCGACGAGATCAAAGGGCCGGTTCGAATGACGCGCCAGGCGCTGATTCGCCTGGAGAACTTTCAGCCGGCCTGTCTGGGGATCAAAGTGACGGGCTTGATTCAATCGGTCGAGGCGTGGGTGGAAGAGACGGAAAAGAATAACGGCGCGGCGGCGAAGATGCCGAAAATTTCTCTCCAACGCTTTGGCTGGTTCTGACATGCCCGCTTCTTCTCTACGCGAAAATATCGCGGCGCTCGCCGGCCGCTCGGCCGGCGAGAAGCGCATCCACGGCTTGCAGGGCGGCGCGCGGGCGTATCTCTTATCGCTCATCGCGGCAAAACAGCGCGAGCCGATCGTCGTCGTCGCGCCGACGACGCGCGACGCCGAGCAACTCTACCTCGATCTCGCGTTTTTTCTCGGCGAAGAATTAGCGACACCGCTGGAAAAACGGCTCCATCTATTCGCCTCGTGGGAAATTCTCCCGTTCGAGAATCTTTCGCCTCACCCGGACAACATCGCGGCGCGGCTCGAAGGCCTCTACCACTTGATCGAAGGCCAAGCGCCGATTCTCGTCTCGACGCCCGCAGCGTTGATGCAGCGAGTCATACCGAAAGACGCGCTCAAGCGCTCGTATCGCTATCTCGTCGTCGGGGAGGAAAACGAGCGCGAGAAATTGCTCGAACATCTGGCCGGCTGGGGCTTTCAGAGCGTGCCGCTGGTGGCCGAGCGCGGCGACTTCAGCGTGCGCGGCGCGATCGTCGATATCTTTCCGCCCGCCTACCCGCAGCCGGTGCGCCTGGAATTCGGCGGCGACGTTTTGGAATCGATCCGCGAGTTCGATCCCGCGACCCAGCGCTCGAAGAAAGAAATTCCGGAGCTGCTGCTTCTCCCGATGAAAGAATTGTCCCTCAGACGCAGCGACATCGAAGCCGTCGTGAGAGAGATCGACATGCGCGCGGCCGATCTGGAGCTCGGGCGAAAAGAAAAAAATCCCGTGCTCGAATCGCTCCGGCAAGGCATCGCCTTTGCCGGCATGGAATTTCTTGTGCCTTATTTTTATTCCGGTCTTGCCACCGTCTTCTCGTATCTGCCGCCGGAGTCGCTCGTCTGGCTTGACGAGCCGGGCCATTTGGACGCCGAGGCCGAGCGCTTCGAGCATCTGGTTCGAGAGATGGCCGGGCGGGCGAAGGAGCAGGGGCGGATCGCGCCGCCCGTCGATGCGCTGTATCTCGACACGCGCGAATGGCGCGAGGGACTGGCGCCTTTTTCCCGCATCTTGAGCGAGTCGCTCGAAATCATGCCCGCTCAAGCGGCGGCCGCCGATACGATCGTCGTCCAATCCCATCTCAATACCGATCTCCACGCGGAGATCGCCGGGCCGCGCGCGGCGGAGCCGTCGCTCGCGCCGTTCGCGGCGCGACTGAAGAATTGGCAGGCGGAAAATATTTTTCTCGTCGCGCCGACCCGCAGCGAGGCGACGCGGCTGAAAGAGTTGATGGCCCACTACGACCTCGAATTCTCTCAGCCGCGCGGCGGCTTCCCGCTCGTCGGTGCCGCCGAGCCGGCGCGCCGCGCCGTGCTGGTGGGGAATTTGACTCACGGCTTTCGTCTGCCCGACGAGCATCTCGTCGTCATCACCGCCGACGAAATCTTCGGCACCAAGAAACAAGCCTCCATCGGCGCCCGGCGCAGAACGGCGGGCCATTTCATCACCAGCTTGAGCGAGCTCAAGCAGGACGACGCCATCGTGCATCTCGATCACGGCATCGGCATTTACCGCGGGCTAAAGTTTCTCAAGGTGGCCGGGGCCGAGGGGGAATTCTTGCATCTGGAATACGACGGCGGCGACCGGCTCTATCTGCCGGTCGATCGGATCAACCTGGTGCAAAAATACCTCGGCGGCGAGGAAAACAAGCCGGCGCTCGACCGGCTCGGCGGCACGACGTGGGAAAAGGTCAAGGCGAAGACGCGGAAGTCGGTGCTCGAAATGGCCCACGAGCTGGTCGAGCTTTACGCCGCGCGCGAAGTCCACGAAGGGCACGCATTCTCGGCGCCCGACCATCTCTACCAGGAGTTCGAGGCCGCGTTCGAGTTCGAAGAGACGCCCGACCAGGAAAAGGCGATCGAAGACACGCTCGCGGACATGAGCGCGAAAAAACCGATGGACCGCTTGATTTGCGGCGACGTGGGCTACGGCAAGACGGAAGTCGCGCTCCGCGCCGCGTTCGTCGCCGTGATGAGCGGCAAGCAGGTCGCCGTGCTGGCGCCGACGACGATCCTCGTCGAGCAGCACGTCG
>JBGPTS010000070.1:0-16390 GCA_041490745.1 Binatia bacterium | reverse complement strand
TCGGTCGTCGATCTGTACAGCGCGGTCCGCAACGCCTACTTGCAGCGGCGCGCAGCGGCGATCCGCGAATAGAGACGAAATTCACACCCGGCTGTTCTTTCGCCCGCCAATCTTTCACGAGGTTGGCGGGCTTTTTTTCGCCCTCGATTTTATTCCGCAACTCGCGATCTGCTGCAAGAGGGGCATGAGTTCCATCCGCGAAAACGGCTTGGCGAGCAGATTGGCGTTGTATTTTCGCTTCTCGTCTTCGAGCAGCGACCCGAAACGGCCCAGGTCGGCGCTTATGTAGATCGCCATGACGCGGGGATCGTGCGCGCGGATGTGCCGCATCAGTTCGATTCCGTCGCAGCGCGGCATCTGAATGTCCGTAATCACCACCTCCGGTTTGAACCGCAGATAATTGGTGTAACCGTCCGTGCCGTCGCCCGCCGTTTGGACTTCATATCCCTGGTCTTCGAGCAACTCCTGAAGCACAACCTTCACCGCCGCGTCGTCATCTACAATCAAAATCTTCGTCCGATTTCGCCTCATTCCGCGTCACCCTGCGCTGTATGAACAGCAAGGCGTATGCCACGGCTTCGACGACGAAGAAGCGCTGATGACTACGCGATTTCTCGGCTACCGAGCGGCAACCGACGGAGAATGACGAAGGCGTTTACCTACAGGAAACCAGGAGGGTTTCTGACTAAATCCAGGTGGAGACTTCATTTTTTCTGTTGCAGGGAATTTCCTGCGCGTCACCGGGACTTCTTGAAGTCCTCGACGTTGAGTTCGTATTTGCGCAAGAGATCGTAGAAGTCGGCGCGATATTTTCCGGCCAACCTGGCGGCCTGGCTCACGTTGCCGCCGCTCAATTCGAGCAGGCGAATGAGATAATTTTTTTCGAACGCGCCCTTGGCTTGCTTGAGCGGCCGCCACGGCTCCGCCTCGGAAACCTTGATGCGAAGCAGGATCAGGTCCTCGGAGATCACGTCGGTCTGCGTCATGGCGACGGCGTACTCGATCGCGTGCTCCAGCTCGCGCACGTTGCCCGGCCAGTCGTAAAGCATGAGCCTTTGCATCGCCTGGGGCGTGACGCCCTTCACTTCTTTTTTCGTCCGGTCGTTGAATTTCGCGAGGAAGTGCTCGACCAGCGGCGGAATATCCTCCCGGCGCTCTCTGAGCGCCGGGAGAAAAATCGGGATCACGTGAATCCGGTAAAACAGGTCTTCGCGAAAAGTTCCCCGCCTCACTTCGCTCTCCAAATCTTTGTTGGTCGCCACGATCAACCGGACGTCGACCTCAACCGGCTTGTCCCCGCCCACGGGATAGAATTTTTTTTCTTCCAGGACCCGCAAGAGCTTCGCCTGGATGCCGAGCGGCATGTCGCCGATCTCGTCGAGAAAAAAAGTTCCGCCGTCCGCCTGAGTCACAAGGCCCGGCGCTTTTCTTACGGCCCCGGTAAAGGCGCCTTTTTCGTGTCCGAAGAGCTCGCTCTGCAAAAGCGCCTCGGGCAGCGCCGCGCAATTGATCGCGATGAACGGCCGGTCTCTCCGCTCGCTGCTGAGATGCACCGCCTTGGCGATGAGTTCCTTACCCGTCCCGCTCTCGCCGTGGATATAGATCGTCGAGTCGGTCTTGGCGCTCCGCGAAACCAGCTCCAACACCTTGCGCATCTTGTCGCTCTTGGCCACGATGTTCTCGAAGCCGTAGCGCTCTTCCAGAAGTCCCCGGAGTCTTTTGACTTCCGAATTCAGCCGGCGATTCTCCAACGCTTTTTCCAACTGGAACAACAACTCCCGGGCCTCGAAAGGTTTGGTAAGATAACTGTAGGCGCCCTTCTTCATCGCCTCGACGGCGCTTTCGATCGTGCCGAACGCCGTGAGTATGATGACCGGCATTTCCGGATTGATCGCGTGCAGCTCCTGCATCAGCGATATGCCGTCCTGCTTGGCGAGCTGCAAGTCGATGATGGACAGATCGACGGGCTCCGCCTTGAGCGCCTCCACCGCCTGCTCTTCGGTCAGCGCCGTGGCGACTTGGTAATCGGCCGATTCCAACCTCATGCGCGCCAGCTCCAGGAGATTCCGATCGTCGTCAACTACCATGATCCTGCCGTGAACCATCGTCCTTATCTCTCCTTCTGGCGCCGCTTTTCTTCGATCTCGATATCCACTTGCTTCGATTTCTCGAGCGTCTCCGCAACCTTTTCATTCGCCTGAAGGACGCCGATCCACACTTTGGCTTGATCGGTCCAGGGACTTTGGGGATATTCCTTCACGAGCCGGACGAAATAATTCACGGCCGCGCGACCGTCTTTCTTCGGATTGCCGGCGTGAGCGTAGGCCAGGCCCAAATAAAAGAGCGCCTCGTCCGCCGGCGGCTGGTTGTGCGCGAGACCGAGCGCCCGCTGATTTTCTTTCACCGAGCCGTCGTAGTCCTGCTGCGCCAAAAGCCGCCGCGCGCGCTCTACTCCCTGGCGCGCCTCATTGCTGTCCCGCATCGCCCGCCACAGCGCGCAGCCCGAGACCGAGATCACGATCAGTTGGGCAACACAAAAATAAACGAGCTGCCTTGTCCCGTTTCGCTTTCTACCCATACCTCTCCACCGTGTGATGTAATGATGTGCTTGACGATGGCTAACCCCAACCCCGTTCCCCGCAGCCTGTAAGAGGACTTCGAGCTGCCCTGCCGGTATTTGTCGAAGATCAGCGACAGATCCCCCGGCGCGATCCCCGGTCCCGTGTCGCGCACCGCGACCCGCACCGAGCCGTTTTTTTGCTCGGCCGCGAGCGTCACCTGTCCGCCGGCGGGCGTGAACTTGACCGCGTTGCCGACGAGATTTCTGAGCGCCTGGAGAATCCTGTCGGGATCCATTTTCACGAGCGGCATCGCGGCGCCGATTTTGGTCTCGACCCGAATTCGCTTGGCTTCCGCCAGCGGGCCGATCTCCGTCACCGCGCGATCGATGACCGACTCGAGACTCGCGGGCTCGAGCCGATAGGTCATCATGCCCGATTCCATTTTGGAGAGATCGAGCAGCGAATTGACCAGGCTGATCAGGCGCTCGCTCTCCTCGGCCAGAATTTTCAACAGTTTCACCTGCTTTTCCGTAGCCGCGCCGCCAACGCCCTCCAGCATCAGCCCGATGCCCTCTTTGATCGACGTGAGCGGCGTTCTCAATTCATGCGACATGGTGGAAAAAAAATCGGACTTCATGCGGTCGAGATCTTGCAGCCGGTCGCACATCAAGTTGAAAGCCTTGGCCAGCTCGGCGATTTCCGGCGGCGAGGACAATTCCAAACTGCCGTCGAACTCTCCGCGAGCGATCCGGCTCGTCCGTTCTTTGAGCGCCAAGAGCGGCTTGGTAACACTCCGGGTGATCAAGAGCGAAATGGCGAGCACCAGGACCAGCGCCACCGCCGCGATCGCCATGGCGATCTGATGCGCGTCGGCGCCCGCCGTGGCGAGTCCGGTCAATTTTCCCTCGCTCCGCTGCTGGCCGCGGGCCTTGAGCTTTTCCAGGTCTTGCATGATGCCGTTCACCGCGCCTTCCTTTTCCTGCCGGTAGCGCGCGTCGGAATAGGATTTGCGGGCGGCGAGGAGCTGCGCCTCCTCGCCGACCAGCGCCAGGTAGCGCCGGTAGTCGTCCCGAATATTCTGCAAGAGCATTTTGCCGCGGGAGTCCGCGACCGGCGCGGCCTGATCGAGGAGCCGCTCGAAATCTTTTTGGAAGAGGAGAAACTGCCCATGCAAAGCCTTGTCCTTGGTGATAAAAAACTTTTTCTCGTAGCGCACCTGCGACAGCAGCGCGTCGCTCAATTTCTCGCCCAGATCGAGGACGCGGCGGTCCCGGTCGAGCACGGAGCGCGTGATCTCCTGCATGCGCCGGATCTGGTAAACCGCGTACAGGCCGACGGCCATCACGAGAAAAAAAATCGCGAGATAGCCCAGCACCAGCCGGGTAAAAAGCGTAAGCCTCATTCGCAACGAATCCGCGATCCGATCGACAATTCCAAACCGGCTACAAAAGTTTCGGCGGCTCTTCTCTGTCCCCGCCGGCGGCAAGCAGCTTCTGGCCGAATTGATCCAGCCGCTTCTCCGCGCCCTGAAAGCCCGCCTGCGCGTGCCCCAGGTGCTTGCCGACCAGATTGAACTCCTCGCGAAATTTCCCGAAGTCGCTCTCCAGCCGGCTGAGATACTGGATGATTTCCTTCGCCCGCTCCTCGATCCTCATCCCCTTGAGTCCGAGCACGATCGCCTGAAGATAGGCGTAAAAACTGTTGGGCGAGACCGGAATGACTTTCTTGCCGATCGCGTAGGCGCTGAGGCTTTTCTCGCTGCCGTTGGCTTCGTCCTTGATGATGATCTCGTAATAGACATTCTCGGCCGGAATATACATCAACGCGAAATCGTACGTTCCTTCGTCCGGCAGAATATATTTGCCGGCGATCGCGTCGATGTGCTTCTTCACGTCGGCGGCGAACATTTTTTTCGCCCGCGCCTTGTCCTCGTCCGTCGCGCCGTCGAGGAGGCGCCTGAAATTTTCCAAAGGGAACTTGGAATCCACCGGCACCAGCGAGCCGCCCAGCTTGATAACGGCGTCGACTCGCTCGCCGCTGCGAAACTCGTGCTGAAGACCAAAGTGGCCGGGCGGCAGGATCTGGCTCAACAGATCGCCGAGAAAAAACTCCCCCAGCCCACCTCGGAGCTTCGGCGCGCGGAGAATCTCTTGCAGCGAAGAAATGTCCTTCCCGACTTCATAAATTTTCCGGTTCGCCTCCTCCAGACTTCCCAGACTTTTCTGCACGTTCCCCACCACGCGCGCGGCGTTGTCGAGCCGCTCGCCGAGGGTTTGCTGGGTTTTTTGCATGACCTCGGAACTTTCCTTTAGCCGCTCGTTGACGGCGCCGAGCACTTGCCCGAGTTGTTGATGGATGAGCTGCGTATTGCCGTCGAGCACCTGCGTCACCTGGCCGCGCAGTTGGTCGATCTGCTGCTGGATCAGAACGAAGGATTGGTCGCCTTTTTTTTCTCCGAGCAGAGTTTGCAGGCGGCGCGACAAAAACCAGCCGAGTGCGGCGACGCCTGAGAGAAGAATCAAAACGGCGAGGATGGGATTAAGCGATTCCACGGCGGGCGCTCTGTTAGAGAAGTCGCACGGCGTATTCGAGAATCTCGCTCAGCTTGCGGATTTGGGTTGCCCGCATCGACTTCTCCTCGGACGGAGACGCAAAATATCGGTCCAGGCTCGTCTTCAAATTCCACTCGAGCAGCTCGACGCATTGTTCCATGCTCACCTTCTCGCTCTGACGCCGCCGCGCTTGATGGATTTCTTTGAGACGAATAACCTGGCCCATGATGAATCACGGTCAGCTTACGGACGTTGGAAGCGCTTTGTCAAGTCCTGATGAAGATTTTGACGAAATTTTACGCGCGCGGCTGCTGCTGCGTCACGCAGTGAATCGCGCCGAGGCCGATGACAAGGAGCGCCGACGGAATTCCGACAAGGACGCGACCGGGAAAGAAATCTTCGAGGATGCCGAGAGCGCGGCGGTCGTTGGGATGATCGAAAGTCGGCACCAGAACGGCGCCGTTGGCGATATAAAAATTCGCGTAGCTCGCGGGGAGCCGCGCGCCATCGGAGATCACCGGCCCGGGCATCGGCAGTTTGACGACCTCGAACTTTTTCCCCTCCCGATCCCGCTCACTCTGAAGGCGCTCGTAGTTTTCCCGGAGCGGCGCGTAATTCTCGTCGCGCGGATCTTCTTCGACGGCGCACACGATCGTCGTCGGATCGACGAAACGCGCGATATCGTCGATGTGGCCGTCGGTGTCGTCGCCGGCGATGCCCTCGCTGAGCCAGACGATCCGATCGACGCCAAGCGTCTCGCCGAGCAGCCGCTCGATGTCGCCGCGGCCGAGATGAGGGTTGCGATTGGGATTGAGCAGGCACTGCTCGGTCGTCATGCAGACGCCCCGTCCGTTGACCTCGATCGAGCCGCCTTCGAGAACGACGTCGTGCGCGAAGACCGGCACGGCGAGAAGGGCGGCGATCGCATGCGCCACGCCGTCGTCCTGCTCGTACGATTCGTATTTGCCCCAGCCGTTGAAGATCCAATCGTTGAAAGCGAGCGGCGCGGCGCGCTCGTCGCGCGTGACGAAAGTCGGCCCGTAATCTCTCATCCATGCGTCCACCGTCGGAATTTTGAGAAACGAAACGTCTTCCATCGCCGCCCCCGCGCGACCGAGCCGGCTCTTCGCCTCGCTTTCAGCTTCCGAGTCGTTGACCAATAGATAGACTTTCTCGCCCGGCGCGATCGCTTTGATCATCTGCGTCCAGATGTCTTTGACGCGATCGAGCGCGTCCGGCCAGGTCTCGTCGTTATGCGGCCACGCGAGCCACGTCGCCTCGTGCGGCGCCCATTCCGCCGGCATGCGGTAACCGAGTTGCCGCGGGGATTTTTTCAATGCATCGGTCATCGATCGATCTTGTGCGAGTTATCGTTAGAAAAATTTTGAGGCCGGTCAAAACGCTCCAGAGGCGAGGCGCGCGAAGGTCAGCGAGCGGAGGCGTACTCTTTCAGTACGTTGACGCGATAGCCCGCCACTGGCGGGCGTTAAGCTAACCGGCCGAGCGCAACTATCGTAACGCCAGGCTGGGTGTATCTCGAAGGTCCGATGCGTGGGACGAGGAGATGCAAGCGTACCTCCGCCGTCGAGCGTAACACAGATGTATCGCGTCGGACCGGAGAGGTGCGCCCGCGCCTGGCTATGACCTATGGGCGTTTTCACCGGCCGCCATCGAGGAAGCGGGAGCTGAGGCCGGAGTACGCGTCGATCCGCCGGTCGCGGAGAAACGGCCAGCTCTGGCGCGCTTCGGCGATTTTTTCCAAATCGCAGCTAGCGATTAAAATCTCTTCGCGTTCGGCGTCGGCATGAGCGATGACCTCACCCGACGGCGCAGCGACGAACGAGCCGCCCCAAAATTTGAGCTTTCCCTCGCGCCCGACGCGGTTAACGACCGCGACATACACGCCGTTCGCCACCGCATGGCCGCGCTGGATCAACTCCCAGGCGTTGCGCTGGGCCTTCGCTGCGTCCGGCCGCTCGGTCCGAAGCCAGCCGATCGCGGTGGGATAAAAAAGAATCTCCGCGCCCGACAGCGCCGTCAGCCGCGCCGCTTCGGGGAACCACTGGTCCCAGCAAATCAGCGCCCCGACTCTCCCGACTTCGGTGTCGAAGCTCAAGAAGCCGAGATCGCCGGGCGCGAAATAGAATTTTTCATAGAAGCACGGATCGTCGGGGATGTGCATCTTGCGGTATTTGCCGACGATGGAGCCGTCGGCGCCGAAAATCACCGCGGTGTTGTGGTAAACGCCGACCGAGCGCTTCTCGAAGATCGAGCCGATGATGACGATCTTTTTTTTCTTCGCCAGTCGGCCGAGCGCGTCCGTCGTAGGCCCGGGGATAGGCTCGGCGAGGTTGAAGTTTTCCGCGTCCTCGGTTTGGGGAAAATAACGCGAGCTGAACAGCTCCTGAAGGCAGACGATCCCGGCGCCCTTTCTTGCCGCCGCGGTGATTCCTTGGATCGCCTTGTCGAGATTGAGCCTGATATCGTCGCCCGCGCTCATCTGGACGAGGCCGACGGTTACCCGCCTCTGGCTCTTTTTTCGCGGCACGCTCGGAGTCTTTCCTGTCCGCCGACGATGCGGAGGATTCACGCGCAATTATTTTTTCAGGTACTGCGCGAAGAAAGATTTGAATTTCTCCCACGCGTCTTTCGCCGAGTCGGGATGGTAGCTCTGGCGCTCGTCACAAAAGAATCCATGCGTCGCATCCGGATAGACCTTCATCATGAAGGTCTTGTGGTTGTCCGTCAGCGCTTTGTTGACTTGTGCGACGTGGTCTTGCGGAATGAGCGGATCTTTCGCGCCGAAAAAAAGATAGATCGGGCAGTTGATCTCGCCGGTGCGGGAGAGCGGGCTCGGGTTTCCCATCGGAACGCCGCCGGCGTAGAACGCCACCGCCGCCTTGACGTCCTTGTTGTGATGCGCCGCCGCGAGATAAGTGAAGCGGCCGCCCATGCAAAACCCCGTGACTCCGATGGAACCGGCCTTGACGTAATTCTGCCCCTTCAAGTGCGAGATCACCGCGCCCACATCGCTCATCACTTTCGGATCCTGCAGGCGATTCATGATCCCCATCGCCTTCTGCAGCTCGGCATACGGCACCACGCGCTCCTGCTCGCGGTGGTACAAATCGGGCGCGATCGCCACGTAACCTTCGCGCGCGATGCGCTCAGTGACGCTTTTAATGTGGCCGTTGAGGCCGAAGGCCTCCATCAGCACAATCACCGCCGGATGCGCGTCGCCGTCCTTGGGCCGCGCTTCGTAGGTTTCCATCTTCCCGTCGGGTGTGTCCAGGCGCAGAGTCGAAGTCGTCACGTCCATAAACCGCCTCCTGTAGAAATGGGATCAGAGGTGAGAATTGCGCTCTTTGTCTATCAGATTTTTTTTCCACGGTCCAGCCCGATCGCTTGAAGAAAACGAACCCATGGAGTGCTGGAGTATTGGAGTATTGCGCTCAAATCCATCGCTCCATTAATCCATCACTCCAGTACTCCAGCGTTTTAGCGGCTGGCGATGACGACGATCCCGACAACCATAAGAATCGCGCCGAGAATAATTTTAAGCGTCACGGTCTCGATGTTTCTGAGAAAGAGAAAGCTGAAGAGTACGGTGAAGAGCGGCGTCGTGTTGAGCAACGGCACCATGGCGGAAACCTCACCGCCCCTCAAGGCGACGAAATTGAGGATCTGCGCTCCGGTGGAGACGACCGCCGCGGCGCCGAAGAACGGGACGCTCTCGCGCCGCGGCCGAACGAGCCCGATCTTCCCCGTCGCCGATAGAAACACCGAAAAGATCGCAAGCGACGTGACCGTGCTGACGGCGGCGCCGACGAGCGGATCGGGAAGAATCAGCAGGCCGCTTTTGCGGAGATTTTGCGACACCGCACCACACAGCGCCGCGCCCAGGGGAAACAAGTAATCGACCGGTCGCGCCGCCGTGTCGCCTTCGCTACGCCACAAGACCAGCCAGACGCTGCCGACGATGAGGGCGGCGCCGCCATAAACGAACAGATTCGGCCGCTCGCGCAAAAACATCACGGCGAGCGTGACCGAAAGCAGCGGCTCCGTGCCTCTGAGAGGCCCGGAGCGTGCGACGCCGATGCGCGTCAGGCCGGTATAATAAAGAATACGCGCGAGCAGCGGCTGCAGGCAGCCGCTGAGCAAAAAATAAATCGTCGCGCGCGACCGGAGACGGTCGAGCGGAACGTAAAGCAGGAGGTAAAGCCAGACCGAAACCGCCGAGAAGGCATAACTCATGAACGCGGCGGAAACGACGTTGGAATCGCGCGCGCCGAAGCGAACCAGGACCGCGTCGCCCGCCCAACCCATGGCGGAGATGACGGCGATAATTTCAGGGCGCATGAAATTTGGCGGAGGTCATGTGGAAAGCCACAGTAACGCAGCGCAGCGTCGCTGACAAGCTCCCCGACTCCGCCTAGACTTCGTTCCGGCTCTGCTCTAATATCTGCCGCATGACGGGAAAAGATGTTGTTCCCAAATCGCTGCCTTCGCTTGCCCGGGCGCAGCGCGTAACCGAATGGGCGTCGGAATTCGGCTTCGATTGGCCGTCGGTCGAACCGGTGTGGAAAAAAGTCGGAGAGGAGTGGAATGAGCTTAAGACAGCCGTATCTTCCGAAGACAAACAGCGCATTGGAGAAGAGATGGGAGACCTGCTGCTTTCGCTCGTCAATCTCTCGCGCTTTTTGAACGTTGAGGCGGAGGATGCTTTGTCGGAGGCGGTCGAACGGTTTCTCACGCGCTTTGCCCACGTCGAGAAACAAATTCAGGCGCAGGGAAAAACTCTGTCCCAGGCGACGTTGGAAGAAATGGACGCTTTTTGGGAAGAGGCGAAAAAAGCGGAGCGCGCGAAACCATGAGCCGCCCGCGGCTTCGCATCGTCTTTCTCGACGCCATGACTTTCGGCGATAAGTCGCTCGAGAGTTTCACCGGCGCGTGGGATTGCGCGATCCACGCGGTAACTCAGCCTGTCGAAGTCCTCAAGCGCATCGATGGTTTTCCCATCGTCGTCACGAACAAAGTGGTTTTGGACGGATCGATCATTCATGCCCCGCAAGCCCGCAGTCTTCAACTGATCGCCGAGGCGGCGACCGGCACCGACAACATCGATCTCGCAGCGGCGCGCGAGCGCGGCGTCGTCGTTTGCAACGTGCCGGCCTACGCGGCGCAGTCGGTGGCGCAATTTACCATCGCTCTGATTCTTGAGCTGGCAACGCGCGCCGGAGGTTATTTGGAGCTGGTGCGCCGCGGCGAATGGGAGCAAAGCCCGATCTATACCCGGCTCGCTTTCTCAACGACCGAGCTTGCGGGTAAAAAGCTTGGCCTCGTCGGCCACGGCAACATCGGCCGGAAAGTCGCCGAGATGGCGCGCGCTTTCGGCATGGAGGTTCTAATTTCCGCCCGCCCGGGTTTTGCCGGAAATCCGCCTCCCGGCCGCGTCGCGCTCGATGATATTCTCGCTTCTGCGGATTTCATCTCGCTCCACTGCCCGCTCACGCCGGATACGAAAGGCATGATCGACGGCCGCGCCCTGGCGCTCATGAAGCCGACCGCGTTTCTTATCAACACGGCGCGCGGCGCGCTGATCGACGAAGCCGCGCTGATCGCGGCGCTGCGCGGAAAAAGATTGGCCGGCGCGGCGCTCGACGTGATCTCCCGCGAGCCGCCGCCGGGGAATCATCCGGTCATCCGCGCGGCAAAAGAATTGGACAATCTGCTGGTGACGCCGCACTGCGCATGGAGCGCGCGCGAAGCGCGCGAGCGCCTGCTTGACGAAGTGGCGAAAAATATTACGGCGTTCATCCAAGGGCGCGAAAGAAACCGCGTGGCTTGAAAAGCCGCGCGGTTAATAAGAGGAGGCCGCATGATTCGCCTTCATCGACCGTTCCTGTTCGTCGCGCTCGTTGCGCTTTTGCTCGTCGGGGTGACGGACCGCGCGCAGGCGGCCGGCGCGCCGCAGGAGTGGGAGAAAACCATCGCCGCCGCGAAAAAGGAGGGGCGGCTCAATCTCTACGTCGGCCGCTACGGCAGCGAGCCACTGCTGGACGAGTTTCGCAAGGAATATCCCGACATCAAAATATCGAGCGTCAACGGCCAGGGCAGCCAGCTCGCGACGCGCATCCTGGCCGAAGCGCGCGCCGGGAAGGTCATCGCCGATCTCTACAGCGGCGGCGCCAACACGAATTACAATCTGCTCTACAAGGGAAAAGTCCTCGACTCGATCAAGGCGGCGCTGATTCTCCCCGAAGTGGTCGATCCAACGAAGTGGTACGGCGGAAGCCACTCCTACGCCGACACCGAAGGCGAGCAGATTTTCATCTACCTCGCCAATCCCAGCTCGGCGGGACTCTATTACCATACCGGCCTGGTCAACACGAAGGAGTTCAAATCCTATTGGGACCTTTTGAATCCAAAGTGGAAAGGCAAGATGGTATCGCAGGACCCGACGGGCACGGGCATCGGCGCAACGCTCGTCTTCTTCTACAACAACCCGGAGCTTGGTCCGGAGTTTATTCGACGCCTCTTCGGCACGATGGATGTCACCTACAGCCGCGACCGGCGGCAGATGACCGACTGGCTCGTCACGGGAAAATACGCCATCTGTCTCGGCTGCCGCGACGCGCAGAAAGCCAAGGAACAAGGACTGCCGGTGGAAGAGTTCGAGAGCGGCGCGTGGAAAGAAGGCGAGCACATTTCCACCGGCGGCGGCTCGATGAGTTTGATCAAAAACGCGCCGCATCCCAACGCCGCCAGAGTTTTCATCAATTGGTTTCTTTCGCGCAAAGGGCAGATGGCGCTGCAAAAATATCCCGATCTGTATGGAGAAGTCCCGCCCAACTCGCGCCGCATCGACATCCCGAAGGACGATCTGCCGGCGGAAAGCAGGCTCGTCAAGGGCAGAAAATATATCGACGTTTCGAATGCCGAATGGCAGGACATGGCGCCGATTTTCAAGATCGTCAAAGAGGCTTTGAAATCGGGCGAGACGAGGTAGGATGATTTAGATTGAATGCGCTCCTTCAAATCGAAATGTTTTTTTCCCCACCCAGGCTAAAAGGCAAACATCGCGCGGTGACCTGCCGGAGAAATCCGACAAGAGTAATAGAGCCGAGGATCGCGGTGGCATATCCGCTAAACGAGCTTCCTTCGCCGATAACCATCCAGAAAAATAGGTAGCCGCCGATAGAGGCCCCGATTACTCCGAAGAGAATATCCAAACTCCTCGCGTAGCCCGAGAATAAGACTTCCCCGTAGCCCTTTTTCCCGATCAATTTTCCGGTCAACCAACCGGCGATCCCGCCGGCTACAATCCAAAGCATTCCATTCATAAAAACCTCCTGCCCGTTGTTATTATGCCGATCCGCCCGTCGTGTCGGGCCAAAATTGCGCATCCCGATTAAGAAAATGGCGCAAATTAATCCGCTTTGAGTTCCGGCGTGCCGGTATCCAACTCCCCGCGACCCAGCCCAGCTCGCGCCGTGCGCGCGAGTTCTTCATACCGCGCTCGAAACCGCTCGAGATCTGCTTCTTCAAGCCCTTCGAGATCCAGTAAGGCATTGTGCGCCCCGTTTGCGGCGCGAATCAGCTCGTCGAGTTTAAGTTGGACCGCGTGGCTATCGCGGTTCTGCGTATTCTGAATCAAAAAAACCATCAGGAATGTGACGATCGTCGTGCCGGTGTTGATGACCAGCTGCCAGGTGTCGCTGAATTTGAATATCGGGCCCGTGAGTCCCCAGACCATGATGATCGAAGCGGCGACCACGAATGCAGCCGGATGGCCCGTGGCTCGCGCCGTCCACTTCGCGAAGCGGGAAAAGCGCGACGAAGAATAAATCATGGTCTAGCGGCCCCCAGCATGTCGGCTCTAGTCAACGAACCGCCTGCCAAATAGTCGTTAATGCCCTGTTCCATTCGCAGGGGAAACTCCGGCACAGGGCCGATCAACTTTTCGCCGTACACTTTGAGCATGATTTTTTTGAATACCGGAAGCGCAACCCTGGCGCCGGTTTCTTTGGGTCCAAGGGAACGGTTGTCGTCAAAGCCGATACGGACCGCGACGGTGATTCCCTCGGCGCCATAAGTCGAGCCGACAAAAAGCGCGTCCCTGAACTCATTGGTCGTTCCCGTCTTTCCTATAATGGGGATCGGGAAATCTCTGGAGTCGAGCGTATGGGCCGTGCCGGTGGGAATGCGCACGACGCCGCGCAGACCTTCCTGAATGAGCGGGAGCGCCGCTTCTTCGAGATCGACCGGCGACTCGTCGTCTTCGCTATCCGCCACCACCTCGCCCGATTCGCGGACGACTTGCCGGATCAAGTAGGGTTGGGCGAGAACGCCTGATGCTATCGTGCGATACGCATTGGCCAGCTCCAGCAAATTGACTTCGGACGCGCCCAGCGCCGTCGTGGCATACGGCTGCAACGTCGTCCGGACTCCAACACTCCGCGACGTTTTAAGGACGCTCGCAATGCCGATCTGCTTCGTAATCCAAACCGCGACGGCGTTCCTGGATTCCGCGAGCGCCTCCCGGAGAGGAATCATCCCTTTGAACTCGCCATCGTAATTTGAGATCCATTTAACACTCTCCCCATCGGGAACGCTGATGGGCTCGTCGGGAACCATGGTCCCAAGATTGAATGTTCCCTGCTGGAACGCGGCGAGATAAACCATGGGTTTCATCGCGGAGCCGGGCTGCCGCAGGGACTTCGTAACGCGATTAAAGTCGCTGTAGGCCGCGGAGCGGTCTTTGTAGAACTGACGACCGCCCGTCTCGGCGAGGATGCTCGCGTCGTGGTTCCTCAACACGACAACGGAACCCTGGATCAGCCCTTTCGCGCTCGGGTGGCGTTTCTCATAAAATTCGAGGCCGTGCTCCAGCGCTTCGTTCATAATTCGCTGCACTCCGGCATTTACCGTCGAGTGAACCTGGATACGTCCCTGCAGGAGGTCTTCAATGCCGACGTCCAACCGGCGGTCTTTGATCTCCTGAAGAATATTTTCAACGACCGCAGCCGCCTGAAGCGTTTTGTAGTTATTCCTCCCTACCACTCGAATCGGACGCTGGATTGCTCCCTTCATTCTGTCCCGAGAAATGAAACCGTTCGCCGCCATAAGCGCCAGAGTTTGATTTCTGCGCCGCAAGACCCTTTCGATCCCGGTTGCGCTGGGCGCGTAGGATTGAGGCGACTTTGCTATGCCTGCGAGCAGCGCCGCCTTGTCGGCATCATCCACAGTGAAGGTGGCGAGAGACCGGCCAAAATAATACTCCGCCGCCCTGGCAAACCCGTACTGGCCGTTTCCCATGTAAATGAAGCTGGCGTATCGGGCGAAAATTTCTTCCTTGGCGCGGCGTTTCGAAACAAAGCGCTTCCGCATCTCTGTTTCGAGCCACAACGATAGGCGAATCTCCTCTATCTTGCGAAACCACATGTTGACGCTTCGAGCGCCGATCGCGTAACACAGCATGCGAGAAAAGAGTCCACCATGCCGGAGCTCGGTGCTGTTTTCTTCCGCCGTCAGGTTTTGCAAAAAATGACCCCGCACGAGCTGTTGCGTGATCGTCGATCCGCCTTGCGGGAAGATCACCAGACTATTGACCTCGTCTTGCCGCCTTAGCCCAACGAGGCGCGCCGCCAAAGTTCCAACTTTGACTTTCCACAGCACGCGAGGAATTCCAAAATAGTCGATTCCGCTATGCGAGAAGAAGTTCTTGTCCTCGGCGGCAAGAATCGCATCGCGAACAATCGGCGGGATGTCCTTATACTCGGTGATCTCCCGGTGCTCCCGTGCCAGCTCGACGAGCGATTGCCCATTGACATCGTAAACGTGCCCGATCGTGCGAAACTCAAAACGGGCGAATGCTTCCACATCAGGGAGATTCGTCCGGTCGAAATATATGTGATGGAAACCAAGTGCGGCGAGGGCGCCGGTAATGATTGTGCCGCAAATCAGCGAGTAAACGACGCCGCTCTCCCAACTCAGCCGGTCCAAGCGGATACGGCGAATTCTCCGCGCCGCCGCCAGGGCAACAACCCGAATATGCCTAGACCAGGTTAGAACAAAACTCGCCGGGGCCCATCGCGCGCGCAGGTACGGATCGGCGACAGGGACAACTCCGAAGCCCACGAGTCCGTCGGTCAAAGCCGCCAGAAATATCCGAAACCAATACAACATAGCCCATCCTCGATGCTCAATTTAACGAAACGGCGCCGCTCCGCGCGGCTACCCCAGGCCGAGAAATCTGACAACGAAGATCACCACCACCACGAGGCCGATAAGGTAGATGATGTTGTTCATGTCGCTTCCCCCTTTTTTTCGCGTGCGTTCGATGGACGCGGCCGCTCGGGAATTTTACGCCCGTTTCTCTTTCAGGACGCGGACGAGGTTCTCGAAAGAGGACCGCGCGATGACGCGGTCGAACTGGGATCGGTAGTTGTTGACCAGACTGACGCCTTCGATCACAAGGTCGTAGATCTTCCACTCGTTATCGACGCTGTGGAGTTTGTAATTGACGGACATTTCCTCGCTGCTGTTTCCCGTTACGATCTTCGTATTCACTTCCGAGTAGTTCCCGTCCTCGATCTCGCGCGTGTAGAGGATCTTTTGACTCGTATAGGTTTCCATTCTGTCCGCGTAGACTTTCCCCAACAAACCCGCGAATACCTTTACGAACTCCCGCTTTTCCTCGAAAGTGCGGCGTTCCCAGTGCGGTCCCAGCGAGCGCTTTGCCATTTCAGTAAAATCGAACCCGGGGTCAAAGACTCGAAACAGTTGGGTGCGGAGATTTTCTTTTTGGTCCGCCGATTTGAGATCGGGATTCCGGACTATCGTCAGCGCGTTTTCCACGGTGCCCCTCACTTGCTCCATAGGACCGCGCGCATCCGCCGGTTGGGGGAGCAACCAGGATAAAAATAAAAGGAGCAGAACCAACAAAGAAACTACGGTCGGCAAACGGGTTCTTCTCGGTTTAAACACAGCGGGCTCCTCCGCTGCCTCTGTCGCGACGGCTGTCAAAGCGATCTTTTTCATATTGGTAACCTACGCCAGCCCGGCGGGGATTGCTGTCTAATCTTAGACGCTTTTGAAAAGAAGTTTCGCGAGGCCCGCAGCTATGCCGTTGCCGGTTCAGTAATTTGACCCAGGTAATCGGCGAGCTTGACTTCTTTGATAACGAGAAAGTCATCTGCGTTCGTCTCGATAAGCCCGAGGTTGTGAAATCTCTGCATGAATATGTCGATTCGAGGCCCCGTCGTTCCGACCATC
>JBGPTS010000069.1:0-17166 GCA_041490745.1 Binatia bacterium | reverse complement strand
CGTATCCAGAATCCAGCGTGATATCCAACTGGGCATAGTGGCTCGATGTGCCGCTCTCCTTAGCATCGAGGATGAGGCTCGCGGTTCCGTTGGCGACCAAAGCAACGCCGTGGTTGGCGACTACTCCGCCGACCCAATCTCTTACGAGATTGGTGATGTCGATCGTGATGAATTGATTCGCATCTGTCAGCGCAAAAGAAACCGTCGGGACGACCGTCGCGCCGATGGTCGGCGTCGTGGCAAACGTCAGGCTCAACTCATCCCATGTCCCGGTCACTTGCTTCATTGCAAACGAGCCGGCGACTTTTACGCCCGCCGCTGTTACGTACAACGTGAGGTTGGCTTTGACGATGTCTTCCGGCAGCGTGCCCGCAGGCAAGGTTGAAAGATCGAATTGAATGAATCCCTTGCTGGTCGAGTTGACGAGAATCGTCGCCAGCGAGCCGAACTTGGTGGTCGCCTTCGACGACGTCGTGTAAGCGTCGTCGAGGAGTGTGGCCTGAATGGCGAGCGAAACTCTCGGCCAATTCAGTGCCATCGTAACCGCGAGAAGGCCTGTCAGGAGAAATTTCTTCATATGGCTTCCATTCCCACGCGCGTCGACACTGGTTCTATCCACAACACCTATGCGCGAGCAGGCCAACACCTACTTTTGTCCTGCTTCTACCTTTCTGTATCTTGGCATCGACCGGACGCGCTGGAACTTTAGTCCGGCCGGCCGCAAGCGCTGTAGCGGGAAGAAACGATCCCCCTAAGCTATGAATAATGAGAGAAAAAAGAACCGCGAGTCTTGGGAAGAGTTAGATACAGCCGGAGCCGCCCGATTTTCAGCAGTGACTCAATTCGAATGATGAAACTCGTGGCAATCCCGTTTATGGTTCGACGGGGGTCACCACGAACGGGGAGAAATACAGTGAGTTTTGGTCGAAGGGCGAACGGCATTTTTCGTAGAGCCTGACGCAGTAAAGGCCAAAATGAATCAGCACCGGGAAAAAACGTCCGTTAGACAATTTTCGCCGAAAATGAAATAATCTTTTTGCCGCTCCGATTTATGCCGCAACTTCGAAAAGATCCCGTTATC
This sequence comes from Binatia bacterium, assembly GCA_041490745.1. Classification (GTDB taxonomy): domain Bacteria; phylum Desulfobacterota; class Binatia; order UBA9968; family UBA9968; genus JAJPJQ01. The sequence goes on along the minus strand of JBGPTS010000069.1, from coordinate 16,085 downwards.
GGGCGCTGGGTGATTATCTCGACCGAGCGAGCGAAAAGACCCTCTCACATCGAGCGTCCCAATCCGCCTCTGCGCCCCGGCCCGTGTCCCTTCTGCGAGGGTAACGAGGGACTGACACCGCCGGAAATCTCCGCGTATCGTCCGGGCGGCTCCGAGCGCGACGGACCGGGCTGGACTCTCAGAGTTGTGCCGAACAAATTTCCCGCGTTGATGATCGAGGGCAATCTCGACCGGCGCGGTGAAGGCGTCTACGATCTCATGAACGGCGTCGGCGCGCACGAAGTCATCATCGAGACGCCGGCGCACGAAACCAACGTCGGCGGCCTGGGCGAGAAACAGTTCGAGGAGCTTCTCTGGGCGTACCGCGACCGGATTCTGGATTTGCGCGAGGACAAACGCTTTCGCTACGTTTTGATTTTCAAAAATCAGGGCGCCGAGGCGGGCGCGACGATGGAGCACACGCACTCGCAGTTGATCGCGCTGCCGATCGTGCCGCGCACGGTGACGGACGAACTCATTGGCGCGCAGGAGTATTTCAAATACAAGGAGCGCTGCATTTATTGCGACATTGTCCGTCAGGAGATCGAGGACCGCGTCCGGATCGTGAGCGAGAACGACAGCTTCGTCGTCATCTGTCCGTTCGCGCCCCGTTTCCCGTTCGAAACCTGGATTTTGCCGAAGAAACATTCTTCGTATTTTGAGCATGCGACCAAAACGGAATACGTCCATCTCTCGCGCGCGCTGCGCGAGACCGTGATCCGGCTCAACCGCACGCTGAACGATCCGCCGTTTAATTACATCGTCCATTCGATGCCGTTCCATGAAATCGAAAACGGCCACTACCACTGGCACATGGAAGTGATGCCGAAGCTCACGCAAGTCGCCGGTTTCGAGTGGGGCACCGGCTTTTACATCAATTCCATGCCGCCCGAGATGGCGGCCGAGTTGCTGCGCGAGGTGGCGCTGTAGCCTGCGTTCACTCTTCGACCCTTCGAGGGGCCTCAGGGCAGGCCCCCTCGACAGCCTTTAGTCCCGAGCCTGTCGAGGGGTCAGGGCGAACGGTTCGGATACTACAGGGTTAAGATTTTCCGTTCGTGCTGAGGCTCTCGGAGCACGGGAACCTTTTTTCAGCAACCTGCTAGATTATATCTGAGTTGGGAATGAAAATTTTAATGGCCGCTCCGGAGTGCGTCCCGCTGGCGAAGACCGGCGGTCTCGGCGACGTCGTCGGCGCGCTCGCCCCCGCTTTGAGCCGGCTCGGCAACGAAGTCGCCGTCGTGCTACCCGCGTATCAGAACATCCTGGAAAAATTTCCCTTGGAACAAACCGGCATCGAGCTGGAGGTCGAGCTCGGCGGTCGCCGCGTCGCCGGGACGGTTTTGAAAACCGCCGGCGACGGCGGCGCGCCGGTATATTTGATCCGGCGCGACGAATATTTTCGCCGGCCTGAGCTTTACGGCACGCCGCGGGGCGACTACCCGGACAACGCCGAGCGCTTCGCGTTTTTCTCCAAGGCCGTGCTGCAGCTCGCCGAGCGCACCGGGCCGTGGGAAGCGATTCACTGCCACGACTGGCAGTCGGCGCTTATCCCGGTGCTGCAAAAAATCGGCGGGAACACGGCCGCCGCGCGCGGCGCGAAAATTATCTTGACGATCCACAATCTCGCCCACCAGGGAACCTTCCCGTTCTCGGACTGGGAGCTGCTCGATCTCGACGCGCGCTATTTCACGCCGAAATATCTGGAATTCTACGGCCAGGTCAATGTTCTCAAAGGCGGCATTCTCTTCGCGGACGCGCTCACGACCGTGAGCCGGAAGTACGCGCGCGAGATTTTGACGCCGGAATACGGCTGCGGTCTCGAAGGAGTCCTCGGCGGCCGGGAAAAAGATCTCCACGGAATTTTAAACGGCGTGGATTATCGCGAGTGGAATCCGGCCAGCGATCCGCTTATCAAAAAACAATACAGCGCGAGCGATTTGCGCGGCAAGGCGGAGTGCAAGAGCGATATCCAGCAACTATACGGGTTGCCGCTCAAGGCGTCCGCGCCGCTGCTCGGGATTGTCTCGCGCCTGGCGGCTCAAAAGGGCTTAGATATCTTTTTGGAAATTATCGAAGACTTGTTGCGGATGGATTTGCAGATCGTGATTCTCGGCTCGGGCGAGGAGAAATATCAGAAGCTGGTCGCCAAGCTGCCGGCGGGCCATGTGGAAAAAATCGGCGTCAAGATCGGCTTCGACAACGCGCTCGCGCACAAGATCGAAGCCGGCGCGGACATGTTTCTGATGCCGTCGCGCTTCGAGCCTTGCGGCTTGAATCAGATTTACAGCCTCAAGTACGGCACCGCGCCGGTCGTTCGCGCGACGGGGGGCCTCGACGATACGATCGAGGATTACGATCCCCTGGCGGGAACCGGCAACGGCTTCAAGTTCGTCGATTACACCGGCCCGGCGTTTCTCGGCGCAATCAAGCGCGCGCTCTCCGTTTACGTTAACAAGAAGGCGTGGAAGCAGGTAATCGCCAACGGTATGAAGTCGGATTTCTCATGGGAGAAGTCGGCGAAGGAGTATTTGGAGCTGTATCGGAGGGTGGCGGGAGCGCCTGTTAAGTAATGAGGGATCATAGCCAAGATCCAAGACCTGACCTTCGGACTCCCCGGGGAATGATTCTAGTTCTTGTTTTGCCCGTATTTTTCTTGTTGGTCTGTCTTTTCACTGAGCAGATTGATGAGTGCCAGAAACCCTGGCTCTGCGGCGCTCATACTGTTTTTTAAGCAGAAAAGGGACCCACCTAAGCCCCCGATGTCAAATATGAGCTCGAATAGCTTGCTGTAATTCTCAGGAGGAGTTCGCAAGATGGCGGGCATGGTTTCATGGTAGATGTCGTACATATCCTCGAAGCAGTCGGGGATACATGCATATAGCGCGCTTAGTTCTAAATCCGTCAACTTCTGTGACAATTCATCATGAAATCTCTTGATAAGATCCTGCCACTGTTGAACCAATTTCTCAAATTCGGCTTTTTTATCCATGATATCTCCAGTTTAAGAGTTTTCTCCCGGAAACGAGCTAAGGATGTACTCTGTAGAGTCTTGAAGGAAAGCTATGCGTTTCACGGTATCACCGGTCTCGGCTCTTCTCTGGGAATCACCACAATCCCGCTCTTTGTCGCAAAGTAGCGCTCGCGGTCTTTTTCCGCGTCGTAGCCGATTTCCGTTCCCGGCGGGATGTAGACGTTTTTATCCAGAATCACGCGGCGCAGCCGGCAGCCGCGGCCGATCTCGACGCGGTTCATGATGATCGCGTCTTCGATCGTCGAGAAGCTGTGGATAAAGACGTTGCGGCCGACGACCGAGTCGCGCACCACGCTGCCGGTGATGATCGTGCCCTCGGCGACGATCGAGTTCAACGCCGTGCCGCGCCGCCCGTCTTCGTCGAAGACGAATTTCGCCGGCGGGTCGCTGTAGCTGACGGTGCGGATCGGCCAGCTCCGGTTGTAGAGATTCAGCGACGGGTTGACCTCGCGGAGCTCCATATTGGCTTCGAAATAGGCCTCGACCGTTCCGATATCGCGCCAGTAGCTCGTTTCCTCGCCTTTTGCGGGAGTGGGGATGCGGTTGGTTCTGAAATCGTAAGCAAAAATCTTTTTTCCCGATTTCAATAATTCCGGAATCACGTCGAGGCCGAAGTCATGGCTGCTCTGAGTTTTCGTAGTGTCGTTATCGAGCGCCTCGACGAGCAGCATGGTTTCGAAAATATAATTTCCCATCGAGACGAGCGCCCAGTCCCGTTCGCCGGGGATCGGTTTCGGGTTCGCTGGCTTCTCCTCGAAGCCGAGGACGCGCCAGTCGTTGTCCACTTCCATCACGCCGAACTGTGAGGCCTCTTCGATCCGGACCGGCAGCGCGGCGATCGTGACGTCCGCGTTCTTCTGCCAATGATATTCCGCCATCTGGCGGATATTCATTTTGTAGACGTGGTCGGCGCCGAAGACGGCGACCGCTTTCGGATGCGGCCGCTTGATGAGATGAATATTTTGGTAGCACGCGTCCGCCGTGCCGCGGTACCAGTCCACGCCGGAGCGCATTTGAGCCGGCACCGGCGTGACGAAGTAATCGCGCAGCAGGCTGCCGACCTGCCAGCCTTCCTGGAGATGCTCGACGAGAGACTGGGCCTTGAACTGCGTGAGAACGTAGATCGAGTAGATGCCGGAGTTGATGAAGTTCGACAAGACAAAGTCGATGATGCGATATTTACCGCCGAAAGGGACCGCCGGCTTGGCTCGATCCCTGGTTAAGGGATAGAGACGTTTGCCGCGCCCGCCCGCCATGACCATGCCGAGTACTTCCACGCTGTCTCCTCAGTCGGACTTTATATCGGCGCGGACGATGGAGTCAATTTCAGGCCGCTGAACAATCGGACTTCATCCCTCATCCTTCATCCCTTCTCTACGCTCTTCCATAGAGCACCGTTATTTCTCCCAGCTTTGCCGTCAGCGCAGGCGTGATCTGTTCCGAAATCAGCCGCCACGTCCAGTTTCCTTCGGTCGTCGCCGGCCGGTTCATTCGCGCCTCCGCGCCCAGACCGAGCAGGTCCTGCATGGGGACGATGGCCGTTTCGGCCACGGACATGAGGGCAAGGCGCGTCATTTCCCAATGGACGTTTTCCGCGGAGATCGGGTGCCCGACGTAAGCCGAGAGCCGCTCGCGCTCCGCGACGCCGGCTTCGTGTAAAAACCAGCCCTTCACCGTATTGTTGTCGTGCGTTCCGGTGTACACGACGCAATTTTTTTCGTGGTTGTGAAACGCGTAGGTGTTGTTCACCATGTCGTCGCCGAAGGCGAACAGGAGCAGCTTCATTCCGGCAAAGCCGAAGCGCTTCATGACGGCGCGCACGTCCGGCGTGATGACCCCCAGATCCTCGACGAAAATCGGCATCTCGGGAAGCTCAAGCACCAGGTTGGCAAAAAAATCATCCGACGCCGCCTCGACCCATTGCCCGTCGTTCGCCGTGCGCGCGCCGACCGGCACTTCCCAATAAGCCACGAATCCGCGGAAGTGGTCCAGGCGAATGCGATCGAAGCGGGCGAGGCTGTGGCGCAACCGCTTGAACCACCACGCGTAGCGGGTTTCTTTCAGCGCGTCCCAACGGTAGACAGGGTTGCCCCAGAGTTGGCCCGTCGCGCTGAAGTAATCCGACGGGACGCCGGCGACCGCCGTGGGACGCTTTTCCCGATCGAGCTTGAACAGCGCCGCGTTGGCCCACACGTCGGCGCTATCGCCGCTCACGTAGATCGGCACGTCGCCGATGAAGAGAATCTTTTTGCGATTGGCGTATTCTTTCAGCCCGGCCCACTGCTTGAAGAAGAGATACTGAAAGAATTGTTCCTTCTTGATCTCGGCGCGGCGGCGTTTCCTCCATTGCGCCAACGTATTTTTCTCTCGATCTCTCAACGGCGCCGGCCAGTCCGTCCACGGCGCGCCGTCGAAGTGGGCCTTGAGGGCGACGAACAGACTGTAATCTTCAAGCCATTCGGTCTGCTCGTGACAAAATTTTTCCAACGCAACGTCGTTCGAGCCGCGCGCCTGGCAGCGCTGGAACGCCTTATCGAGGAGCCGCGCTTTGTAGGGCGCGACGGTTGCGTATTCGACCCGCTCGTGAGGAAAGGGGGGATGCTCCTCGAGGTCTTCCGGCCTGAGCCATTCTTCTGCGAGAAGCAACTCGGGGCTGATCAAGAGCGGATTCCCCGCGAACGCGGAATAGCTGTCGTACGGCGAGTTCCCAAGAACGGCGCTGGTCGCGGTGAGCGGTAGAATTTGCCAATAGGTCTGGCGCGAGTCGGCGAGAAAATCGGCGAACCGGTAAGCCGACGGGCCGAGGTCGCCGATCCCGAAGGCCGACGGCAGGGAAGTGATGTGCAGCAGGATGCCGCTCGCGCGTTTCATGATTCTTGTTTCACGTGATTGCCAAACGAAACATATACCCTTTTTTTTCTTGTCTCCAGAGACTAAGGTGTGGCTGAATTTCGAAAACGGGAGGCGTGTTATGGCGTTTCAAATCAACCATCTTCATATCAAGAGTTCCGATCCGCGTAAGGCGGCCGAATGGTTCGTGGCTCACCTCGGCGCCAAAATCGTTACCGAAAATCGCACCGGCGAGAGCGCGACCTTCCGCCTCGATCTGCACGGCCTCGCGCTGAACGTGACAGACTTTCTCGAGGGACAAAAGCTCGCGCAGCACTACGGCATGGAGCATCTGGCGCTCGACACCGACGACGTTTTCGGCGAGGTCGAAAAGCTCAAGCGCGCCGGCGCGCGCATCCTGGAGGAAAGGCAACTGCCCGACGGCCGCCACGTCTGCTTCTTCGAAGGACCGGAAGGCGTCCGGCTGGAAGTGATGGAGTGGCGGAAGTAAGCGGCGAGAGAGCGATGGCCAGTCTGCTTGTCAAAGGCGGGCGCCTGCTCGATCCCGGCGCCGGACTCGACGGCCGGCTCGATGTTCTCATTCGCGACGGCCGCGTCGAAGCGATTGGGCGCGACCTTTCCGCCGCCGACGCGAAGGTTCTCGATGTCAAAGGTCTCGTCGTCGTTCCGGGATTGATCGACGTGCATCTGCATCTGATGAACGGCTTGGGCGCATTCGGCGCCGACCCTGACGTCTTCGGCGTCGGCTCCGGCGTGACGACGGTTGTCGATGCCGGCAGCGCGGGCCACAGTCTTCTCCCGGTATTTCGACGCTACATCGCCGAGCCGGCCAAGACGCGCGTGCTTGCCTACGTGAACCTCTCGACGCTCGGCTCGGTCGCCGGCGCCGGCTACAGTACGCTCGCCGATCCCCGGTTGATCGACGAAGCGCGCATCGAGGAAGTCGTCGAGGCGAATCGCGACGTGATCGTCGGCATCAAAGTAATGGCGACCGGCGCCGCGCTGGGAGCCGAGGGACTAAAACCGCTCCAGCGCGCGCGGCGCCTCGCGGACAATCTCCGGCTGCCGATCTTGGTTCACATCGGCGAGAGCTGGAGCAAAACCGCGGCGCCGCCGCCGATCGGCGCAGTGCTCGACTGCCTGCGGCCGAGCGATATCGTCACGCACATGTTCACCGCTCACCCCGGAGGTCTGCTCGATCCCAACGGCAGGCTCAGGCACGAGGTACGCGCGGCGCGAGAATCCGGCGTGCTTTTCGACGTCGGGCATGGACTGCACAACTTGAACTTCGACGTGGCGCGGAGAGTGCTCGATCAGGACTTCAAGCCGGACGGTGTTTCCACCGACGGCCATCGCGGCAACCGGTCGGGGCCGGTTTATGATCTGCCGACCACGATGGCGAAACTAATCGCGCTGGGTTTTTCGCTCCGCGAAGTTGTGACGATGGCGACGGTGAACGCCGCCCGGCTCCTCGGGCGCGGCGACGAGCTAGGCTCGATCCGCATCGGCGCCGCCGCCGAGATCTCCGTGCTGAAGATCGAGGAGCGCGAGTGGGAAGCGGTCGATTCGCAAGAAGGCAAGCTCGCGGCGCGCCAAGCGCTCGCGCCGGTGTTTGCCATCCGAGGTGGGACCGTTTACGAGCCTCTTCCCGGCGCGCGGCCGTGAAAAAGGCTTGCGTCGAATCTAAAATCGGTGTAGCCCTAGCTGGCGGAAAATCCGCCTGTCAGGGCAGTCTCAAAAGGAGGAAACAAAGATGCCAAAGCCGAGAATGAAACGGGCGCTAATCCTTGGAGCGGCCGTGCTTTTCGCGTGCGCGTTTCTCACCGCGCCCGCCGCGGCGCAGGACTCCTTTTATAAAGGCAAGACCGTGCGCATCATCGTCGGCGCCGCCGCCGGGGGTGGTTACGATACCTATTCCAGGACCATTGCGAGGCACATGGGCAAGCACCTGGACGGCAATCCCACCGTTGTTGTGGAAAACATGCCGGGGGCGGGTTTCCTCATCTCCGCCAACCATATGTATAGAGTGGCCAAGCCCGACGGGCTGACCATCGGCCACTTCATCGGCGGATTGTTCTTGCAGCAGTTCCTGGGAAAACCCGGCGTCGAATTCGAGTCGGTCAAGTTCGGCTTCGTCGGCGCGCCCGGGCAGGACAACTACGTGCTCGGCATCTCCAAGTCGCTCGGTATCACCAGCATCGAGCAATGGCTGAGTTCAAAAACCGTCGTCAAACTCGGTGGCGTCGGCGCGGGCTCGGCGACCGACGACATCCCCAAAATTCTCAAAGAAGCGATCGGCCTGCCCATGCAGCTCGTCTCGGGCTACACGGGCACCGCCACCGTGAAGCTTGCGTTCAACAGCGGCGAGGTCCAGGGAGTCGATAATTCATGGGAATCGTTCAAAGCGACCTGGCGCAACGAGTTGGAATCGGGCAACCTCGTCGTCGTTTTGCAAAACATCCCCAAACCTCATCCCGATCTTCCCAAGGTTCCGCTGGATATCAACTTCGCCAAGACCGACGAAGGGAAAAAGCTGATCCGCGCGATCGTGCACACGGTCGGACCGACGGCGCGTCCGTATGTCGTGCCGCCCGGCACGCCGAAGGACCGGCTCGACCTTCTGCGCAAGGCGTTCATGGACACGATGAAAGACCCGGAATTTTTAGCCGACGCGGAAAAGGCCAAGCTCGATATCAATCCGCTCGACGGCGCAACGCTCGAGCGCAGCGTGCGGGAAGTTTTCAACGTCGATCCCGCGCTGGTGCCGAAGTTGAAGGAGATCTTGAAATAACGGCGGGCTCGGCCGTCGATTGAAGCCGCTGGGCATTCATGCTATAAAATTTGCCAGAGGTTGTTATGAAAGAAGGCATCCATCCAGCATATAAACCGGCAAAGATACTCTGCGCCTGCGGGCACGTGGTCGAAACGCGATCCACCGTGCCCGCGATCCACGTGGAGATCTGCTCCGAGTGCCACCCTTTCTTTACCGGGAAGCAGAAGTTCATCGACGCAGCCGGTCGGGTAGAGAAGTTCCGCAGAAAGTACGCAAACAAGAACTGAGCCCGGCGGAGGTTTCGGACTGAATGTGAATTACTAGCGACTTTAAGTAGAAAAAGGGCAAAGGGCACAGAGAATCCCTTTGCCCTTTTTTATTTCGTGAGGTCGGTGAAAACGCCCATTTGCCATAGCCCGGCACTGGCGGGCGGTAAGATTAGACGCGCTCGAATCGCTTCGCTCGACGTACTGGAGAGAGTATACCTGCGCTCGCGATCCTTCGCGCGCCTCGCATATGGAACGTTTTGACCGACCTCAAAAAATACAAAGAAATGAGTTACGAATAAGCCATGCTCGATAAATTAGCCGAAGTTGAAAAGCGCTACACGCAACTGGAAAGCCTGATGAGCGATCCGTCGCTGCCCGCGAAGCAACGGGAGTATTCCAAGATCGCCAAGGAGCGCTCTGATTTGGAAGAGCTCGTCACCTGCTATCGAGGCTGGAAAAAAAACGAGCAGGAGATCGAGGCCAACCGCGACCTGCTCAACGAAGCCGACGAGGCGATGCGCGAGATGGCCAAAGAAGAGATGGCCGCGCTCCGCGCGCGGAAAGAGCAGCTCGAGGAGCGTCTCAAGTATTTGCTCCTGCCGAAAGATCCCAACGACAGCAAGAACGTTATTTTCGAGATTCGGGCCGGCACCGGCGGCGAAGAGGCGGCGCTGTTTGCCGCCGAACTCTCGCGCATGTACACGCGCTACGCGGAAAACCGCGGCTGGCGCGTCGAAGTCATGAGCTCGAATCCGACCGGACTCGGCGGCCTGAAGGAAATCATTCTTCTCGTCGAAGGCAAGGGCGCGTACAGCCGGCTCAAGTTCGAAGGCGGAGTGCACCGCGTGCAGCGCGTTCCCGTCACCGAGGGCTCGGGGCGGATTCACACTTCGACCATCACCGTCGCCGTGCTGCCCGAGGCGGACGAGGTCGAAGTGGAGATCGATCCCAAAGATTTGAAAGTCGACGTCATGCGCGCCTCCGGTCCCGGCGGGCAGAGCGTCAACACGACGGACTCGGCCGTGCGGATGACGCATATCCCGACGGGACTCGTCGTCTCGTGCCAGGACGAAAAATCGCAGCACAAGAACCGCGCCAAGGCGCTCAAGATTTTGCGCGCGCGCCTGCTGGAAAAAAAGCAGGACGAGCAACACTCCGAGATCGCCGCCACGCGCAAGCTCATGGTCGGCAGCGGCGACCGGAGCGAACGCATACGAACGTACAACTTTCCCCAGGGGCGGATCACGGACCACCGGATTAATTTCACGCTCTACAAGCTCGACCGCGTTATCGAGGGCGAGCTGGAGGAACTGATCGACGCGTTGAACACGCACTATCAAGCGGAGGCGCTGCAAGCGGGATGAACATGATGAGCGTCGAGACCGATATCAAACCCGGGTCGATCACCGCGTGCCAAGCGCTGCGCGATGGGGCGGCGCTTCTTACCGCCGCCGGCATCGAGAGCGCGCGCCTCGACGTGGAGCTGCTTTTGGCCGAGACTTTGGGTGTCGAGAGGAGCCAGCTCTATCTAAACGGGGAGACGAGCCTTGATCCGCGCGCGCGGGAGCGGTTCAACTCGTTGGTCTCGCGTCGCAGACTCGGCGAGCCGGTCGCATATATTATCGGCCGGCGCGAATTCTGGTCGCTCGATTTTGTCGTCTCTCCGGCGGTGCTCGTGCCGCGGCCGGAGACCGAGCTGCTTGTCGAGGTCGCCGTCGGCCTCTTCGAGGCCGAATCTCAAATCTCAGATCGCAAATTTCAGATTTTGGATTTAGGAACGGGCAGCGGTGCGATCGCGATCAGCTTGGCAGGAGAGATCGCTTCCGCGGAAGTCCGGGCGACCGATATTTCACTCGACGCGCTCAAAATCGCCGAGATCAACGCCGGCCGACACGGCGTGAATGCAAGGATAAACTTTTTTTCCGGCGACCTCTTCGCGCCGGTCGAAGATCGCGTGGAATTTTTTCACCTGATCGTCTCTAACCCGCCATACGTGCGGCGGGATGCATTCGCCGCGCTGCCGCGCGACGTGCGCGAGTTCGAGCCGCGCGTCGCGCTCGACGGCGGGGCCGACGGGCTGGATTTTTATCGACGCATGATTTCCCAGGCACCGCGCTATCTCGCTCCGCGCGGAGTCGTCGCGCTGGAAATCGGCGCGGATATGGGCCGAGAGATTGCGCGCCTGCTGGCGGAAGCCGGTTGCTTTACGGCTGCGCGGATCGAGCGGGATTACGCCGGACGCGATCGCGTCGTCGTCGCGCGCAAGCTGGCGTGAATAGTGACGGCAATGAAAACCGGCAAGAGAGATTCTTCGCTCGCGCTCAGAATGACACACAGGACGTTTCATACTGAATTCGTTGTATCTGTCATCCTGAGCGAAGCGAAGGATCTCTCTTTGAAAGCTCGACTCGATGGATAAAATCATCGTCACCGGCGGGCGCCGGCTCGAAGGCGAAGTCACGGTCAGCGGCTCGAAGAACGCCGCGCTGCCGATCCTTATCTCTTCGCTTCTGACCGAGGAGCCGTGCAGCTACGCGGGCATTCCCGATCTCATGGACATCAAGACCACCGTGAAGCTCCTCACGTTGTTGGGCGCTCGGGTCAATTGGGAGCAAGAGTCCGGTAGTCTGACGCTCGGCGCGGATCGCGTGACGCAGCTCGAAGCGTCGTACGATCTGGTCAAGACGATGCGCGCGTCTTTTCTCGTGCTCGGACCGCTGCTCGCTCGCTTCGGCCGGGCGCGCGTTTCCACGCCGGGCGGCTGCGCCATCGGCGCGCGCCCTGTGAATCTCCATCTCAAGGGCCTCGCCGCGTTGGGCGCCGAGATCGATCTCGTCCACGGGTACGTCGAGGCGAAGGCCAAGCGGCTTAAGGGCGCGAAAATCTATCTCGACTTTCCGTCCGTGGGCGCGACGGAAAATCTCATGATGGCCGCGACGCTCGCGGCAGGGACGACGCTGATCGAAAACGCCGCCAAGGAGCCGGAGATCGAAGACCTCGCTTCAGTGCTGAATAAGATGGGCGCCCGAGTTGCGGGCGCCGGAAGCGATATCGTAAAAATCGAAGGCGTCGAGCGGCTTGGCGGCGTGTCGCACCGCGTCATTCCCGATCGCATCGAGGCGGCGAGCTTCATGGTTGCGGCGGCGCTGACGGGTGGGGACGTCGTCGTCAGAGGCGCGCGTCCCGATCACCTCGACGCATTTCTTCTCAAGCTCAGAGAAACCGGTCTGGCGATTGCGATCGAACCGGACCGGGTGAGAGTGACCGGCAATGGCAGACCGAAGAGCGTGGATATCACCACGCTGCCGCATCCCGGTTTTCCCACGGATCTGCAGGCGCAAATGATGGTGCTGATGGCGGTGGCCGACGGCGTGAGCGTGATCACGGAAAATATTTTCGAGAATCGTTTCATGCACGCGCAGGAGTTGGATCGCATGGGCGCGGACATCCGCCTGGAAGGCAATCGCGCCGTTGTCAGAGGCGTGGAGAATCTTTCCGCCGCGCCGGTGATGGCGACCGACCTGCGCGCGAGCGTGTCGCTGATTTTGGCCGGCCTCGTCGCCAAGGGCAACACGGAGATATCCAGAGTCTATCACCTGGACCGCGGCTACGAGCACATCGAGAGAAAACTCTCGGCGCTCGGAGCGGATATCAGAAGAATAAAGGCATGAGGGATGAAAAGGATAGGGGATGAAGATCAGGCTGGTTAAGACAAGCGATGGCGCGTTCGCTTCCACGCTGAAAAGAATTATCGAGCGCCACTCGGGCAAAGCGCAGAGCGTGGAAAAGAAGGTGGCGGAAATTATCCGCGCGGTCAGGGAGAGAGGAGATCGCGCGCTGTTTCATTACACGCGGCTCTACGACGGCGTCCGGCTCTCGCGCCGCACGGTCGAGGTCTCGAAGCGCGAAGTGGATGAGGCGATGAAAAAAATTCCCGCGCGCGATTTGCGCACGCTTCGCCTCGCGGCCAAACGGATCGCCGCGTTTCACCGCCGCCAGATGGAGAAAAGCTGGGGCTATCGCGATCCGATCGGCATCTACCTCGGCCAGCGGATCACGCCGCTCGAGCGCGTCGGCGTCTACGTTCCGGGCGGCAAGGCATCGTATCCTTCGACCGTGCTGATGAACACGATACCGGCGAAGGTCGCGGGCGTGAAAGAAGTCGTCATGACTTCTCCCATCGGCCGCGACGGCGCGCTGATTTTGGCCGCGGCGCGCATCGCCGGCGTCGATCGGATTTTTCGCGTCGGCGGCGCGCAGGCGATCGCCGCGCTGGCTTTCGGCACGAGTTCGGTTCCCAAGGTCGATAAGATCGTCGGGCCGGGCAACATCTACGTCGCCACGGCCAAACGGCTGGTCTTCGGCGAGGTGAATATCGATTCGATCGCCGGGCCGAGCGAAATTCTGCTCTTGGCCGATTCATCCGCCGATCCGGATCACGTCGCCGCGGACATGCTGTCGCAGGCGGAGCACGACGAGCTGGCGGCGGCGCTCTGCGTCACGCCGTCATTTGCGCTCGCGCTCCGGATTCGGGCGGCGTTGGACCGGCAAACGCGTAATACCAAGCGGCGGGCGATCACGTTGAAGGCGCTCGATAACTACGGCGCGATCATCGTCTGCCGCGATCTCAACGAAGCCGTGGCGATTACCAACGCCGTCGCGCCGGAGCACGTCGAGCTGCTCGTGCGCAAGCCGCGGCGCTGGGCGCGGTCGGTGCGCAACGCCGGCGCGCTTTTTCTCGGCCCTTACTCCACGCCGCCGCTGGGGGATTACATGGCCGGGCCGAATCATGTTCTTCCCACGGGCGGCAGCGCGAGATTTTTTTCGCCGCTCGGCACGTACGATTTTCTCAAGCGGACAAGTATCATTTACGCCGGGCGGCGGGGACTCAGCGCGCTCGCGCCGGACATCACCCGGCTGGCGCGGCTCGAAGGATTGGACGATCACGCGCGGGCGGTGGAAGCGCGGTTTAAAAAATAGGCCGCTCAAAGTCTGCCGTTCGCCCTTCGACAAGCTCAGGACGAACGGCTGTAACTTTTCCGTTCATGCTGAGCGCGTCGAAGCATGAAGACCGTGGAGTGTAATCGGGGATAAGGAGACGTGTCATGGGACGAAATGCGAAATCCGAACGGAAAACCAAAGAAACGGTGATCGCCGTTGAGCTGGAGCTCGACGGCGGCGGCGCGGCCGAGATCGAAACCGGCATACCGTTTTTCAATCACATGCTGGAGATCTTCACGCGTCACGGCCTGTTCGATATCAAGATCAAAGCCAAAGGCGACATCGAGGTCGATTACCACCACACGGTGGAGGACGTGGGCCTCACGCTCGGCCAGGCGTTCAAGCAGGCGCTCGGCGACAAGCAGGGCATCAGCCGCTTCGGCGAGGCGACCGTGCCGCTCGACGAAGCGCTCGCGCACGTCGTGGTGGATTTGAGCGGCCGGCCCTATCTCGCCTACAACGTCAAGATTCGTCCGGGGCGCGTCGGAGATTTCGACACCGATCTGCCGCACGAATTTTTCCAGGCGCTGGCGAACCAGCTCGGCATGAACCTGCACATGAACGTGACGCAGGGCGAGAACCCGCACCACATCATCGAGGCCTGCTTCAAGGCCCTGGCGCGCGCCATGGAAAAGGCGACGCGCGTCGATGAGCGGATCAAAGGAGTTTTGTCGACAAAGGGATCTTTGTGAGTCGGGCATGATAGCGATCGTCGATTACGGCATGGGAAATCTCCGCAGCGTCGAGAAGAGCTTCGCGCACCTCGGCTATCGCGCGGAGATCACACGGGACGTTCCGGCCATTCTCGCCGCGAGCGGAGTCGTGCTTCCCGGCGTCGGCGCGTTCAATGCCTGCATGGAAAATCTCCGGCGCTACGGCCTGGTCGAGCCGATCCGCGAGGTTGTAACACGGAAGAAGCCGTTTCTCGGCATCTGTCTGGGCTTCCAGCTTCTCTTCACCGAGAGCGAAGAGTTCGGGCCGCAGAAAGGGCTCGATCTTTTTCCCGGTCGAGTCGTCGCGTTTCGTCCCGACGACGGCCTCAAGGTGCCGCACATGGGGTGGAACCAGATCGAGAAAAAAAAGCCGACGCCGTTTCTCGAAGGCATCGCGGACGGCGACTACGTTTATTTCGTTCACTCGTTTTACGTCGTGCCCGATGATAGTTCTCTGGCCGCGACCACGACGCCGTATGCCGGAACGTTCGTCTCCAGCATCGCGACCGACCATCTTTTCGCCTGCCAGTTTCACCCGGAGAAGAGCCAGAAGACAGGCCTCGCCATTCTCGCCAACTTCGCCCGCTTCGCCGAAAAGAGCTGAAGCATGATTATCATTCCGGCTATCGACATTAAAGATGGCCAGTGCGTCCGTCTGTATCAGGGCGAGATGGATCAGGAGACGGTTTATTTCCCCGATCCGCTCGCCGCGGCGAAGCACTGGGCGAGCGAGGGCGCGGAGCGGCTCCACGTCGTGGACTTGAACGGCGCGGTCAAAGGGCGTCCCGTGCACACGCGCGAGATCGCGGCGATCTGCAAAAATGCCGGTGTGCCGGTGCAGCTCGGCGGCGGCCTGCGCACGCTCGCAGCCGTCGAAGCGGCGTTCGCGCTCGGCGTTGCGCGCGCGATTCTCGGCACCGCCGCGCACGAGAATCCGGATTTCCTTCGGCGCGCCTGCGAAAAATTTCCCGGCAAGGTCATCGTCGGCATCGACGCGCGCAACGGCCGCGTCGCGGTCAAAGGCTGGAAGGAAACGACTGCGACCGACGCCGTCGAGCTGGCGGTCAGTTGTGAGGCGGCCGGCGCGTCGCGCATTATCTATACGGATATATCCCGCGACGGCACCGGCGAAGGCGTCAACGTCGAAGAAACCCGCCGCGTCGCGCGCGCGGTCAAGATTCCCGTCATCGCTTCCGGCGGCGTCGCGACCCTGGACGACATTCGCCGTCTGAAAAAATTAGAAACCGACGGCGTCGAAGGCGTGATCATCGGTCGCGCGCTGTACAGCGGCGCGTTTACGCTGAGGGAGGCGGTACAAACCGCGCTCGAAGCTTGAAACGTCCGCTTCACTTGCCCGGTTCTTATCGTATAGACCCAATCGGTTGACTCGCGGGCTAAATTTCAGCTAT
>JBGPTS010000068.1:0-17398 GCA_041490745.1 Binatia bacterium | reverse complement strand
GGACTTACCGATTAAAGAACAGCAGGATTTAGATGAGATCGCGGCCAAAGGCGGCGACACGGCCAAAGCTGAGGCGGCGCTGGAGAAGACGGTCAAGCCGGCGTTGCCGAAAAAGTTTACCCAAGAAGCCCTGCGCGAGCGATTCGACCCATCCAGCACCGTCGTCATCACTTGCGGCAACCCGTGGTCGATGGAAGACATAAAATACGCCGCCGAAGCGCGCGGGATGAAATTCGAGAAGGAAGATTGGTAAAGGGCTAGCGCCCGCCGAAAACTTTGGCTAGAAAACCCTCTTTTTCCAGCTCGGCCATGAACCGGTTGTTCACGGAATCTTTCGCCTGTAGATCCTTCGCGTCCGGCCGCGCTTTCTTCAACATGGCGGCCGATAGTTCCAGACCCTCCAGAGTCGGGTAGGGTTTCGTCGGAAAAACTTTTCCATAATAGCGGAAGGTTTCGTCGAGCTGGTCCTTGTCTTTCTGCGGATCCATTTTGAGAAACTTCGCCACGTTCTGTGTCACGACTTCCCTCTTCGACGGATCTTTCCAATAGCCGATGCCTTCGACAATCGCCCTCAGAAACCTGAGCGCGACGTCGGGCTGGCGGTCGAGAAATTCTTTGCGCGCGACGATCTGCTGGTGCGCGTAAGCGACGCCGGCCTCCGACATATCGATCAGATCGTTGAAACCGAGCTTGCGGCCGACCAGATTGAACGGCGGACTGACGATCGCCGCGTCGACCGCGCCCGCACGGAGCGCCGCGAAACGCTCGCTCTGGCCGCCGACTTGAAGAATGATCACGTCCTTGTCCGGTTTCAAGTCGTAACGCTCGACCGCGTGGCGCACCGCAACATCGGACGACGAGCCGAAACGGCTGATGGCGATTTTCCTCCCGCGGAGGTCCGCCGGCACTCGAATCTCGGCTTTGGATAAGATCGTGAACGGAAAAGTGTTGACGATCCCGGCGACGAACAGAAGATTCACGCTCTTGATATTGCTCGCCAGAACCGTCGTGCCCTCCGACAGCGCCAGCGGCACATCGCCGGCGAGCATCGCCTGGATCAACTGGGTGCCGCCCTGAAACGCTATCAGTTCGATGTCGATGCCGTGTTTTTGAAACAGCCCGAGTTGTTTGCTCACGAACGGATGGGCGTTGGTGCCGCTGATGCCGGCGACGCCGAGGCGGACGGTCGAGGGATTTTTTTGTGCCCAGCCGTTCTGGCCGAGACTTGAGAACGCTAGCGCCGCTGCGAGGAACAGGAAAGGCTTCATGCAGGTGTCCTCCTCCGTGCCTGTCTATCGGCAAAGCGCCGAGGCTGTCAAGCTGACTTTCAGCGCATATGACGTTTCTCTTGCCAACGGGAGAGCGCTTGAATAGAATCCGCATCGCGCGGTAATTAGGAAAGACTCAACTTCCCTCGAAAAGGAGGATTCGCCATGGCCGACAAGCCGATTGAAGTCCTGCTCCAGGAGAAAAGAACTTTTCCGCCGCCGAAGTCTTTCAAGCAATCGGCCAACGTAACGAGCGCGCAGATTTTCGCCAGGGCAAAAAAAGACTCGAACGCATTCTGGGCCGCTGCGGCCAAGGAGCTTGTCTGGTTCAAGCCGTGGAAGAAGGTCCTGGAATGGAAATCCCCCTGGGCCAAATGGTTCATCGGCGGCAAAATCAACGCGTCGTACAACTGTCTCGACCGGCACGTTGAAGGCGGGCGCGGCAACAAAGCGGCGATTATCTGGGAAGGGGAGCCGGGCGACGAGCGCGTGCTGACCTATCGGGACATGTGGCGCGAGGTCAACAAATTCGCCAACGCGCTGAAGCAACTCGGCGTCAAGCGCGGCGACCGCGTGGCGATTTATCTCGGCATGATCCCCGAAATCGTCATCGCCATGCATGCCTGCAACCGCATCGGCGCGGCGCACAGCGTGGTTTTCGGCGGCTTCAGCGCGGAATCTTTAAAAGACCGCATCAATGACGCCAAAGCCAAGGTGCTCATCACCGCCGACGGCGGCTATCGCCGGGGCGGTGTCGTGCCGCTCAAGCGCAACGCCGACGAGGCGCTCCAAGACACTCCGTCCATTGAAAACGTAGTCGTCGTGAAACGGATCGGCGACGAAGCCGGCGCGCAGATGCAGGAAGGGCGCGATCACTGGTGGCACGAGCTGATGGCCGATCAACCGCTGTGGTGCGAGCCGGAAAAAATGGACAGCGAGGACCTGCTCTACATTCTCTATACCAGCGGTACGACGGGCAAGCCGAAAGGAATCGTCCATACCACCGGCGGCTATTTGACCGGCGTCCATGTCGTCAACAAATGGGTCTTCGACATGAAAGACGCCGACGTTTTCTGGTGCGCGGCGGACATCGGCTGGGTCACCGGCCACACGCACATCGTCTATGGGCCGATGTCGAACGGCGTCACTCAGGTGATGTACGAAGGCACGCCGGACTGGCCGGACAAAGATCGGCTGTGGCGCATCGTGGAAAAATACGGCGTGACGGTTTTTCACACCGCGCCAACGGCGATTCGCACCTTCATGCGCTGGGGCACGGAATTTCCTCAGAAGCACGATCTCAAATCTCTGCGGTTGCTCGGCAGCGTCGGCGAGCCGATCAATCCCGAAGCCTGGATGTGGTACCACAAATTCATCGGCGGCGGGCGCTGCCCGGTGATGGACACCTGGTGGCAGACCGAAACCGGCCATCCGCTCATCTCGCCGCTGCCCGGCATCACGACGTTGAAGCCCGGCTCGGCCACGAAACCGCTGCCCGGTGTCGAGGCCGACGTGGTCGATGAGAAAGGCAATTCGGTTCCTTTAGGTGGCGGGGGCTATTTGGTTCTCACCAAGCCGTGGCCGGCGATGATGCGGACGATCTACGGCGATCCCGACCGCTACGTCCAGACCTACTGGAGCCGCTTTCCGGGAAAATATTTCGCCGGCGACGGCGCCAAGCGCGACAAGGACGGATATTTCTGGCTGCTCGGCCGCGTCGACGACGTGATGAACGTCGCCGGGCACCGCATCAGCACGATGGAGGTCGAAAGCGCGCTGGTCGACCATCCGAAGGTCGCCGAGTCGGCGGTCATCGGCAAGCAGCACGAAATCAAAGGGCAGGGGATCTGCGCCTTTGTAACGGTTAAAGTCGGCGTTGAGACGTCGGCCGCGCTTGTCGACGAACTCAAAAGCCACGTGGCGAAAAAAATCGGCGCCATCGCCCGGCCCGACGAGATTCTCTTCGCGGCGGAGCTGCCGAAAACGCGCAGCGGCAAGATCATGCGCCGGCTGCTCCGCGATATCGCCGACGGCCGCGCGATGGGCGATACGACCACGCTGGCCGACCCCACCGTGGTGGCGAAGCTGAGAGAGCAGTACGAGGAAGAATGAAAAGGCACCAGGCATCAGGCTCCGCCACAAAGATTGGCGGATCAGCCTCAGGCTGAAATAGGCAATAGAAAAGCAAACTGCAAATGCGAGGGAAAATTTTACTGCTGTGCCTCCTGGTCGTCGTGCCAAATCTCGCCTCGGGCCAGACGAAGGAAAAAGTTCGCGTTGCGCTCGGATCGATCTCGGTCAACTCGAGCGTCATTCCGATCGGCAAAGAAGCCGGATTGTTCGCCAAGCACGGTATCGATCTCGAGCCGATCTACATGGGCGGCGGCATCAACTCGCTCGCCGCCGTGACTTCCGGCGCGGTGCAATTTCTCTCCGCCGGCTCGACGGCGACGATCAGCGCGCGGCTCGGCGGGGCGGACATTACCATCGTCGCCGTCCAATCCGATAAGCTCGACTACGCGCTTTTCGCCGGACAAGAAATCAAGAGTCCGCAAGATTTGCGCGGCAAGATCGTTACCGGCACCCGGCCCGGCGCGTCGGCGGACAGCGCACTGCGGCTTTATTTGCGCAAAGCCGGGCTGGAGCCGGACAAGGACGTGATCTTTATTTCCGTTGCCGAAAGCCAGCAAGGGCGATTGAACGCGCTGAAGAGCGGCACGGTCGCGGCGACCGTGCTCTCGCCGCCTTTTAGCGGCATCGCGCTGCAGATGGGCCTGCGCGAGCTGGCCGACCTGCGCCAGCTCGACATTCAATACGCCGGCAACTCGATCGCGGCGATGGGCCCCTATCTCAAGAGCCATCCGGCGTCGGTGGAGAATTTTCTCAGGGGCTATATCGAATCGCTTCAGTTCTTTCGCAGCCAGAAAGAACGGACGATCACCGCGATCATGCGTTATCTGAAAATCAACGAGCGCGCCCGCGCCGAGGAGGGGTACGACTACTACGTCGAGCTGATGCCGACGATGCCGCACGCGAGCGCCGCCGGTGTGCGCACCGTTTTGCAATTTCTCGCGCCGCGGCAGCCGAAGGCGGCGACCGCCAGCCCTGAGGATTTCTACGACATGAGTTTTTTGAACCGGATAGGCGGAAGGCGCGAGGCCGGAGGCGAGAGTAAGAGGTGAATATGATTCATATACGAGGAAAAAGAATTTTTTCGCTGGTCGTTTTCCTGGCGAGCTTCGCGAGCCTGTGCCAAGCGCAGGACAAACCGCTCAAAAAAATTCGCTGGGGCGTGACTTCGATCTCGGCCTCCAACTGGATTCCATGGCTCGCCAAGGAGGCGAAGATCTACGAGAAGAACGGCCTCGACGTGGAGTTGATCCTGCTCCGCGGCTCGGGGCAAACCTCGCAGGCGATTCTCGGCGGTAGCATCTACGCGGCGCCGGTGACGATTGCGACCGTGATGATGGCGAATCTCAGCGGCGCCGATCTCATCACCGTGGCGCATACGGTCCCCGGCGTTCAGAGCAAACTCTTGGTCAAACCCGAAATTAAAAGACCCGAGGATCTCAAGGGAAAAAAGATCGGCACCTCCAGCCTGGGCTCGCTGGGAGATTTTCTCTTCCGTCATATTGTCCGAAAGTACGGCATGGATCCCAATCGCGATGTAACCTGGCTCCAAATCGGAACACCGCCGGAAAGGCTTCAGGCGCTCGCGTCCGGCGGACTCGATGCGGCGGATGTTTCTTATCCGACGGACGCTCAGGGCGAGAGAATGGGATTTCGAGTTCTTTGGGATGCGAGAAAAGAGGTTGTGTACCCGTCGATGTCGGTGGTCACGCGCCGTAAGTATATTCAGGAGGACCGCGATACGGTCATGCGGCTGGTAAGGTCGCACGTCGAGGCGATCGCCTACTTCAAAGCGAACAAAGATTTCAGCCTCAAAGTTTTGAGCAAATATTTGAGAACCCAGGACCGCGAACTGCTGGAGGGCTCGTACCAAATCTACAAAGATGATTTCATTTCCACGCCGTACCCGATCATGCAGGGCTTGCAGCCCACCTATGATTACGTCGCGCTGACCAGGCCCGAGATCAAAGGTCACAAGCCCGAAGAGTTCATGGACCCCGCTTTCATCGCCGAGCTGGACAAGAGCGGATTCATCAAGCGGCTCTATGAAATTGCGCGGTAAAAGCGCCGCCGCCCATAACGAAGCGAAGCATTAACGACCACGAGGCTGACTGCAAGCTGCGGCGATAGAGTCGCGAGCCGCGGCCAATGCGCCTGGAGCACGCGGTCGGCGAAAGCAGCAAGAAAGTAGGCTTGACCTCCGAAAGGCGGCCCGAATGCGAATCTTTTGTTTACTCGATGCGCAGGCTCTCCGATGAAGATTTGTTTTTTTATTCAAAATTTAGCGATGGGTGGCGTCATCCGGCAGATCTCGATTTTAGCCGATCATCTAAGCCGTCGGGGCCACGAAATATTTATTTCGGCTCTGTATCCCGTCGACCAAAATTGGCGGTTCGTTTGGGACCTATCTTCTATCGAAGTGTCGTCGTTACTTTTAACAAAACCTTCGCTTGCTCTGGCGCCTATAGAATTGGCCAGGGCAACTCTTAACTTGAGGAGTTTGTTAAAAAAAAGGAAGATTCAAATTCTCTACAGTTACGAGGGGAATATTGCGAGATTTATCGGATGGATTGCGACCCTTGGATTGCCTGAAACAAAATTAGTCTGGGGTGTACAGGGAGCCGGGCAAAGAAATATTCGCGAGGATTACGATTGGAAATTGTCCTTGCCTTTCTATTTATGCAAGTGGGTCTCCGGCTTCGTCCCGGCGCTGATCTCAAATTCGGAAGCTGGGTATATCGACCGTAGAGAAAGAGGCTACCGCTGTGCGACGCAACTGTTTATAGATAACGGGTTTGACGTCGAGGAATTTAAGCCCGATCCTCAAAGTCGCGCGCGAGTTCGTTCAGAATGGAAACTTCAGGACGAATATTTGATCGGCGTAGTCGGCCGGGTAGCGCCGTCCAAGGGACTTCCTACTTTCTTGAAAGCGGCGGCTTTAGTAGCTCAGCAAAGGAAAGACGTCCGCTTTGTTTGCGTCGGCTCCGGCGCTCCGGATTATCTCCGCGAGCTTCAGCTCCTAACCCAAACACTGGGGTTGGCCGAAATCATGATTTGGGCTGAGACGAGAGAAGACGTAGCCGCCGTTTATAACGCTTTGGATATACTCTGCTTGTCAGCTTACGGCGGTGAAGGCTTTCCGAATGTTATAGGAGAAGCGATGGCCTGCGGGGTGCCTTGCGTTGTAACGGACGTCGGCGATTCGATGAAGATCGTGGGCGATCTGGGCATAGTCGTGCCGCCGAGCAACCCGGAAATGCTGGCGGACGGCTTAAGGACGATGCTGGCGAAGCTTAACAGTATTAATCCGTTAGAGACTCGGGACCGAATCGTCCGTCAATTCCCGCTCGAAGCGATGGTTAGTAAAACGGAACAAGTGTTATACGACGTCTTGAGTCCGAAATCGTAATCGCTATGTCAGAGAAGGCGATCTTGGGTATGCGCCGAGCGGTATGGAACTGCTTTTGGCTGCCTATTTTCTTCTTGACAGAGCTTTCCTTTCTTCGTATAAGAGCCTCATCCGAAAGCTAACCGCTAAGCAGTTATAGAACGCGATTTTGCGTATGTGCCGCGCAGTATGGGAATTTTTTTTGGGGCGGCTATTTTCTACTTGACAAGAGTATCCATTCTTCGTATAAGGCGCTCATCCGGTACGGTTAAAGGCTTGACAATTTTCGCTCGATTGTATTAAGTGATTTTCAGCGTTGTCGTTCTAAACTAAGCGAGAGAACCAAAAGGAGGGAAGATAGATGAAGAAGCTGGCGGGTGCAATTTTTGCGTTGCTAATGTTGGGTCTCACACTTCCGAAGGTGGCCAATGTGGCGGATGTGGACTGGCTGGGAAGAATTTCCGGTCTCGGTGGAGCAGAGCGGGAGAGCTGGAGAGTAAAGGAGTCGAGCGGCGCGCTCGGAGGTACTGGCCATGGCATTGGCCAATTCGAGGGTCTGGGGGTTATTCCTATCACGCCCTTCGCCGGCCTTCAATTGAGTGGCGGCGTTGGAGGTGGGGACAACGTCAAGTTATTTTTTCAGGGTGGCCCTATCTTTGGCTGGGGTACCGGTAAGGCCGGTGTCTTTTGGGGCACCCAGGTTCGCCACTACGCGTCTAGCGGCACTGAGTGTTGTCAGGGGAGGGCGGATAGAACTATATGGGACAACTGGATCCGCCCTGCGGCGTCGTTCTACTTTACCGACATGAATTTGGACATCTGGTATTCGCAGCCCGTCGGCGGGTCGAACCGTTTACTTGCCAGCGGCGGTGACCAAGCCGCAAAGCGGATGGTCAAAGTTAGCGAAGGGAGACTTGCGCTGAACTGGTTCCCTTCGTTTTTTATGAAGGATAACACGGAGCTCACCCTCGGCGTCCATGTAACCGCCCTTTCCGGCGCTGATAGTAGAACAAACGGTGTGCCCATGGGCGTGGGACCGGTTGCCGGAATGGCCGTAATGCCTTGGCAGAATTTGGAAGTGCAATTGTTCAAGGCGCAGATCGACAATAGGAACCGCTACCGGGTTACCTCCGGCCTTCAGTACTACTTCAACAGGGCCAATGCCACCCTTCTGCAGCTTCGCCGCATGTACCTGGAGCCCACAAACCTACCTGGTACCATCAGTTCCGATCATCGGCCTGGGTAGTTCGAGCAGTAGATTGGTGTTTCACAAAAAAGGGGAGGGCATTAGCCCTCCCCTTTTTTATTGCGTTAACCGGCCGGATTTCTCGAAAGCATCAGCCGCCTCCCGATACATCTTGTTTTGCTCGTAGGCCAGTCCGAGTCCGTACCACAAGCCTCCGTTCAAAGGGGCGTGAATGACTCCTCTCTGAAAGATTTGCAGCGCTTCTGTGACCCGATTTTGTTCGAGTAAAAGTATTCCGACGCAGTTATAACCTCGCGCGTCGCGAGGATCGATCGCCGTGATTTTATTGCAGGCTTCCATTGCCGCTTCCGGTTCTTCCTTGTCCGTATGCACTAAGGCGATCCCCATGTACGCGTCCGTATAAAAAGGCAGAAGCCTTAAAGCCGATTCGTAATCGGCGAGCGCCTCGTCGTATTGACGCATTTTTCTGTAAACTTCGCCCCGGTAATAAAAGGGAGCCGGGAGCCGAGAATCCAATTGGACGGCCTTTGTGAGATCCGCGAGAGCTTCATGATCTTTCTTTAGAAGCAAATTAAGATAGCCGCGAGCCATATAGGCAAAGGAATTTTTCGGCCCGAGCTCGACGGCGTGCTCCAACATTTGCTCCGCATTTTGATAATCCTCCCTTTCGATCAACTGGAGCGCGAGATTGGTGTAAGCGCGGGAATTGGTGGGGTCTTTACTCACCACGTCGCTCCATAGGGTGAATTCATCTTTCCAGGCCCGGTTTCTTATAACTGTTGATGCAGTGAGCGCAACGAGAACGATTACGACAGCTATCCCATAAATCGGCTGGAAGTGGGAAGGGGTCGCACGTTCATCGTGCTTTAATCGGTCTTTTATCCACGTCGCCGCCTTGAAACTTAAAAACGTTGCAACCACCGAGAGGCCTGCGTTGGCGAGATAGGCGCGGTAACCGGTCACGGCATCGAACAGGGGAATGAAGCTCGCCTCGGGCAGAAGAGCGATAAAGAACCAAAGAATAAAAAGAGTCAAGGCAGGCTCCGATCTACGCACCCGCCAGGCAAAGAGCAGAATCAGCACGATGAGGCCGAGGGACAACAGCACGTTACTGTCCGACAACGAGCGGGACCAGCCGAAGCCCGGGAAGTCGGTTATCAACGGCTCGGGCCACAAAAATAGTCTGATGTAATAAATCCACGCGCGGAATTGGGTCAGCAGATAACTTGGTGCGTTGACTTCCGCAGTAGTGACAACGACCCTTCTGAAAAATCCGCGCAGGAAGATGAAGCGGAAAACGATGTAAGCCGCGCATACGGCAGCGACCGGGAAATATTTTGCGAGTCTTCCGGGTTCCTTTCTAAACAGCTTGAGCGGGTTTTGCGATGGATGATCGAGGAAAAGTATTCCATAAAAGATAAGAACGGCCGGGAGAGTAACGACCGTAGCCTTTGTGGCCAGTCCAAGAACGAAAACACCGAGCCCCGCCAAATGCCACCAGCCCTCGCCTTTTTGCTTTTCTCCGCTGAATGGCCCGCGCAGGAAACAGTAGAACGCCAGAAGATAAAAAAAGGCGGCTAAAACGGAGCTGCGAGTCGAAATATAGTTGACGGCTTCCGAATTGACCGTATGGACCACAAAAAGCGACGCTGCAATGATAGCGAGCAAAAACGGCTCGCTAGGAGAAGCGCCGGGATTGCGGCGTTTCTTAAGAATTTCCGCCATGATCAAAAAAATCAACCATGCCGCGCCGACATGTATGACGAGGTTGGTAATTCGAAAAACCGTAGCATTGAGTCCGTCCATAGCGTAGTTCAGCGCGTAGGTGATTTGTAAAACGGGTCGCCAGTCTCTCCCGCCAGCGAGGCTCGATGTCCTGATGTCGGTAAAATAGGCGGGAACGTTTTCGAGATTGCGGAGCGCGGGGTTACGAACGATGCCCTGGATGTCATCAAAGTTGAAACTGTTTGGCAGAGAATTGAAATAGGCGATAAGAGAGAGCGCCAAAACGCTCAACAACGCGGAGAGAGCCGGATAGCGCGCAACGCGGTCATTGATAAATTGTCCGAAAAGATTCACGTAAGTCCGCCTCCCTCATCGGTCCGAATCCGACTCTCCCATTCATCCCGGGAATAAATTTTTAACTCCGTGTCGTACTCCACGATCAGATGGCCGCGCATTTTCGAACTATGCTCGTCGCAGAATTGGAACCAGCGTCGGTACAGCGCCAAGACCTGCTCGGGCCGCGAGTAAATTTTCACAACTAGAAGACCGCGCAGAAGAACCGTTCCCGGCAACCGGCGGTTGATTTGCTCCAAGAACGCGAGTCTTGATAATGCTCGGATGATGAAGCGCGGCAGGAGACGAAAGATGGCCGCCCTAAGAATTCCGCCCCGGTTTGGCGGTATCGACGCCCGGAGCCTGCCGTTGATGAATTGTTTTTCGAGCCTCGCGGGCGGCGTCCATAGCGTAACAAAAGAAACTTCTCGGGCGCGCTCCAGAACGGATGACGCGCTCTCTCCGGCCGGTTCCTTTCCGTCGAGATTATGCCACAAAAAATCGTACTCCAGGATCAATTCGTTCGGCTCCGCCACCGCCCATCGTTCGATAAAATGCGCGCTCGCGCACGGCCATTGTTGCGGGTTTTCAACGCCGAGCCGCGTATGGAGCTCAGGCAGTCGACCAGCCCGTATTTCCCGAATGAGAGCCGACTTTCCGGAGGCCGTAGCGCCTGCAACGATCAGTAAGTGCTCTATCGGACGCATTCAAAGCTTAGGACGAAGGATCGGATGTTAGTTGCATAGTCTCGTCAGCGGCGCTCATTCCATGCCCTTTGCCGACGCCGCCATCGAAGTTGCGCGCGCGCGATTTGCGGCGCACTCACGAATCAGCGCAAAATAGCGCTGCACGTGAGCTTCGGACGTCCAGTCTCGCTGGTAGGCCTGATACCCGAGCTGGCCGAGGCTCTGTCGCTTTCCCGGATTTTCCAACAGGTCGTCCATCGCGGCGACGAGTTCGTTGTCTGTCCGATAGACGAGGCCGCCTCCGCTGTCCTCGACGACCTCGGGCAGAGCGCCGAGATCGCGCACAATCACCGGAGTCCTTTGCCGGAGCGCCTCGATCAACACGAGAGGCAAATTCTCGAACCATAACGACGGAACGATGACTGCCACCGCTCGATGATACAGCGGTTGTAATTGCTGCTCAGAACAGTGACCGAGAAACCGGATATTTTCGTGATCTCCGGCCAGAGCCTTCAAATGCCGCTCGTATTCGCCCGACCCTGCGACGAACAGCAACGCCTTAGGATAGTTCTGAAAAATGGGAATGAGAGTCTGAACTCCTTTCAACGCTTCAAGCCGCCCTACGAAGAGAAAATAAGGTTTCTCGGGATTTCCCTTCGTGAACGAGTGAGATTCGGGATGATCGTCGGGTATCGCCGGGACAAAGTGAGGAAGGCGAATGATCGGGGCCGAAAATCCCATCTCCCGATGTTTATCTCTAAGGAAGCGGCTCGGAGCGATGAACATGTCAACGTGTCTGGCCGCGGTTTTGAGCAGGCCGGAATATCGCCACCATTGCGGCGGCCGCTTGTGCACTAACGTGCACGCGAAACAATATTTCCGTGCGCAGGGAGCGCGGTTGAACCTGAAAAGAACGTGAGTCGGGCAGACCAGCCAATACTCATGCATGGTGTACAGCTTGATTCCCCGACCAAACTTCAACACTTCCGGCCCGAGCAGCGACATGTTGTGGAAATGGATGACGTCGAATCCCTTGTCTAGAATACGCCGAATCGCGGCCGCTTTAAAAAACGGTCGCCCTGTCTGTTGCGTGGCGAGCGGCGATAGGAAGCCAAAGGAACTCTCAAGCCCGTGTACCGTCAGGTTCGGAACGTGATCGTAGTCGCGCGTCGGTTTTCCGCCCGTCATGAGCCGGTATGCATCGCGGCAGTGGATCACCTCGACGTGATGGCCACGCCGTGCCAACTCTTGGGAGAGCCGTTGCACAAAAATCCCGTCCCCGCCGAAATTATAAGGCGGGTAAAAAGTCGTCACCATGCAGAAACGAAGCGGTTTCTCGGTCATAACGATTTCTATTGTGCAGTCCTCGGCAGGGAGCAGCGCACTTAGTCATTAGATCCCGAAGCGGACGACGGACTTCGCGACCGGCCGCCGCGTTGAATGAGATGAAGCGGCATGAGTTTTCCGCGCGCGGTTCTGATGGGTTCCATCCGTTTCACGCGGAAGATCCCGGCCTGTCTCCAGGTAACTCGCGTCAACGAGTCCTCGACGCCGTTCGGACCCAGGGCATTCAAAACCGCGTCGATGACGAGCTTCTCGTCGGCAAGCTCGATGCGCGGACTCACCACGAGGCTGAGCTTGGTGAATCCCTGCTCGTCTTCTTCTTCGATCAACTGGTAATCGAGCGCGCTGCCGCCGAAACGCGCCGGCAACAGCTCTTCCAGAACCGAGACCATCTCGCTGCCGACCAGCGTGACTCCTTCGCCGGTAAGCTTGCGGAAGCTCCTGATCTCGCGGATGTGCTCCGAATAGCCGTAGCTCTCGAGCGGGCAGCCGCATGAGCGCGTCTCGATCACGCCGTAATCGTCGAGCTCGACGTTCAGCATCAGCTTCGGCGTCGTCGGCAGCAGGCTCGTAAAGCAAAAGGCGTCGACAGTGATGTCAAAGCCGGGGACCTGCCGCGTATATTCGATGATCGCGAGACCGTCTTTGAAGAAATGCACGTCATTGCAATCGATCGGCCGCGCGCACCCCATGCCGACCCGGCCGCACTCGCCGAAGTGATAGGTCGGATAGCAGCGCGCTCCGGTCGCGGTAATCGCGCGAACCTTGGCTTCCGTCGGCGGTTCGCCGCCGACCTCGAACGTGGCGCCGGTCAAATCGGCGCCCATGTCCCGCGCGGCCACCGCGATACGCAGCGCCGTGCTCACGAGACAGAAGATCAAACATGAGCCGCGATTTCTGAGTTGATCGATCATCCAGCGGACAATCACCTCGGCGCGGTCGAACGTCACCGGCTCCGGCCATGGAATCGGAACTCCGCACGGCCTGCCGGCCAGTACAATGCAAGTTGTTGCAAGACGATACTTGATAACCGGCTTGTAGTCGCGCCGCGCGATCGGCGTAAACCATTTCTCCGGCGTCCGCCCCATCTTGGCGCCGCGCAAAATATAATTGAGCCCGCTCGGGTCGGGCAGCACGCCGCGCCAGATCGCTTTCGGCGCGTCGAGCACGCCCTGTGCCTCCAGGGCCAGCATGTTGAATGGCGTATCGGCCGCCAGGTGATCGAGATCGATGTTGATTCGCGTGCCGGCGCCCGTGGAGCCGCCGGTCTCCGCGCTGTAATAGTGGCTGAGATACGGATTGTCGAAATCGTGCGCGGCGACCGGGATGACTTGGCCGCCGCGCACGATCGGCGTTTTTCCTTTGAACTCTTCGAACGTGACGTAGACGCCGGCCGTTCTCAGATTGCGGAGCGTCGCCTCCAATCCATTCGTTCGCACCATGGCCCGCACGTCGCCCATCTCGCATCCAGCCAGCTTGAACAGAGGCAGAAAAGGGCTCGGTGCGTAGCCGAAGACGCCGCGCTCGACCAGGCGCAAAAAGTTCTCTTCCCGCTCGTTCATGCGGCGGCTCACAACCGCACGGGCCTCCTGCAGCGAGATCGGATTTTGCAGAAAATTCCGCAGGCCGCGCGCGAAGCGCCAGTACATCTTGAGATCGTTGCCCGTTTGCATGCTGATTTCTATGGCGGGCGATTCTACCAACCGGCTTCGACCTCGACAATCCGGCGTCGTGCCCGCGCGATTAAATTTTTATTTCCTTGCGGTCGGCGATCCGATTATACAGCCACGCGATGGTATAGCCGACGACGAAGCCGCACGCAAACGCGTAGGCGAATCCGATCAAACTCCCGACAAACGTTACGCGGTAACCGATGAAAAACTGGCCCAAGAGAGAGAGATGCGGACCCACCTGTCTGCCCCCTTTCAGGACGAGCCAGTTGGTGGCGATGAAAATCAGCATTCCCGCCACGAGGCCGGTGACAAGTCCGTGGACCTTCGCGTTGAGGCGCACCACGCGGGCAAGAATGACTTTTTCGAGCTCGGTTTCGTCAACGGCCATAAATCCTCCTATAGGTAATCGAAGAATCTGCGCAGCAGCGCGCGTTGAGCCTTACGGTGGACTCTACCCAGGTAAAGGAATAGCGCCGCGTTTCGTAGAAATGCGAAAAGCCAGCCGCTGATGAAACCGCTCGCAAAGCCATACGCCAATCCGAACAGACTCCCCGATAGCGTCACGCGATAGCCCGGAAAATATTGGCCTAGCAGCCGAAGATTCGGTCCAACGACTTGGCCGCCTTTGAGTACGAGCCATAACGTGGCCAGGAAAAGTGCCGCGCCCGAGACTGCGCCGACGGCGGCGCCGAATGCGATCCGATCGAGCCGGGTGAACACGCGCGCCAGCGCCTCTTCGAGCGCGCGCAGCGCTTCCGCTTCTTCAACGACCGCTTCCTCGTGGTATTCCGGTTCCGTGTTGACGCTCCAGAGATCGTGGCGCTCCCCAAAAGCGAGGTTTCGCGCCGCCAGCTTCCCGGTCATCATCGCGTGGTCCTGATTATTGTAACGATGGAGACCGTTACGCCCGACGGTCTGAAAATTTTCCAGCCCATCGACGAATTCCCTTATCCTCTCCAGGCTGGCGCGGTAGCTGCCGTCGTAAACCGGATAGGCGTCAGGGACGCGGAGCACGCAGCCGTCTTCAATTTCGGCGGCGCGCGCGAGGCCGATCGCCTCGACCTCGCGCTTGCCCAACTCGACGAGTTCGACGTCGGACATGTTCCACACCTCATCGCCGCGGCTGGAAAAATATTCCAGCCCCAGGCTGGTCTTTCGCGGATCGCCGACCATGTCCGGACTCCAGTTTTTGTAATTCTGAATGCGGCCGACTTTGACCGCCGGGTCGTGAATATAAATCCAGTTGTCGGGGAAAAGGTCCGGCTTGCCCACGATCAGGCAAACGACGATCAGATCTCGGTAGCGGAGTTGCCGGGCGGCGTCTCTAACTTCCGGCACGGGCGGTGGGTCGAGCTTGGCGAGAAACTCGGTGACCGGCATGCTCGAAATAAACGCGTCGCCGGGAATGGTTTCGCGCCGGTCGCGGCTCGATACGGTGACGCTGTCGATGCGATTTCCGCTCCTGTGGATCGCCACCACGTCGCAATTGAGACGCACCGATGAGCCACTGCGCTCGACTTCGTCTTTTACCGCCGTCCACATCATGCCGGGGCCGAGGCGCGGATACTCGAACTCGTCGATCAGTGTCTTGATCGTGCCTTTCGGCGTCAAAAACATGCTGAGCAGCGCGGTCTTAAGCGAGAGGCCGCGGATGCGCTGCGCGGCCCATTCGGCTCGGAGCTCGCTGCACGGGATGCCCCAGACTTTTTCGGTGTAAGTTTTAAAAAACGTCCGGAACAGCCGTTGGCCGAATCGGTTAGTCACCCATTGCTCGAAGGTTTCCTCCTGCCGATGCGGAAAGAGCTGCCAGCGCGCGTAACTCAACACGATGAGCAGACTTTTCCACAGACCAAGGCCGAGCAGGGCGTTCAGCGGCCTCAGCGGGTAATAAAAAAATCTCCGGTTATAGTAAATTCTCGATAACCGCGGCCGGCGGAGGAATTCTCCGCCGAGGACCTCCCGCCACATCCGGCTCACTTCGTCCATCTTGGTAAAAAAGCGGTGCCCGCCGAGATCGAAAGAAAATCCCTTGTAATCCTCAGTGCGGGCGAGGCCGCCGACTTTATCGTGTTTTTCAAGGACGACGGCTCGGCGGCCGTTCGCGGCCAATTCGCGCGCCGCGGTCAGTCCCGCCGGTCCCGCGCCGATGATGACGATAGTGCCGGAATCCATCGACGAGATTACGATCGGCCCAGCGGCGAGAAGAGTTTGTGGAATTTGGCGGCGCGGCCGAACGCGTTGTGTACGACGTGAAGCGCCGCCGCGCCGGCGAACGCCGCGCTGCTGTAGAGATAGTAAAACCAGTGCCACGGAACGGCCCGGAGCGTGAACGCGAGACCTCGCTTGCGGTAAAAAAAACGATACAGCTCCAGATTCAGCGCGGTTAAAGCAACGGCGAACGCCGCGGCGGCAGCGAAAAACCCGAACTTCCACGGCGCGGCGGCAAGGCAGAACGCGAGCGCCCAGGCCAGGACCCCGCTCAAGCGGCTCGACGGCCTGAGGTTCAAATCGTTCGATAGCCGGCCGTGGCGGAGAATCAGCTCGCTCCAGGGAATGGCGCGATGGAACAGATCAGCTTTCAGGAGAGAGCGAGCGCTCCAGCGCTTCAAATGCTTCACTTGGAGTTCTTTGCGCAGCAGGATTCTGTGGCCGGCGCGCTTCAGCCGGTAGCCCAACTCGATGTCCTCTATCGACGGATAGCGGTAACTTTCATCGAAACCTTCGAGCGCTAGAAAAATATCGCGCCGGATCGCGCCGCAGCCGGCCCAAAACGTAAAGGCCTCCTCGCGCCCCGTCTGATGCACGAAGTGATGCAGCAAGTTTTTATACTGCGAGAGGAAATTCGGCGCGCCCGGCGCGTCGTCGTAAGAGCCGAAAACCGCCGCCGTGTCGGGGCGCTCGCGGAAGATCGCCGCCACTTTCCCTATCGTGTCCGGAGCCGCAATCACGTCGCTGTCGATGAACAGTAATATCGTCCCTTCGGCGGCGCGCGCGCCGTGATTGCGGGCGCGGGCCGGGCCGCCGGTGACGTTGAGCCGGAGCACTTTGGCGCCGGCCGCCTCGGCGATTTGAGTCGAGCCGTAGCCGCCGCCGTCGATAACGACGATGATTTCATGCGGCGGAGTCTCGGCGCGCTTGAGGTTCGCCAGGCACTGTTCGAATTCCAAGCCTCCGTTATAGACCGGGACAACGACCGAAACGGCCGCAGCGCCGGTCGAGAGCGCGGTTTCGGCGTTCTGTGATTTGATTTTCAGCGACACGGGGCAGCGATCCAGCCCGTTTCAGGGCTGGGCAGTAACGTTAAGGGCACAGGCTCTTGCCGACAATCCCGATTTTTGTACAACTATGGAGGCGCCTTTGTCAATCATGAGACAGCCGGTTTAAGCTCGTTTTTCGCTTGACAGGCCGAGGTTTTGCATGTAGAAAAACACTATTAACGGAGGGTGGAGGCACATCATGAAACGACTTTTGACGGCGCTGGCGATCACTGGGATTTTCGTCTTGACTTTGACGGCTTCGGCGAAGGCCGCGCCTTTTCTGGATCAGTTCGGCAAAGTCGAACTTTCCGCCGGCGGCGAGAAAGAGGCGGGCGGGCATTCGGGCGGCCGGTTTACGATGGAAGGGTTGGGCGTTTTGCCGTTGAT
>JBGPTS010000067.1:0-17470 GCA_041490745.1 Binatia bacterium | reverse complement strand
GGAGATCGTGCTGCGCGAGCTTCTTGAGGTACTCTTCGCCTTTCACTTTCCACAAAAACGTCCAGCTGTTCTGCCCCGACCCGGGATTGCGCGGATCGAGATAGCCGATCCGGCCTTTCCATTTGGGATTCAACAGGTCGTCGTAGGAGCGAAGCTCATCCGGCTTTACCAGGCTCGTGTTGTACCAGAAAGTTTCGCTCGTGTAGCACTGGAAGGCGTAGATGTGCTTTTTCGTGCTGACGTTGTCCTCCCAGATGTGGCCGCCCCACCAATTTTTCGGCTCTTTCACCTCCGGCAGGATCATATAAGGAAGCACTTCGTCGGCCGCGCCGGCGGAGATCAGCGCGAGCGGCGTCGCGCCGCCGGCGACCAGCACATCGAAATAGCGCACGCCGCCTGTATACTCGGTGATAATGCGCGTCGCGTTCTCCGGACCGCGGGCGGGAAAAATCTCCAGGGCGATTTTAAACTTCTCCTGAAATTTGGATTCCAGCGCCTTCCGCAGCTCCACACTGGCCGGAACGCCGACGACCAGCGTCCCTTCTTTGCGCGTCGCCGCCAACGTCTTTTCCCATTCGCTCTGCGCGTCGGCGGAACTTACGGCCGAGGAGAATGAAAGCGCAATCAACACCGCAATCAGTGATGTCATTCTGAGGCCGCAGGCCGAAGAATCTCTCCGAATGAAGAGAGATCCTTCGCTTCGCTCAGGATGACAAAAAGCGAAGGGCTCAGGATGACAGACAAAGCGATCCAGTAGCACGCTCTTTTACCCTTTCGGAAACGGAATCACACTCCCGAATTTTTTTACCACCTGCTCGCGCAGCTCGCGGCTCGTCCGGCTTGTCTTGGGAAATTTATCGCGCCACTCGAACGGCCGGACGGCGAAAAAAATCGCCCGGCTGTTGGTATGGTCTTTCGACTCGCGCTTGGAGGGCGGCATGCGCGGGTCGAGCGGCGTGCTCCAGCAGCCATCGACAATGTCGATGTTGGTCGCCGGATCGACGCGCGTCATCATCGCCCACAGCACTTCCTTCATGTTCGTCGGATCGATGTCCTCGTCCACGATGACAACGTAACGTCCGTTGCGCGCGGCGGCCGAGCAGGTGAGCGCGGCGTGGCCCGCCTGCTTCGCGTGGCCCGCATAGCGCTGCTTGATCGCGACGACGGTTAAATAGGGCGTGTGATTGTAAACGCCGGCGATGTCCTGAATGCCCGCGCTCTCCAACTGGTCCCAGAGAACTCCCGAAGTCGGATTGGCGTCGATCTTCACCGCGCCCGGCCACAGCGGCGCTTCGTCTTCCAAAATCGGATCGTTGCGGTAATAGACCGCCTTCACCTTGATCACCGGCTGCGGCTCGCCGGTTCCTAGTGTCCCGCCGGAATAATATCCCGGCCATTCGCCGAATGGCCCTTCGGCGCGCGCCTCCACGCCCGGCGGCGGCACTTCGCCTTCGATTGCAATCTCCGAGCTTGCCGGAATCGGCAGACCGGTCAGCGGTCCGCGCAAAACTTCCAGCGGCCTGCCGATCACGCCGCCGGCATTGTCGAGCTCCGACTGGCCCCAGGCGATTTTCGTGTGCGAGAGCGCAAAGACGACGGGATGGAGCCCGAACGTCGCCACCACCGGACAGCTTTTTCCCTGCTCCCAATATTTCATGCAAACGAGCCGGCCGTGCTGCCCCGGACTCATCCAGAGGCCGAGCAGATTGCGCTCGTGAAGCTGCATGCGGTAAGTCCCCATGTTGATGAATTTGCCTTCCACGTCGGCGTTGATGAGGCAGTCGCCGGTGCCGATGTAGCGCCCGCCGTCCTGCTCGTGAAAGCGCACGGCGGGAAATTTGAACAGATCGACCTTGTCGCCTTCCATGACGTTTTCCATGAGCGGGGACGTTTTGACGACCTCCGGCGGGATCGGCCGCGCCGATTTAATTTTGCGCGCGACCTGCCGGACTATTTCTAACTTGGTCCGCTCAGGCGACAGGCCGAAGGCGACGGCGACGCGCTTGTACGACGCGTAGGGAAGGCTCAGCACGCGAAAGCCGGCGGGATAACCTTTGATACGGTTGAAAATCAGCATCGGCGGCTGCGGCACCAGCTCCGCGGTCGATTCGACCAGAGCGCCGATCTCTCCGTCCCAGTCGGCGCCGTCGATCTCGCGCCAGTCGCTGACTTTTTTCGCTTCCTCGATAAATCCGCGCAGGTCGGTGTAATTCAATGCTTCCATATGAATGGCTCCAAGTCGATTCCCACTTAATCGCCCTTCGACAGGCTCAGGGCGAACGGGCAAAGCAGTAAGCTGTCTGAACCAACCGTTCGTGCTGAGCTTCGTCGAAGCGCGAACGGAATCTTAATTCTCTACTCCTTCACCACAGACACCGCTTCTTTCACCCCATTTTTCGCCAGCTCTTGTAAATACTCCCCGTGAACCTCCGGCGGCTCGTCTTCGAACGGAATCATGTCGTGCAATATGGGTCGAT
The DNA here is from genome assembly GCA_041490745.1 of Binatia bacterium. Taxonomy (GTDB): domain Bacteria; phylum Desulfobacterota; class Binatia; order UBA9968; family UBA9968; genus JAJPJQ01. The sequence goes on along the minus strand of JBGPTS010000067.1, from coordinate 14,993 downwards.
ATTTGTCCTGGCTGTATTTCGGGCTTCTGCCGCGCATCGCGAAGTGACGCATCGTCTCGTGGCCGGTGTTGAAGTGACCGTGGTACATCAAATCGCCTGGCGAATAGATCGAGCCGGGGCGAATCTCAAATCTCTGCCGCTCTTTGTCCTCTTCGCGCCAGACCATCGCGTAGCCTGTGCCCTGCGTCACGCAGACGATCGCGCCCGGTCCGTGGCGATGAAACGTGCTGCGGCTGCCGACGGGAAATTCCTGAATGTGGCAGCCGTAGGCCGTTCCCGCGATGCCATAGCGCATGATGCGCACGCCTTTTCCTTTCATCGGATAGTCGTCGAGCGGAAAGGCGTTGACGTCGGGGACGAGGTTCGTCTCCCAACTGCGCACCGTGAGCCGTTCGTTCTTGCGAAAATAATCCGGATCGTTATCGAATCGGTCGCGGAACTCGAACGGATTTTTAAAAATGAAATCTTCGTTGTGAAAGAGATTCAAAAGATGCGGCAGGTTGGTGCCGGCGAGAAAACGCACGGGCTCCTGCGACACATTGAAATGCCGATACGCCACGTTCAGCGGAATCGCAAAAATCGCCCCCGCGCTCCACTCGAAACTCCGCTTGCTCTTTTCGTCGTGCCACACCGTCGTCGCGCCGCGCCCGCTCACGATGTAAATCAGGGTCTCATAGAGGTGGCGCTGCGGCTCGGTCTGGCTCGCCGCCGGAATCTCGCAGATGTACGCGTCCGTGTCCTGCTGATCGCCCATATTAAGGTAGCAGCCGAGCGCGCCCATGCGCCGCCACGGCTCGACCTTCACGTTCTTTAAATCCTCGATGAAGTAACCCTTGAGAACGGGAATCGCTTCGCGCTGCAAAAATTGTTCGTAGGGCGACGGACCCAAGTCGATGAGGTCTCTGTGCGGTAGCTTCATAAATAACCCGCCTGGGATACGGCATCCGTACTATCACAGTCTTTTGCGACCGGAAAGTTCTCCGAACGGCGGGTGCTGACTCATTGTGGCAGTCACTGCAGCAGACGTAGCGAAGATTGCCGTTCGCCCTTCGACAAACGCTCAGGACGAACGGCTAATTTGGCCGACACCGTTCGTGGTGAGCTTGTCGAACCATGAACGGTCCAAAATGAGTCACTACCGAGCGCCGGGTTCAATTGAACAAACGGCGGCGGCGTGGTAAATTTCATTCCTGCTGCGGACCTCTGGCTATCTGTCGTTTCCGGACGAATGACGAAACGAAAATCCTTCCAGCGTTGACGCCATGCCGGCCGATCCCAACAACTTCATCGAGATCGAGATTGAGAAAGATCTCGAGGCCGGGCGCTTCTCGCGCCCGGTGTGCACGCGCTTTCCGCCCGAGCCGAACGGCTACTGGCACTTGGGCCACGTCTTTGCGCTCACCATCAACTCCGGCATCGCGGAAAAATACCGCGGGCTCTTCAACCTGCGCTTCGACGACACCAATCCGGCGAGCGAACGTCAGGAGTTCGTCGATGCGGCGCTCGAAGATCTGGCATGGCTCGGAATTCCGGTCACCGGCAAAATCGTCTATGCGTCGGATTTTTTCCCGGGGCTTTTTGAGATCGTCGAGCGCCTCGTGCTGAGCGGCCACGCCTACGTCTGCGACCTTGCGCCGGACGAGTTGAAGGAATGGCGCGGCGACTACCACACGCCGGGCCGGCCGTCGCCGTATCGGGAGAGAGCGGTCGAGGAAAATCTCGATCTGCTCCGCCGGATGCGCGCCGGAGAATTTCAGCCGGGAGAAAAAAGCGTGCGGGCGAAAATCGACATGACCTCGCCGAACATGAACTTGAGAGATCCGATCCTGTACCGGATCATGAGCGAAGAGCACTACCGGCAGGGCGGGAAGTGGCGCATCTATCCGTCGTACGATTTCGCCCAGAGCTTCAACGACGCGCTCGACGGCGTCACCCATTCGCTCTGTTCGAGCGAATTCATCAGCCACCGGCCGCTCTACGACTGGCTGTTGGAAAAAGCCGAGTTCAAAGAACCGCCGCGGCAGATCGAGTTCGGCAAGCTTGCGATCGAAGGCGCGGTGCTGGGCAAACGGCACCTCCGCCGGCTGGTCGAGAGCGGCGTGCTCGGCGGCTGGGACGATCCCCGCCTGTTTACGGTGAAGGGAATGCGCCGGCGCGGTTTTGCGGCCGAGACCATCGCGGATTTCTGCCGGCAGGTGGGCGTGTCGAAAGCGGACCGGACGATCGACGTCAAGTCGCTCGAACAATTCGTGCGCCAGCGGTTGAACGCGTCGGCGCCGCGCCGGATGGCGGTGCTCAAGCCGGTGAAGCTCGTGCTGGAAAATCTTCCCGCCGGCGAGGAAGTGCTCGCCCGGGCCGAGAATAATCCCGAAGACGCCGCCGCGGGCGCGCGCGAGATCGCGCTGACGCGGGAGCTTTTTATCGAGGCGGACGATTTCATGATCGATCCGCCGAAGAAATTTTTTCGCCTCGCGCCGGGCAAGGAGGTTCGATTGCGCGGCGCCTTCGTCGTCAAATGCACGGGCTGCGAGACCGATCCGGCGACCGGCGCGGTCGCCGGGATTCGCGCGACCTACGATCCCGAAACGCTCGGACGCAATCCGCCCGACGGCAGAAAAATTCGGGGCGTGATCCACTGGGTCTCGGCGCGCCACGCGGTGGATTTGGAAGTCCGTCTCTACGATCGGCTCGCCAACGAAGGCGGCGATGCCGCCGCCGACGCGAATTCGATCTCCATTCTCCGTGCCAAGGCGGAGCCGAGCGTCGCTCAGATGCGGCCCGGCGACCGCGTCCAATTCGAGCGCCTCGGCTATTTTGCCGTCGATTCCGACAGCCGACCGGGCGCTCTGGTGCTGAACCGCATCGTCACGCTGAAAGATTCCTGGAGCGCGATGCAGGCGCGCGAGGCGGGACAATCCGCCGACCGCGCCGGGTCGTGACGGTCCACAAACATCCACAAAAAAGGCGCGATCGGTCTCTTTTTAAATATTGATCCCTGGAATAAAACAGGTGGGGGAACGGTCTTATTTTGGAAGCACGAGACAAACTTGCGCGTTTTGAACAAACCATCGTGCCGCATCTCGACGCCGCCTACAACTTGGCCCGCTGGCTGACGCGTAATCAGCATGATGCGGAAGACGTGGCCCAGGAGGCCTGCTTGCGCGCGTTTAAATTTTTTGCCAATTTTCGCGGCGGCGACAGTCGAGTCTGGCTGCTGACGATCGTGCGCAACACCTGCTACACCTGGCTGCGGCAAAATCGGCCGCAAGGGGCGATAAGTTCTTTTGATGAAAAGATCCATACGCCCGACAGCGATGCCTCAAATCCCGCCACTCTCGCGCTTCAAAGCGCCAATGATCAAATGTTGAGACAAAGCTTGGAAGAGCTACCGACAGAGTCTCGCGAAATCGTAGTGCTGCGCGACCTGGAAGGTCTATCTTACAAGGAAATTGCCGATATCTCCGGGATTCCATTGGGCACGGTCATGTCGCGCCTGGCTCGCGCCCGCGAGCGGCTCAAGCAGGTTATTGTCCATCGTTTGAAAGAGGATTCCTAGGATGGATTGTAAAGAGACGCAAAATTTGATCGACGCCTATACGGACGGTGAGCTGGATTTGGTCAGAAATCTAGAGATCGACCGTCATCTGGAACAATGCGCGCTTTGCTCCGAAAGCTATAAAAATCATCAGGCGCTGCGGAACGGACTAAAGAGCGCGGCGCTCTACTACAGCTCCCCGGCCGCGCTCCAGAGCCGCATCCAATCGTCGGTGCGCAAAGCAGCCAAAGCTGAAGCGGCGCCGCGAGTGCCGCCTTGGCGATGGGTCGGCGTCGCTGCTTCTATGGCCGTCGCCGCCCTCGTGGCACTGGTTTTCGTGCCTCTCTTACGGGGACCGTCTTCCGATGATCCGTTGACTTCCGAAGTCCTATCCAGCCATGTGCGCTCACTCATGGCCAACCATCTGGCGGACGTTGCTTCATCGGATCGACACACGGTGAAGCCATGGTTTGCCGGCAAACTGGATTTCTCTCCCCTGGTGGAAGATTTCGCCAAGCAGGGGTTCCCTCTAGTCGGTGGACGCCTCGACTATCTAGAAAACCGACCCGTCGCGGCCTTGGTTTACGAACGACGGAAACATTTGATCAATCTGTTCGTATGGCCATCAGACTCCGAGTCGGATGTTCCAACGAAAACGGTGTCGCGCCAAGGCTATAATCTATTTCACTGGACTCAATCGCACATGACGCATTGGGCAGCGTCCGACCTGGACAAGAACGAGCTGCAGGAATTCGTCAAGCTCGTGCAAGATCAAACTTCGGCGAAACCCTAAGCCGCAAACGACCTACGCGAATGTTTGTTGGTTGGCCGCGGCGACTCGATAGCGGGTCCGACTTTATTTGTTCCGTTCGACGGTACCGTATACGCCCGGCAGAATAACTCGGTAGATTTGTACGGGAGCATCGACGTTCTTGAGGTTGCGCTCGCCCCGGTTTTCTAAAGCGAAGTAACTTTTGATGCGCTCAGCCGTGGAAGCCGTCACTAGAATCTCGCCTTCTCCAGCCTGGCCGGCGATGCGGGCCGCTAAATTCGTTACCGGACCGGACGCCGTAAATGTCCATCGTGCTCCCGCGCTGGAGGATAGTTTGGTGGCGCCGACGAGGGCCGATCCACTGTTGATTCCCATGTGGAGAAGAACTGGTTGGAACACGCCGGCAAACTCCTCGTTCAGTTCTTTCGCCTGGTTGTGGATGGCAAAGGCGCTCCGGGTGGCATTGAGAGCGTGCTCGGCGGCCGAGCGATCGTCTTGGAAGATCACCATGAGCCCGTCTCCGGCAGTTTCGTTGACGTCGCCGTGATGGCCGTGGATGATTTCGAGAAAGCTGGAGAAGTATCTCTGGACCAGCCGGTTAAGTTGCTTGGCCTCCATCTGTTCGGAAAGTCGGGTGTAACCGGCAATGTCGATGAACAGGACCGAGACGTCTTTTTCGCGCTTTTCCAGCTCGGTGGCGTCCGGGTTCTGTTCCAGCATTCGCTTCACCGATTCAGGCACGAACTTGGACAGCTCGTCCTTTAGTTGCTCTAACAACTCTACTCGTTTCATGGAGTCCCGCAGATTGTGAAGCGTTTCGTCCAGAGTCTTGTTCTTTGTCTCCAGCTCCGCATAGGCCTGTTTGAGTCGGCCTGTCATATCGTTGATCACTGATCCAAGCTGTCCGATCTCGTCGTTGCCGCTCCCAGGCACTCGCGCGTCGAAGTCGCCGTCCCCGATTCGCTTTGCCGCCGCCGCGACGCGGGCGACCGGCCGCAGCACCAACCTGCCTAACGCCATCAAGAGCGCCACGGTCACGGCGACGATCGTTAACAGAGCGACGAGAATTTGGCGGTTTCGAGCCGCTTGAAGTTCCGCATCCAAATTTTCCAGTCCCAAGCTGATCCGGAGCACACCGCGCACTTCGTGATCCTCGCCGTGGCAATTCTGACATTCTTTAAGATTCCGCAGCGGCTGAAAAAGAGTCAGCACACGAGCGCCGTCGATGGTCTCGTAGGTTTGCTGAGGAAGGACGGTCTCGACGGCGCGAATGAACAAGGGATTCTGAATGGGCGGCCCGGGCGCCCGACTCATTGCGGCAATGCTTCTCACCAGCTCTGGATCGAGATCCACCTTACGGTTTACCGCCTCCAAAGTTTCGAGGTCGGCAAATGCCTCAACGCCGTTGCGCCGGTAAACGCCGATGCGCTGGACATCCTTGAGTTCGGTTTTAAGCTGTTGCATGAGCCGACGGACGATATCCGGCCGCACTCTAAGCATTCCGATCTCGATGGTCTCCATCACGGAGGCGGCCAACAGACGGGCTGTCTCTTGGTTTTTGACTACAAGGGCTTCGGACTCCTGTCTTACGTTCAGGACCAGCAGGGTGCCGAATCCGGCGATCAGGATGCCGACAATCAACAACGTGACTTTGAAAGCAAGATTATGGCGAAGCAATTTCTTTACCTATGCAAGTCCGGCTAGAGTGATCAAACCGGTCCTCCTATGGTCGAGAACAGGGCGATTCTCACTATTGTCGAAGGATCTGTCAAGACACTTTTGAATCCACCTTTTTGGAATCTGAGTCAGCATTGACCAGTGCTACTTGGTGCGCAGCTGGATCAGCTGCTCGAAAAAGAGCCGCAGCGGCGGCAGGTGCGCAAACAGGGCTTGGAACGCATAGCGGTCCATCGCCAGGACATCGACTCGGGTCACGGTGCGGACCGTGGCTGACCGTGGCGTCTGCTTGATTAGTCCGATCTCTCCGAAGCATTCGCCAGGCCCGAGCCGCCGGAGCGTCACATCGCCTTGACCTGCAACATCTCGCGTTATCTCGACCTGGCCGTCAACGATCATGTATAGCGAGTCGCCCCAGTCGCCCTCGCGGAAGATCGTATCATTCGGCTCGAAATGCTCCCGCCGGATTGCGAGAGGCTTCTCCGTTGTGAGTTGGACGATGTCGGGCGGCAGGATCAGATCGAGGGTCCAATCGGTGGCAACTCGGATCTTTCGGTCGAGCCCAGGAAGCTTCATGAGGTACATCGTCCGCCAGAGCCACCAAGCAAGGAACCCTGATACCCGCACCCCGAGGATCTCGCCTACTGCAGAACGGTGTCCGAGTGACGCCATCTTGCCGAGGGATGTGAACGCGAACCTCGTCTTCGGCGCGCCTCGCAAGGTGGCGACGAGGTTCTCCGCAAGATGCCGCGCCTGTCGGAGGGCGTGCTGGGCCGTCGGTGGGCACGGCTCCCCGCTCTCCGCGTCAACGACAAAGGCGCAGTCGCCCACGGCCCACACCCCAGGGAAGTCCAGAACCGCCAAGTGGCCATCGACAACGATCCGGCCGCGCTCCTTCTTCACGGGCAGGGCTGCAACCAGGGGATTTGGCGCCGAGGACACCGTGCTCACGAGTGTCCGCGTGGCGATGCGCTCCCCGCCCTCAAGCATTGCGGCCTCGGCGGTGGCGCCAGCTAAGCGCGTGCGCAGCCGGATCTCGACGCCGCGCTTGCTCAGTAGACGCTGAGCAAACTCGGCGAGCGACCGTGGAAGCTCCGGGAAAATGAGTTCGCCTGCATGCACGAGGATGACGCGGATGTCTCCGGCATTGAGGTGGCGGAAGTTCCGCGCCACGGCGCGGACAAAATCGTTCAATTCGGCCACGACCTCAACGCCAGAGAAGCCACCGCCGGCGACGACAAACGTCAGGAGAGCACGACGCACCCGAGGATCGGGCTCGATGTCCGCCTCCTCCAGGGTGTGGATGACACGGTTACGCAGGGTGAGCGCATCCCCCAAGTACTTGAAAGGGAGCGCATGCTCTGCAAGCCCGGGCAGCTCAGCAAAGTTCGTAACGTTGCCCAGCGCGATGACAAGGTGGTCGTATTCGAGCTCACGCGGCCGCGTACCCAGGCCGGCGGCAAGGAGGATGTGCTTTCGCTGGACGTCGATCTTTTCGATTGGGCGGGTGTAGAGATTCGTGTTTGGGCATAGACGCCGAATGGGAGTGATCGTGTCCATCAAGCCAATGCTGCCAGAAATCACTTCCGGGAGCATCGGCTGAAAGACCAGATAGTTTTCTCGGTTGACCAGCGCAAGCTCGACGGCCCCGCGTCGAAGGTCATGCCGGAGGAGCTGTTCCAGGGTCAGCGCCGTGTAAACTCCACCGAAGCCGCCGCCCAAGATGAGGATCCGTGTCGGTCCTGCGCGCATCGTCATCTCTCCGCGATCACCACCTTGCCTGGCAATATCTGCTCGGCTGCGTAATTCCGGAACGCTTCCCTCGAGAGCGCGGTCTCCATGGCCGGCCAATGGCTTGGCTTCAGAACGGCCAAGTCGTTTCCAGCTGCGCAGCGCGAGAGCCTGCGTGGAGAAGAAATGGCTAACGGGGTCCACTTTCGGGCTATAGGAGGATTCTCCAATCCGGGGAGAGTACCTGGGACTTTGAATACCGCAGTGCATATAATCTTGTAGTAGCTAGGCTTAGCCTAGAACAATTCCTGAAAAGAGATTCATATCTCCTTCGCGTCAAACAGCAGGAGTCGGAAGCTCGACCATGCGGGCTTCCGATGTTGCATCCTCTTAGTTTCCGGCTAGAGGGTGCGCAGGAATGCTACCACGTCGCGTTTTTCCTGCGGCGTCAGTCTCGTACCGAATTCCTTCGTCGCAGGACATCAGCTCTTTGGGCTTGGATTTCATCCTTTCCGAGAGGATCGTGGTCGCATGGCCCGTAGAAGTCGATGATATCGCCTAAGCCGGCATCCTTAAGGATCGGATGATTCGAGGACAATGTCTCCTCAAGAATCGCCGGAAACTTTAAATGGCAGTAATGAGTGCCCGGATTTTGGACACTCGAGAGAATACCCTCGGGCCGTGGCGGCTCGGCACTTAGCCCCAAAGACTCACTAAGCAGGAGGACACAAAAAAGTAACAAAATGGTCTTCATTCGGTTTCCACCTTTTTTCCGGCCGATCATTGGCCTTCGTCCTATAGGACAAGGACTGATGGAAAAAAATTCCCGGAAGCAAGAAGATCTTATCGACGCAGCCGCTAAGCGGTTATGATTATTGAGTTGAGGCACTACTAGACTATGTGTACTTCCGGGATGATTTCCTCGATCGGTTGCCGTCGCGATAGTCGGCGGCTGACCTGACCTCACAAGGGCCGCCTCTGGCCCAGCAGTTTGCGTGAAAAAATAGTTTGCCGGGTCCACTTTCGGGACCTAAGCGTCTCAGCATGAATTCTATCACTGAATCTTATTCTTGATCGGCGGGATGGATTTGAGATAGTCGGCGATTGCTAACGCATCCTCGCGCTTCATGTTCTTGAAACCCGCCTCGATGACCTCGGCCATGAGACCTTCCACCTTATCCAGATCCGGTCTTGTCCCGGTTAAGAGAAGTCCGGCGATATCTTCGCGGCTCCAATCTCCGATCCCGGTCTCTTTGTCCGGAGTGATGTTCGGAATCTCCTCACCCAAAGGTCCCTTCTTAGCGCCGGCGAGATAGAGCGAGCGATCGGGCACGCCCATAAAATTTCTCGGCGTGTGGCAATCGATGCAGAGAGCTACATGTTCGACCAGGTAGCGCCCCCGCTCAATACCGCTTTCGGGAGCCCTGGCGGGAGAATTGGAAGAACGGCTGAAAAATTGAAACCAGACGAAGGTGCCGCCTGCGCGATAGAAGGGAGCCCACGTTTTCAACGCAGGAGTTTTCTTTGGCGCCGCTTTCAAACTTCTCAAATAAGCGATGAGAGCGGTGAGGTCCTCTTCCGCCATTCCCGAGTAAGCCTCATAGGGCATCACGGGCAGAAGTTTCTCGCCGTTCGGTCTGACCCCCTTGGTCATGGCATCGCGAATCTGTCGATCCGACCAATCTCCGAGTCCCGTGTTCTTATCCGCGGTAAGATTGGTCGAGTAGATCTTAGCCATAGGAATAGGAAATTCGCGCGCTCCGGCATTCGGCGTTTCCTGAGGAACAGTGTGGCACCCGCAGCCGCCCGCAAGCGAAAAGATATACTGGCCTCTCTCGACAAGATCACTACGGGGCTGTTGGGACCAAGCATCGCCGGCACCGAACAGAAAGAAGAAAAGGAGCGCAAGTAACCGGCCGCTGTTTCTCATCATTGTAGTGCTCTCTGTCGTTCGAATCTCATAGGGCCGGCTAAAGCTCAACTCTGCCTACCGGGGTGAGACGGCCTGTGGCTTGGCGTCACCCGTGAGCAGCTCGCCGTTCATGCCCCGCGACGAGTGATACTTACACAAAAAGCGCACCACCCCGGAAGATGGGAACGCGATTTCGATCAGCACTTTTCCCTTCCGCGGGATATCGACATCTATCTGTTGCTCCGGGATGCTGAAGTTGTGCAGCGTTCCGGAATCATTTTTGATTTGAATTTTGATCTTTTGTCCGGGCGTGCCGCGCAGGAAAGTAGGATCGAAATAGTAGTTATCGGCTTCCAAATCCAGCTCGCCTTTGCCCTTCACGTCTTTGGTCCCGTGGTCCGCAAATATCAAGTCGCCTAGCGTAATCGATCGCTCTTTTGGCGGTTCCGCCGCAAACGCGACAAGAGAGTAAGTGAGGCCGAGCAATGTTGCCAACGTTAAAATAAGTGGGATTTTTTTCATACTATGCTTTTTCCTTTACTGCGCGCGCACGACCACGCGACCGGTCATATAGGGATGCACCGAGCAGTTGTAATCGTAAGTGCCGGGGCGATCGAATTTTCGGCTGAAGCTTGCTCCGGGCAGCAAGAGATCCGTGCCCGCAACCCCGTCATGAAACTCCAGCCCGTGCGGCGCGCCGTCGTCGTTAGTCCAGGTGACGCTCTCACCGGGAGCTATCGTGATCTCTCCCGGCGTGAAGGCAAAGTTGGCGATCGAGACCTTGGCGCCGCCTTCCGCCGTTGTCGCCGCCTGCGCGATGTGCGCGCAGGCGGCGAGAGCGAGAAGGGCAACGACGAGGCCGCCGATCGCGGCGAGCAGCCTCACGGGGCGCGCGGTAAGCAGTCTATGGCGTGTTGTCATCCTAATTTCCTTTCTTCGCGGTTGCCGGCGTTCGCTGGACGACAACCTTGCGCGGCACGTTGCCGACCGCGACTGTAGAGGTTTTGCCGGTTGCGAGGTCAATGACGGTAACATCGTTCGAGCCCTCGTTGGTCACGTACACGGTTTTGCCGTCGCCGGATGTGGTCGCCCAGTGCGGTTGTTTACCGACTGCGATGCTGCGCGCGGGCTGGTTCGTCGCCGGGTCGAACAAGAGCAGCTCGCTAGGCCCCTGCACGACGACGATGCCGAACGCCGAGCCGCGCGGGTAACCGACGAAATGGGGCGAGACGCCCGTCGGAATTTGCGCGACGATCCTGTCGGAGACCGGATCGAGCACCTGGACCGAGCTGACCCCGGCCTGGGTAAAGTAGAACATTTTGCCGTCGTAACCGAACTCGCCGTCGCGCGGTGTCTTGTCGAGCGCCAAGGTGCGCACGATGCTCTTCATACCGACATCGATGAGGGCGAGGCCGAAGTGGCCAAGTTCCTGCACCGTGACGTACGCGAGCTTGCCGTTGGGGCTGATCGCGAGGGTATGCGGCTTGGGCACCGCCAGGGTGGCGATCACGCTCTGTGTCGAGGTATCGATGAAGGCGATACGATCCTCTCCGTAGACCGTGACCAGCAGCAGCCGGTCGTCGGGAGTGAGCGCTATGCCGTTCGGCGCCTTGCCGACGTCGATCGTCTTGACGACTTTGTCAGTGGCCGTGTCGATAACGTCTACCGAGGAAGAGCCGTCGCCGCTTACGTAGACAGTGCGGCCGTCCTGGGTTATCGCCATGCCGTGCGGCCCTGCGGCGACCGGCACCGTCGCGACGACTTTGCCGGCCTCGGTATCGATCACGCTCACCGTGTTGTCTTTAAAATTGCCGACGTAGGCCTTTACCGCCTGGTTCGCGGGCGCTCCATGCGCCATCTGGGCGCCGGTGGCGAGCGCGAACAAACCCGTCAGCGCGCCTATCATAGTGTAGAGTCTCCACAAGCCGATTCGTATCCGTGTGTTCTCTGTGATCATCATGTAATTGCCTCCTTTGAAACTCTAAGACTGCATCCTTGCATAAATATTCCCGTGGTCGCCCCGATTTTAAAATTTTCGTTCCTTAAAGCCGAGATTTGTGAGCAATGGCGGCGGCGAGGCTAAATTTCATATGTGGAACGTTTTCTTGCGTCGCAACCGTCCTGAGCCATGGACCTTCTCTCCTACCTATAAGAAAAAGCCGGACGATTTTTCTTACTTCCAACAACGCGTGAGTCCCGACCTATTAGAATTCTACAGACTTTCCATGATCTCACCGCCTGCTCCCGCGGAGAGAAGTGAGTTTCCGCATGGCATAACAATTGCGACAATTTGCATGCAAATTATTTTTTGATGTCGTTAACGGCTCGTCACAAGATAGAGCGCGCGAACGATTTGCCTGCGATCAGAGATGAAGTCCAAAGCCAGAGATCTTACCGGAGAGGCGTGCGGCCAAATCAAGCGGATGATCCTGAACTATGATCTTCGACCGGGGCAAAAGCTCGAACATCAGGCGCTCAGCGACCGTTTGGGGGTGAGCCGGACGCCGGTACGTGAAGCACTGGGACGGCTGACCGAAGAAGGTTTCGTCGGCCGCGTTCCGCACCGGGGTTATTTTGTTCCCGAGATTACCGAGGAAGAAGCGAGGGAGCTGTTCGAGTTGCGCGAGTGCCTGGAGTTGTACAGCGTCGAGCGGGCGATCAGGCAGTCGACGGCCAAAGATCTCGAGGAGCTTCGAGCCCTTCTCGAATTTTATCGGGCTGCCGTTTTTCGGGGGATCTCGCGCCGGATGTTCCTGGTGGACCAGAATTTTCATCTGAAGATCGCCGACATCGGAGGCGGTTCCGCGCTGAAGCGAATGCTGACGACCATCTTCGAGAAGATCATCATGAAGCGCAGGATGGAGGGAATCTCGCCGCTCAGCGGATTGGAGTCTTACCAGCGCCACTTGTGGATCTTCACCGCGATTAAAAACCGCGATCTCAACGAGGCCCGGAAGCAGATCAGTGAACATGTCCAGGCCGGAAAGGAAGCGGTTCTGGAGCAAATCAAACAACGCAAGGAAAGGCCGCCGCTGAAAACCTACGCGGCGAGCGATCGGAGAGCGGAGCGAAGTTGATTCCCGACGCCGTCGGGTGCGAGCGATTGCGATGAACATGATCGAAAAGATTCTGGCGCGGGCGAGCGGCCGCAATGCGGTCGCGCCGGGCGAGGTGGTGGTTGCCAACGTCGATTGCCTGCTGCTGCACGATTTGAGCGGATATCTCACCGGCCGCGTTTTCGAGCAGGAAGTACGCCGGCCCATGCGCTACCCCGAGCGGGTGGTGATGATCTTCGATCACCATTTCTGCCCGCCGAGCGAAGAAGGAGCGCGCGTTCTCGAGGAGAACCGGGCGTTCGCGCGGCGGCACGGGATCAATCTTTTCGACTGCGGCAGCGGCAACACGCACCATGTAGCGGTGCGAAACGGCTTCATCCGGCCCGGCACCGTGATCGTCGGCTCGGACAGCCACACGCCCATCCATGGCACGCTCGGATGCTTCGCGACCGGCCTGGGAAACGATTCGCACGCCGGAACCGTAATGCCGTTCGGCAAAGCCTGGTTCAAAGTTCCAGACACGATTCAGGTTCGGCTCAGTGGCACGCACAAACCGGGAGTCACGGCGCGCGACGCGGCGCTCTGGCTTACCGGCCAGATCGGCGAAGGCGGCGCAATTTATAAATCACTGGAGTTTAGCGGGCCCTACATCGAGCAGCTTGATTTCTGGGACCGCTGGCTCTTTCCGCATATCGTCGTCGATCTGGGGGCCAAGTGCGGCTACATCGAGCCCGACGAGAAGACTCTCGCGTTCGTGCGCACCGTCACGGACAAACCCTTCGACGCGGTGCGCGGCGATCGGGATCGCAAGTTCGAGGCGACCTGGGAGTGGGACTTCACCGCTCTCGATCCTCAGATCGCCTGCCCCCCGACCGTCGGAAACGTCAAAACCGTCGTCGAAGTGGCGGGCGCCCCGGTTCAGTGGGCCGAGCTGGGCGGCCATGGCGGCGGAAGGCTGGAAGATTTCCGTTTGGCGGCTCGCATTTTAAAAGGACGCCGCGTCAACCGCGACGCGAGATTCAACCTTGTCCCCTCCAGCCGCGCCGTTTTCACCCAGGCGCTGCGCGAAGGATTGGTTGAGATGCTGCACGAAGCAGGCGCCACCTGGTTCCCGCCGAGCACGGGATCGAACCAGGCGTACAACATGGGCGCGATGACCGCCAACGAGGCGATGATTTCCACTCACGCGCGAAATTTTCCCGGCCGCAACGGAAGCGCGGAGGCGAAAATGTATCTTGCGTCGGCGTTGACCGTGGCCGCCTCGGCCGTCGCCGGCCGGATTGCGGACCCGAGACAGTTCCTCTAGCGCAAGGAGAAAAACCATGCAGGCGCGAGGCCGCTGCTGGAAATTCGGCGATAACATTCCGACCGACAGGATCGTCAGAACCGATCTGATTTTCAAACCCTGGCCGGAAATTCTCAAGCACGTGCTGGAGACCTGCAATCCGGATTTTCCGGCGAATGTGAAAGCCGGAGATATCGTCGTCGCGGGAAAACATTTCGGCCAGTCCTCGGGCCGGGCGATCGCCGCCAAAGCGATGAAACACACCAAGATCGGTTGCATTATCGCCGAGAGCTTCGCCCGAACTTTTTACCGCAACGGCTTCGAGATCGGCATGCCGATACTCGAATGCCCGGGAATCACGGCCGAAGTGAGCGACGGAGACATTCTCGGGGTGGACATCGAGAGCGGCCAAATTGTCAACGAAACGACCGGCCGTAAATTTCAGGCCAAGCCGCCGCCGCCGTTTCTGCTCGAGATGCTGAAAGCCGGCGGGCTCATTCCGATGGCGGACCGGATCGCGGGGGAAGGATGATGGAAATGTTTGCACGATGCGAGGATAAATCTCTCACCGCAGAGACGCAGAGTTCGCGGAGTTCATTATCGAGTTCTCTCGGCGTCCTCCGCGCCTCGGCGGTGAATTATCCGGCTTAAAGCGGATTGGCTCAGGCGATCGGAACCAACATGCGTATTCTTAACAACAGCGAGATCGAACAGGTCCTCACGCTCGACGACTGCATGGAAGTTTTGGAGGTCGCGTACAAAGAGCACGCATCGGGAAAGAGCGCGAACCGGCCGCGCAACCACACCATGTTTCCGGTGGAAGACCGGCGCCATCCGGGATTTCATTTTCGATTCAAGTCCCAGGAGGGCGGCAATCTCTCCTCCGGCGTATGGGCGCTGCGCATCACCTCGGATATGGCCGGCGTGGAGACGCTTGCGGGCGGCGTCAAGCGGCGCCGGCTGATTCCGGCGGCGCCCGGCAACACTTACGTCGGGCTCGTGACGCTCTACAGTCTCGAGACGCT
>JBGPTS010000066.1:0-17540 GCA_041490745.1 Binatia bacterium | reverse complement strand
CGGACTCGGAGGATTGGAAGAGCGGCCGGCGACGGCGCTCTCCGGCGGGCAGCAGCAACGCGTCGCGCTGGCGCGCGCTCTGGTGTTTTCGCCCCGAGTGCTTCTGCTGGACGAGCCGCTCTCGAATCTCGACGCGCGGCTGCGCGAAGAGATGCGGCGCGAGCTCAAGGCGCTGCAGCGCCGCGTCAACGTTACCGTGCTCTTCGTCACGCACGATCAGATGGAGGCGATCAGCATGTCCGACCGCGTCGGCATCATGAACCACGGCCGGCTCGAGCAGGTGGGCGCCCCGGAGGAAGTTTATTACCAGCCGGCGACGCCGTTTGCGCGCGACTTCTTGGGAAAAGTTTTCGCCTTGACGGGAAAGATCGTCTCCGCCGGCGAAGCGGAGTGCGCCGTGAAACTTAAAGATCTCGCCGCGCCGCCGATCTCCGTGCGGTCGAGCCGGGCCGCGCCCGAAAGCGGCTGGAAGGCGGGACAGGACGTGATGGTGGCGATACGTCCCGAGCAGATCGGCCTCGCCATCTCGGCTTCCGACGGCAATCCGAACGTCCTTCCGGTCGTTGTGCAAGCCAGTCAATTTCTCGGCGACCGCTACGAGTACACCGTCGCGGTCGGATCGGAGAGCCGCGTCCTGACGGCGCCGGCTTCGCAGCCGCTCAAGCCCGGACAAAAAATTTATCTCGCGCTCGATGCCGAAGCGATCACGCTCTGGCCCACCGCATAGAAAAGTTTTGGGTTTCGAGTCGCGAGTCTCGAGTCGGGGGCCCGGGACCAGAAACCCGGACCCCGAAATTTGTTTTTGAGAGGGAGGAGAGAGAGGGTGCGTCGAGCGCGAATGCAGTCGGAAACTTTCTGGTGCAGCGTCGTGCTGGCCGGAGTCGCCTTTTTCGCGCTTTATCCGATCCTGCTCATCATCGTCAATAGTTTCCAAGTCGCCAAGCCGGGCGCGCCGGCGCTTTACGGCCTGCAGGGCTGGAGCGCGGTGCTGTCGCAGCCGGGTCTCAAGCGGGCGCTTTATAACACGTTCTCTCTCCTCGTTGTGCGGCAGCTTCTCTCCTTTCCCGTTGCGGTATTGATCGCCTGGCTTTTGGCGCGCACCGATCTTCCCGGCAAGTCGGCGCTTGAATTCATGTTCTGGCTGTCGTTTTTTCTCCCGTCGCTGTCGGTGACGCTCGGCTGGATTTTGATTTTGGATCCGGATTACGGCATCGCGAATCAAATCTGGAAAAGTTTGTTCGGCGCGGCCCAAGGCCCCTTCAACATCTATTCGTTCTGGGGCATCGTCTGGGCGCACATCGGACACAACACGACCGCGGTCAAAGTGATGCTGCTAACGCCGGCGTTTCGTAACATGGACGCATCGCTGGAAGAAGCGTCGGAGATCGCCGGCGCCGGGCGCGCCGGCACGCTCGTTCGCATCCTGATACCGATCATGATGCCGATCATCATGGTCGTGCTGATTCTCGCGATCATCAACGGCTTGCAGGCGTTCGAGATCGAGATGATTCTCGGCGCGCCGATCGGCTTCCACGTTTACAGCACCAAGGTCTATCAGCTGATCCAGCAGGAGCCGCCATTGTTCGGGCCCGCGACCGCGCTCAGCACGCTGGTGCTTTGCATCCTTCTTCCTTTGATCGTCATGCAGCGGCGCTGGATCGGGCGCCGACAATACACCACGATCACCGGCCGCTACCGCGCGAAGCCGATCGCGCTCGGCAAATGGCGCTACCCGGCGCTGGCGCTGATCGCGCTGGTCGCGCTTGTGATCACGGCGGCGCCGATGTCGTTCGTGTTGATCGGCACGTTCATGTCGCTGTTCGGATTTTTTCACATCGAGCACCCCTGGACGCTGCGCAATTGGTCGCGCGTCTTCGACGATCCGATTTTTCTCCTGTCGCTGAAAAACACCGTGCTCATGGCGGGCGGGGCGGCGCTGTTCTCCGTCTCGCTGTTTTCGGTCGTGGCGTACATCTCGGTTCGGACTAAATTCATCTGGCGCGCGACGCTCGATTTCATCTCGTGGTTTCCTTCGGCGATGCCCGGCATTTTGATGGGTCTAGGACTTTTGTGGCTGTTTCTCGATTTTCCGATTTTTCGCCCGCTCTATGGCAGCGTGTGGCTGCTCATCATCGCCACGGTCGTCAGCAGCATGACGCTGGGGACGCAGCTTCTGAAGAGCAACCTGCTGCAGCTCGGCATGGAATTGGAGGAGGCGTCGCAAGCCTCCGGCGCCTCGTGGTGGACCACGTATCGCCGCATCGTTCTGCCGCTGATGTTTCCGAGCGTGTTGTTGGTCGGCGTCCTCGGATTCATCCACGCCGCGCGCGACATCAGCAACGTCGCCCTGCTGGCGACTTCGGGCAGCCGGACGCTGGCGCTGTTGCAGTTGGATTTCATGGTATCGGGCCGCTATGAAAGCGCGGCGGTGGTGGCGACGATCGTCATGGCGCTCACGACCGGTATCGCGCTCTTGGCGCGCCTGCTCGGTCTGCGCATCGGTATTCGATCGTAAAAAAGGAGAAAATCTATGAAGCATTCGGGGTGGCAAGGAAGTTTCTGCCTGTTGTTCGCGCTCGTTTTCGCGGCGCTTGCGGGCAACGCCTTCGCGCAGGCGAAAGGGCAAAAAGAATGGGAGGCGCTCGTCGCCGCGGCGGAAAAAGAAGGCCATCTCAACATCGCCGGTCCGCCGGGCGACACGTACCGGCTGGCGCTCGTGGAGTGGTTTCAGAAAAAATTTCCCAAAATCAAGGTCGAGTACAACGGCGCGAGCGGGCGCGACCAGGTGCCGCGGATCACGCGCGAGCGCCAGTCGGGCATTTTCAACTGGGATCTTTACATCGGGGGCCCGACCTCGCCGCTCGGCGCGCTCAAGCCGCTCGGCGCTTTCGATGCGCTTTTACCCGAGATGATCCTCGCCGAGGCGACGGACGACGCCAAGTGGTACGGCGGCTTTCACGGCGGCTTCGTGGATTCGGAAGAGAAGCTGTACTACGCTTTCGACGGCACGGTCTCCGACGTCGTCTATATCAATACCGATCTGGTGCAACCGGCGGAGATCAAGTCGTTCAAGGAGCTGGCCAACCCGAAATGGGCCGGTAAGATCGTGTGGGAAGACCCGCGCCAGGAAGGCTCGGGGCTCAACTCGGCGCTCTTGTTCCAACTCACTTACGGAGAAGCCTTTCTGAGAAAACTATTCGCCGAGCAAAAAATCGTTTTCACGCGCGACCGGCGCCAGCTTACCGAATGGGTCGTGCGCGGGCGCCATCCGGTCGCGGTCTCGCTGCCCACCGACCAGCTCAAGATTTTCCTCGAAAAAGGCGTCGGTAAAAACGTAAAGGTCCTGGAAGATCCGGGTTTGGTCAATTCTATCATTCCAGGCTTCGGCGCTTTCGGAGTGCTCAATCGCCGGCCGCATCCGAGCGCAGCCAAACTCTATGTCAATCTGCTGCTCTCCAAAGAGGGGCAGTTAAATTGGGTGACGAGCAGCGGCGGCCGGAACAGCCGACGCATCGATGTCCCGTTCGGCGATCCGGAATTCGCCATCCGGCCGAACCAAAAATATATCCAGAGCCAGAGCGAGAAAATGATTCCACAGCGCCAGGCGATCATCAAGCTGGCCAAAGAAACGATTCCCGAGTGAAGAAAGGAGCCCGAAGATGAAGGTCCGATCGGGGCTGCTAACCGTTGGTGCCGTAATTTTTCTCCTGTGGGCCATTGCTTCGGCGGCGGACACGCCCGCCGCGCCGAAAGAGTGGGCCGAAATCGTCCGCTCCGCCGAAGCGGAGAAACAGGTCAACGTCGCCGGACCGCCGGGCGACGCCTTTCGCGCGGCGATGCTGGACGGTTTTAAGAAAACCTACCCGAAGATCAATGTCGAAATTTTGGGCGGCAGCGGCCGGGACAAGGTCGCGCGCATCCTGCGCGAGCGGCAGGCCGGTGTCTTCGAATGGGATCTTTACATCTCCGGTCCGACCTCGGCGCTGACGGCCTTCAAGCCCGTCGGCGGTTTCGATCCGTTCCGGCCGATGTTTGTCCTACCGGAAGTGAAAGAGGACAAGAACTGGATCGGCGGCCTCGACGGCGGCTGGGCCGACGTGGAGAAAAAACTTTATTACACCTTTGCCGGCAGTCTCGCGGGCGACAACGTACACGTCAATTGGGATTTCATTCCAAAGGGCGAGATCAAATCGCCGCAGGATCTGCTCGATCCCAAATGGACCGGCAAAATCGTCATGCAGGATCCGCGCGTGGAGGGGAAGGGATTGAACGACGTACTGGTGCTTTCGCTGGCCTACGGCGAGAGTTTCGTCAAGCGACTTTTGCGCGAGCAAAAAATCGTTTTCACCGGCGACCGGCGCCAGCTCGTCGAGTGGGTCGTGCGGGGCCGTCATCCGATCGCCGTCGGTCTCAACGAATATTTTCTGACGATTTTTCAAAAGGAAGGCGTAGGAAAGAACGTCGGCACCCTGGTGGACCCCAAGACCGCTATCTACTGGTCCTCCGGTTCGAGCGGCATCGGGATTTTTAATCGCGCGCCGCACCCGAACGCCGCCAAGGTTTATGTCAACTGGCTGCTGTCGCGCGCGGCGCAAATGGATTGGATCAAAACGGAAACCAACAGCCGCCGCGTCGATGTGCCTCCGTTCGATCCGGCGAGCGCGATGAAGGCCGGGCAGTCCTATCGCAACACGCAGGCGGAGGACATGATACCGCAGCGACAACGCATCGAGCAGCTGGCGAAGGAGGCGATTCAATAGCGAAATCGTTTATACTGAAACATTTGAGATATCGAATATAACTACTT
This sequence comes from Binatia bacterium, assembly GCA_041490745.1. Lineage (GTDB taxonomy): Bacteria > Desulfobacterota > Binatia > UBA9968 > UBA9968 > JAJPJQ01. Next base: position 12,733 of record JBGPTS010000066.1, on the reverse strand, counting down.
GATTTTCCTAGAGATTTCTTAAGAAAATACTTGCAACGCGGAGCGCCTGGAGCTATTCTGCTTCACCAGGAGGGCTGCCGTATGTTGAGCCAGGAAGACAACGAACTCTTAACGCGCGTCGGACCCGGCACTCCCGCAGGAAGGCTCTTGCGGCGGTACTGGCACGCGATCTGTCCCGCTGCCGAGCTCACGCCGGAAAAAGCCAAGAAGCGAGTTAAAATTCTCGGCGAAGAACTGGTGCTGTTTTGCGACGGCCGCGGCAGATACGGACTCGTCGGCGAGCACTGTCCGCATCGCGCGACTTCCTTATACTATGGCACCGTCGAGCAAGAGGGAATTCGGTGTCCCTATCACGGCTGGAAATTCGACGTGCGGGGAAAATGTCTGGAACAGCCTTTCGAGCCGAAAGAGAGTTCCTTCAAAGAAAAAATTTGCCACACGGCCTATGCGGTCGAAGAGCTGGCGGGGTTGCTGTTCGCCTACATGGGACCGAAGCCGGCACCACTCTTGCCGCGCTGGGATATTCTCGTGCGCGAGGACGGCGTAAGAAAAATCGTCGTCCTGCCGGCGCACAAATGCAACTGGCTTCAAGCGATGGAAAATTCCGTCGATCCGACTCACACCTATTATCTGCACGCGCATCAGTTCAAGACACGCGGCATGGAGGGCGGAGACTATTATTACCGGCCGATCGAAAAGTTGGAGTTCGAAGAGGTCCGCGGACCGCACTGGGCCGGCGTACTCAAGAAGCGGGTTTACGCCGAAGGAGATGCGACGGAAAACGAGGTCGGACATCCGCTCGTCTTTCCAAACATGCTCTACGCGCCGCAAGGGCCGGATCTCGTGATCCACTGGCGCACGCCGATCGACGACATGCACACTTACATCGTCTGGATGACTTTCAGGCCTTCGAAAGACGGCGCGCGGCCGGGCCAGCCGGAACGCCCGCCGGTCGAATATCTGCCGCCGATGATGACGCCCGATGGAGAGTATGAGATGACCTCATTCGCCAGCCAGGACATGATGGCGTGGGAGACTCAAGGCTCTCTCTTCGACCGCACGAAGGAAAATCTCGGCGCGGCGGACCGGGGCATCACGCTCTACCGGCACATGCTGAAAGAACAGATCCAGGTCGTCCAGGCCGGCGGCGAGCCGCTGGGATTGATCCGCGATCCGGAAAAAAACGACATCGTCACTTTCGAAGTGTCGCGCGGACAGGCCAAAGAAGAATATCTCAAGAGTTGGAGCGCCTCCTATCACGACCATCAAGCGGGATAGGGCGCGACATCGCCGCCGTTTCAGCCGTTGATTCTATTTTTTAGTCGGACTACAAGCGTAGTGTGAAAACCGGCGCCCGGGCGGATGCGCTTGCGCGCGACCGTCTTTTGCCCAAGACTTACGGTTATGATCGCATCGGATAAGAATCCGCCGCGGAGTTTTGTTTTTTTTCGGGCTGCGGCGTTCGTCCTAACAACATGTTTCGCTGTGACGACCTCTTCGGCGACCGCAGCCGAAACGAAACCGCCCGCCGACGGCGAATGGGCCAAGACCGTCGCCGCGGCCAGGAAGGAAGGCAAACTCGCCGTTTTTCTTTACCAGCGCGGCGAGATCGAAGCGGCGGTCAAAGCTTTCGAAAAACAATATCCGGAAATCCAGGTAACGGTTGCGAGCGTGCCCGCGGCCGAAACCGGCCCGCGCATTATGGCGGAGCGGCGGGCGGACAAATTTTTATGGGATGCCTGCATCTGCGGTCCGACGACGCCGTTCTCCGTGCTCTATCCGGCCAAAGCGCTCGAGCCGATCAAGCCCGCGCTGCTTTTGCCCGAGGTGCTCGACGAATCCAAATGGTGGGGCGGCAAGCATCATTATATGGACCCGGAAGGCCGGCACATCTTCGTCTTCCTCGGCAGCGTCGAGATGCCGAACCTCTACTACAACAAGAGCCTGCCCGACGCCAAAGAGTTCCGGTCCTATTGGGATCTTGTCAATCCGAAATGGCGCGGCAAAATCCTGGCGCTCGATCCGCGCCTGCCGGGACGCCAGCGAGTCGGCGCCCGCTTCCTCTATCATATCCCGGATCTCGGGCCGGCGTTTTTGACGCGGCTCTTTAGCGAGATGGAGGTGACGTTCAGCCGCGAGGATCGCCAGGCGATGGACTGGCTCGCGGTCGGCAAATTTCCTCTCTGTCTTTTTTGCGGCGACGTCGAAAACGCGCGCGCGCAGGGTTTGCCGGTGGAGGAATTCAACACCACCAAGTGGAAAGAAAGTCCCGCCATCTATTCGGGCAGCAACGGCACTGTGGCGCTGATGAACAGCGCGCCGCACCCGAACGCCGCCAAGGTCTTTATCAACTGGCTGCTTTCGAGAGAAGGTCAGACGACCTTTCAGAAATTCATGAATACGCCGGACCTCGTGATGGAGTCGATGCGCCAGGATATTTCCAAGGAGCCGATTCCGGCGGAGAAACGCCGCGCTCCGGGAGTCAAATACATCGTGATGGACACTCCCGAAAGGAGCAATCAGGAGCCGGTCGCGAAGCTGCTGAAGGAAATCATCAAGCCGTAGCGGCTGAAACGGAGAAATCATGGCGAACATCGTACTCGGACTCGGAACCTCGCACAGCCCGCAGCTCAGCATTCCATGGACCGACTGGCACCTGCTGAGAGAAAAAGACGAGACCGATCCGCGATTGGATTATCAAGGCCTGCTGACGCACGCCAAGGCGCGCAAGCCCGATCTCGAATCCGATCTGACGAAAGACAAATGGCGCGAGAGAGACGAGGCCTGTCAGAAGGCGATCGCGCGGCTCGGCGAGTTGCTGCGCCAGGCGAAGCCCGATCTCGTCGTCATCTTCGGCGACGATCAGCACGAGCAGTTCGGCGACGAGAATATGCCGACCTTCGCCGTCTATCACGGCAAGTCGCTGCCGGTGGTCAAACACTCCGGGCGCAACCCGGCGGCGTGGAAAGAGGCGGAGGAGCGCGGCTGGGCCGAGACGGCGGCGGAATATCAGAACGGCTGGGAACTGGCGGAGCATTTGATCGCGAAATTGACCACGGATGAGTTCGACGTGACGCGCTGCAATCGACTTCGCGCCGAGATCGGCGTCGGCCACGCCTTCAGCTTTCTCTATCGCCGCATCTGGCCCGGCGGGACGGTGCCGATGCTGCCGATCATGGTCAACACCTACTATCCGCCGAACCAGCCGACGCCCAAGCGCTGCTACGCTTTCGGCCAGGCAGTGCGACGCGGTATCGAATCGTGGAAAGAGAACGCGCGCGTCGTCTTGATGGCCTCGGGCGGACTCAGCCACGTGATCATCGACGAAGAGCTGGACCAGATCACGATCGAAGGGCTAATGCGAAAAGACCGCGACAAGCTTTTTTCTCTGCCGCGCCACAAGCTCAAGGGCGGCACGTCGGAGATTCTCAATTGGGTCGCGCTCGCGGGCGCCATGGAGAGCGCCGAGATGGAGTTGATCGACTACGTGACGACTTATCGCTCGCCGGCGGGCACCGGCTGCGGCATGGCGTTCGCTCAGTGGCGCTGACGATTAATTTTCACCGGCAACGAATGAAGATCGATTTGCGCGAATCGCGGCTCCGGCCGGCGCTTGGACTCGCGCTGTGCCTGGCGGCAGGCTCAGCCGCCGCCGCCGAAGAGCAAAAAACCTGGCAGGCGGAGTGGGAGCGAACCAAAGCCGCGGCGGAAAAAGAAGGCGAGGTCTCCTACTACACTCTGGGCGACGACTACACTTACCTCAAAGAGTTCGAGAAAAAATTCCCCAAGATCAAAGTCAAGCTGGTGCCGGGAAAAGGGAGTGAGTTGCTGTCGCGCATCATGGCCGAGCGGCGCGGGGGAAAATATCTAGCGGATGTCGCGCGGATCGGCAACACTTCGCCGTACACGCTCTATCAGGCCAAGGCGCTGCAGCCGATGGCGTCGGCGTTTATCCTGCCGGAAGTCAAAGACGAATCGAAGTGGTGGCAGGGCAGGCATCAATATGCCGACCCCGAAGGCCGCTACATCTTCGTCTCCGTCGGCAGCGTGTCGAGCAATCTCGTCGCGCACAACACCGATCTCGTCCAGCCCGCGGATTTGAACTCTTATTGGGACTTGCTGGATAAGTGGAAAGGAAAGATCGTCGCGATGGACCCGCGCGCCGGCGGCTACGGGCGAAGCGGCGCGCGCTTCGTTTATTACAATCCTCAGCTCGGCCCGCGCTATCTCCAGCGGCTTCTGGGCGAGAGCGACGTGACGCTCTCGCGCGAATATCGCCAGGCGATCGACTGGGTGGCGGCTAGAAAATTTTCCATCCTGCTTTTCGGCAACGGCGACGACATCCTTCAGGCGCGCGCCCAGGGACTCGCGATCAACGTAATGGACACCGCCGGCTGGAAAGAGGGCGCGGCGCTTGAGCCGGCCGCGTTTACCTTCGTGCTGATGGACAAGGCGGCGCATCCGAACGCGGCGAAGATTCTCGTCAACTGGCTGCTCTCGCGCGAAGGCCAAATCGCGGTACAGAAAGAGGGGCAGACGAACGATTCGCTGCGCGTCGATATTCCCAAGACGGACGTGAAGCCGTACATGCGGCGGCGCGACGGCGCGAAGTACATCGTTACCTGGACGCCCGAATGGATGGACACCGAGCCGATGATGAAGGTCGTGAATCAGGCGTTGGGGGCGGGGAAGTGAGGGAGGGGAGAGAGCGTCGGCCGGCGCCCGCGCTCTGAGCCTGTGCGATAGGTACTGCTTATTCCGATCGGCGGTGTCGGACGCACAGGCTCTCCGCGCGAGCACCGGCCGACACTCGGATATAAGAAGGGTCTGGAGCTTACGGCTGATCGCTTCTTAGCTAAGATTTTTACTGCGAGGTACTTATGCTGACAAAACAAGAAAACGAACGATTGACGCAAGTCGGCGCCGGAACTCCGGTGGGCGAGCTGCTGCGCCGCTACTGGTATCCGGTGGCGGCGGCCTCCGAGTTGGCGCGTCATCCGACGAAATACGTGAAGATACTGGGCGAAGAGCTTGTGCTTTTCCGCGACAAGCAGGGAAGGCTCGGCTTGATCGGGGCGTACTGTCCCCACCGGCGCGCCAATCTGGTTTACGGCATGCCGGAAGCCGACGGCCTTCGGTGTCCTTATCACGGTTGGAAGTTCAGCGCCGCTGGACGCTGTCTGGAGCAGCCCTTCGAGGAAACGGTGCGCGGCGACAAGACGTTCAAGGACCAGATTCAATTGCCCGCATACGCTGCCGAGGAATTGGGCGGTCTCGTCTTCGGCTACATCGGGCCGAAACCGGTTCCGTTGCTGCCGCGCTGGGACCTTCTGGTCGAGGAGAACGTCTGGCGCGAAATCGGCCACACGGTGACCGCGTGCAACTGGCTGCAGGCGGCGGAGAACATTCTCGATCCGGTTCACGTCGAATGGCTGCACGGAGAGTTCCGCACTTATGCCGCGGAGCGGACGGGGAAGGGCGAGCGCAGCCGCAAGCGGATTCGCCACCTGAAGATCGCCTTCGACCTGGCGAAGTACGGAATCATCAAGCGGCGCATTTTGGAGGGCGAGACGGAGGAGGCCGACGATTGGAAGATCGGCCACTGGCTGGTTTTTCCGAGCACGCAAAAAGGGCCCGACATGCTGCGCTTCCGCGTTCCGGTCGACGGGACGCACACCGCGCAGTGGTATTTTTCCGTCCATCCGGTGGACGCGGGCGGCCGGCAAAATCCCGAAGAGATACCGCTCTACGAGATGCCTTCGCCGGTGCTGGACGAGCACGGCCAGCCGCCGCTCGATCAACTGAACAGCGACGTCGATCCGCAGGACAACGCGATCTTCGTCTCGCAACAGCCGGTCTTCGACCGCACGCAGGAGCTGTTGGGCGAATCCGACCGCGGCATCGTAATGTACCGCCATCTGCTCGATCATCAGATCAAGCTCGTCCAGGAAGGCAAAGACCCGATGAACGTCTTCCGCGATCGTGGCGCCAACGTGTGCCTCGATCTGCCGACCGAGAGCCGGGAAAAATTCTTGACGGGCCGCCTCGGCGCGCGGGCGCGCTACTCGCGGCGATACCGGTCGATCCTTAAAGTGCCGGCGTAAGCGCGAGAGACGCCGTGAGTCGATACTGCTTTGCCACGGCGCGATTATTTCTCTGTGTCCTTGTCGTCTCGGAATTCTCGATCACGTACTCCTTTGGCGCGGATGGCGCGACCCTGAAGTGGGAGCGGACGGTCGCCGCGGCAAAAAAAGAAGGCAAGTTATCCTTATATCTCTATCAGGGCGACGGCGAGCTCGAAGCGATCGCGCAAGTCTTTCAGAAACAATACCCCGAAGTCGCCGTCACCACGGTCACAGGGCGCGGCAACCAGCCTGGGCCGCGCATCATGGCGGAGCGGCGCGCCGGAAAATATCTCGCCGATGTTTACACCGGCGGGCCGACGACTCCTTACACCGTTTACTATCCGGCGAAAGTTCTCGATCCGGTCCGGAGTGCGCTGGCTGAGAAGAAGAAATGAATTGGAGATTCTATGGCTGAAAAGAGCGTCACCGTGTGGCAGAGGGTGAGTCCTTACGACAAGTGGATCGAGTCGCTAGGCGTGCCGATCTACAAAGGCTATTACGTCGAGGACCTGCGGACGATCGAGCTGGGCCGCTGGGACGAGCGTGATTGTGCCGCCGCGTTTTTGCAGCTCGCGGGCCAGGAAGGAGTGACGGGCGCTTACGTGACGGAGATCGCGCCGGGAAAAACGCTGCCGCCGGTGCGCGCCGCGTTCGACGAGGCGGTCTACGTTTTGCAGGGCCGGGGCATCACGACGGTCTGGACCGACGAGAAGCGGAAGAAAATTTTCGAATGGCAGAGCCATAGCATGTTCATGATACCGGGAACCTGCCACTGGCAGTTGAGCAATCTCCAGGGCAACCAGACGGTACGACTGCTGCACTGCAACTATCTGCCGCTGGCGATGGCCGCGATTCCCAATCCGGATTTTATGTTTAAGAATCCGCTCACCGATTTCAGCCGCCTCGACGCCAACGGCGACGCCTACTCCGAGGCCAAGGTCGAATGGATTCCGGACGGCGGACGGGACGAAGGGAGAAATCTCTGGGTAGGGAATTTCTTTCCCGACATGCGCGCGTGGGATAAGCTCGAGACGTTCAAGCGCAGAGGCGCCGGCGGCCACGTGGTCTGGGTCGGATTTCCCGGCTCGCCGATCTCCGGCCACATGTCGGTTTTTCCGGCGCGGACTTATAAAAAAGGCCACCGCCACGGGCCGGGCTTTTTAATTGTCATTCCCGCGGGCGAAGGCTATTCGATCATGTGGCCGGAGGGCGGAGAGAAAGTAGTGATCCCGTGGCACGAAGCGAGCGCCTTCGTGCCGCCGAATCGCTGGTTCCATCAACACTTCAATGTCGGTTCCGCTCCGGCGCGCTATCTCGCCATCCATCCGCCGCGCGGCTTCAGCGGCATCAGCGAAAAAGTCGAAGACCGCGCGCGCGACCAGATCGAATATACGGACGAGGATCCATCGGTGCGCGCGAGGTTCGAGGCGGAGCTGGGGAAGCGTCGCCTCACCAGCTTGATGCCGGACGAGGCGTACCGCAATCGCGATTACGAGTGGGCGTATTCAAAAGGATGAGGGATAAGGGATGAGGGATGAAAAGAAAAACGTGAATCGTTGATTCATCCTTCATCCCTCCGCCTTCATCCTTCCTCTAGAGCGCCGCGATGATCTCGACCTGAAACAGCACCTCTCCGCGCAAGTCCGCTTTGACCGCATGGCGGGCAGGGCGGTTGTGTTCGTCGGGAAACATCTTGAGCCAGGCCTTGTTGATCGAGTCGCGATATTTTTCGTCGCGCAGAAACACCGTCATCTTGCCGATGTTCTCCGGCGTCCCGCCGGCCAGCTCCATAAATTTTCGCACGTTCTGGAAGAGCACTTCCGCTTGCTCGTCCGGATCCTGCGGCAGCTTGCCGGTCTCCGTGTTTTTACCCGAGATGGCCGAGGAGAATACCATATTGCCTATTTTCGCTCCGTTGGGAATCGGGACGCCGTGAGCCAGGCCCGGAATATCGATCGAGGTTCTTTTCGCCATGTTCGCTCCTTTCGATGATCGTCGCTGGAACCGTTTATATCCCAGCGTTTCGCCGATTGACAAGGGAAACGGGATGGTGTCTTAATCTTTGCGAAGTAAGTTTTATGGCTGAAATCGTCGGTTGCCTCGCCATGTCTCACGCGCCGCAGTTGATGCTCCCGCCGGAGCAGTGGGGATTGCTCAATACGCGGAGCTGGGACCCGCTGCCGGTCAGGCCCGAGTTGGCGAAAGAGACGTTGGACGTGAAGCAGGCGAAATGGGACCGCTGCATGGCGGCGATCGGTGAGTTGCGCGGAAAATTAGATGCGCTTCGTCCCGACACGCTCGTGCTCGTCGGCGACGACCAGCACGAGAATTTAATTGATGACAACATGCCGCCGTTCACGATCTTCATCGGCAAGGAAGTGGAAGCGAGCACGAGTCTCCGGTATCTCAAACAGCCGTATTCGGAAAATCGCGCGCGCTACCGGGTTGACGACGCACTGGGCGTGGCGTTGATCGACGGGCTGATGAACGACGGGTTCGATCCTTCCTACTCGAAAAAAACACGCTACGAGGGCGGGCTCGGCCACGCCTTCGCGCGCGTGCTCAAATTTCTCACGCCCGAGGCGCGCTTCGCGATCGTCCCCGTCATGGTGAACACTTACTATCCGCCGGCGCCCTCCGCCAAAAGATGCTTTCAATTCGGCAAGGCGCTGGCGTCGGCTATCCACGCTTTTTCACAATCGAGAAGGGTAGTCGTCATCGGCTCAGGCGGCTTGAGCCACACGAAGATCGACGAGAAGCTGGATGCGAATCTTATTGGCGCGCTGGAGAAAAACGATCAGGGGTTTTTACAGAAGATGGAATCTTCCGTTTTAATCGAAGGCACTTCCGAAATCCGCAACTGGATCGTGGCGGCGGCTGTCGCAGACCGGCCAGCGACGATGATCGATTACCAGCCGCTCTATCGAACTCCCAACGGCGTCGGCTGTGGAATGGGATTTGCGGCGTGGATTTAGATTCCTTATTTCTCTAGCTCCCAACGATCACGAGACACGATCACGACCACGGCTTTTTCTCTTACGCCGCCACGCACTTCATGTCCGAGACCGCTCCCACCTTCACGTCCAATTTTTTCCACTTGTCACCGCCGTCGGCGCTGGCGTAAAGCTCGCCGCCGCGCATCGCGGCAAAGACACGATTCGGATCGGCGGGATCGAGCGCAATGGCTTCGGGAAAATCCTTGCCTTGGGTCGACATGGTCCCGTTCAACGGCTGCCAGCTCTTGCCGCCGTCCGTCGTTCTGATCAGCATCGACTCCGCTCCCGTTTCCCTTTTTCTCCATTGTCCCGGCTGGCCTTTGGCGAGGGCGGAGAAAAGGACGTTGGGATTTTTCGGATGCATCACCAGCGGCACCGAATATTCATGGGGAAAGTCCATCGCCGTCGGCGTCCAACTTTCGCCTCCGTCGCGGCTGCTGTACAGCGCGCGGCCCGGCGCCTGGCCCAATCTAAAGTCGTGGCCGCCGGTCGCGATAAAAAGCGAATTCGTATCGCGCGGATCGACGACGATCGTATGCACGTCCGCGTCCACTCCCCGGTTCAAAAGCTTCCAGCTTTTCCCGCCGTCGCCGCTCTTCAGCATGTAACCGACTTGCAGAGCGGCGTAAATCGTTTTGGGATTTTTCGGATCGATGGTGATGTCCCGGACGTGAGGCTCCACGGTAGAGACCGGGTAATCGACCGAGGCGACGTAGGGAACGTTCCAGACCGAATCCAGCCGCTCCCAACTTTTGGCGGCGTCGCGGCTGACAAAGATATCAATCGGTTCGGTTCCCGCGTAAATCGTGTCGGGATCGTGCGGATCTACCGTTACGCATCTGACCTTGCCCGGCCCCCGCTTGCCGTAGCAGGGCTTGTTCCAGCTCTTGCCGGCGTCCGCACCGACCCATACGCCGTCTCCGCGCGTGCCGGCGAAGAGCCGGCCGGGCCGTGACGGAGAAACCGCCACCTCCTGAACGTCCCAGTCTTCGAGCGCCTGCTTTTCGATTTTCCATCCGCTCTCGTCGCCCTTCACGGTAACGACGCCTTCGTCGGTCGCTAAATAAAGAATAGAAGCCATGCCCGTCTCCTTTCCGCTTGCCTTCTCGGAATCCACAAAAATCACTAGCACACCCGAATCGACCGTGACAAGTGAGCCCAAGACATTCTTTTTGTCATTTCTTTTATCTTGACAGTGCGATCGGAAGAACGTTATGGAAGCACTCTTAGAAGGAAATCGCCGTGCGGTATATACATTATTGTTCGGCGCTGCTGATTGTGACGTCGCTCTCGGCCCCGGCGGAGGCTGAAGATAGGAATCTGCCGTTGCTGCGCGTGTCGATTGCGTCGATGAGCGCCACACGCGGGCCGCTCTGGATCGCGAAGGAGATGAAACTCTTCGAGAAGCACCGCGTCGAAGTGGCGCCGATCCATATCCGGTCGGGATCGGCATCGTACAGCGCGCTTCTCGCCGGAGACGTGCACGTGGTCTCCGATACGGCTTCGTCCGCCGTGGCCGCCGGCAGCCGAGCCCCGATCGCGATCTTCGCCGGCTCGGGCCCCATTCCGTACAAACTGATCGCCCATCCATCGATCGCCTCGTTGGAGGGGCTCAGAGGAAAAGTGGTCGGCACGAGCTTCGTCGGCGCCGGCTCCGACTTGTTGCTCCGTCGGCTGCTGCCGAAGCTGGGTCTGGTTCCCGGGAAAGACATCGTGCTCATTCCAACCGGCATCGGCCGGTCGGATCAGAGAATCGAACTGATTTTCCAGGGAAAAATAGACGCTACGCTGGGCACGGCAGACAACGTCTCGCAATTGGAATTACGCGGCAGGAAAGTGTCCATTCTCGGCGACCTGACCGACTGGGGCGTGGTCGCGACCGGCGGCGATTTCGCGGCCACGCGGCAGTTTTTGAAAGATCACCGCGATGCGGTCAAAGCGTTTCTCATGGCCTTCAGCGAAGGCATCTGGCTGGGCAGAAGCAACAAGGAAATAGCCACGCGGATACTCGGCAAATATTTGCGGATCGAGAACCCGAAGATATTGGAGTCGATGCACAAGAACTATTTCCTGGGAACGATCCCTGCAAAACCTTATCCCTTGGAAGCCGCGGTGGAGAACGCCATTGACGAGACGGCAGCGACTCAGCCGCTGGTGAAAGGAAAAAATCCCGCCGACTTCATCGACGTTTCCATTCTGAGGGAGATCGAGCAGGAAGGTTTTTTCTCCCGTCTCTATCGCTGACCGCAGTCCGCCCGCGGTTTTATTTCCGTGAAGTCAGTAGCCGAGCTCCTTATCGACCAGATTTCTGAGCTTCTCTCCGGCGATGAAGCGCCGGAGATTGTCGGCGAAGATCGGCATCACAAGTTCCCACTTCTGCGCGGCGGCGCCGGCGACGCGCGCGCTGATCATCACGTTGGACAAATTCCAAAGCTCGGATTCCGGCGGTAAAGGCTGCTTCGCAAAGGCGTCCAGCGCCGCGCCGGCGATCCATTTCTCTTTGAGCGCGCGCGTCAAGAGCGCCTCTTCGACCGCTTTGCCGCCGGTCAAATTGATTAAATAAGCGCTTGGCTTCATGGCGCGCAGCTCTTTTTCGCCGATCATCCTCTCGGTCGAAGGAACCGACGCCATGCACAGAACAACGAAGTCCGACTGCGCGAGCAGGTGCGGGAGAAAGTCGGGACCGCCGAGGACATCGACGTACGGCGGCTTGTCGCCGACCGTCCGCTTGGTGGCGACGACTCTCATGCCCAAAGCTTTCGCTTTGCGCGCGAGATCGGAGCCCACCGTGCCGAGGCCGACGATACCTACGGTTTTACCCTCCACTTCGTCCGGCTCGATGCGCCGCCATTCTCTTTTTTTTTGAAATTCCGACAATTGCGGGAATTTTTTCGCCAGCGCGAAGATACAGGCTAAGGCGAATTCGGAAAAGGACCGGCCGTGAATGCCCTTTGAGCCGGTGACGTCGATCGGCCGGCGCCTTACTTCGGGAGTGAGATAGACGTTGGCGCCGCCGCGCGTGACGTGAAGCCAGCGGAGCTTCGGCATGCGCCGGACGAAATCGTCGGGCAACGGCTCTTCGGTAAACACGGCGTCGAACTCGGCGGCTTGCGCTGCGCCGTCGTCGCCCCTGACGAATTGAACGTTCGGAAACGCGCTCTCCAGCGTGCGCGATTCCTGTTCCGGAAGTGTGAGGTGCAGCCAGACGCGGCAAGTTTTCATTCGACAAGATGTAGGCCGCGCCACCCGGGTTGTCAACAATCGCCTCAAGCCGGACACGTCCTGTTGTAGCTCAGGCAATATGTCCCCTTAACTGCTCAGCGAAAATGTCACCCCTCTCAAACGTTCTCGGTGTCTGCGTCTCATAGTGCGTAAGGGCATCTTCAAGTCAGGTTTGTCGGTCTCCAATAGAAGTTCGTCTTTTAAGTAAATGCGCCAGCGGCCATCGAGGAGATGGCGCACCTCGACACGTTGTTTGGCGTAACCTCGGTAACGAGGCCCTTCGGGGATATCTAAGATCACTCCGGCCAGTCGCACAGCGTTGTCGTTGCCGACCGTAGCTTCATAGCGGAAGCTGCAGATCCGCTCCACATCGAGTTCTCTGGGCAGTTT
>JBGPTS010000065.1:0-17579 GCA_041490745.1 Binatia bacterium | reverse complement strand
CGCCACTTCCGTTCCTCGTGGGGCCACAACGGAATCAAGTGAAAATGAGTATGCGGGATGTCGCCGCGGACTGAGGCGACAAGGATGTCCTTCGGCTTGTAATGTTTCTGCAGGACATCCGCGACTCTTGCGAGATCATTACCGAGACTCTTTAGAATCGGTTGTCCCAGACCAGTTGGGCAGTTCTTGTCGAGTGTCCTGGCCGCCAAGATCGCATGACCCTTTGTATGATATGGTGCCGCGAGGAACGCACACCAATCCTTCTCATAGAAAACGCGCGGCTCGAGTTTCTTGCGGTCACAGAACGGGCAGGGCTTTTTCATCGTGACTTGCAATAGACATGTCCATCAAATCTAGGAATCGGCAGGGCTAAGGATAGCATTTCCGGCTCGGTTTAACACGTGCGTGTTTCTTAGGAAAACGGCCCCACCCACCCAAGGGCGTTTTCATCTGAAAACAGCCACGATGTAAGCACGATACTGCGGCTCTCGTGCCAGCGGCGAATTACGGGCGGTTATGTCCGCTTGTAGGATATTGGGATTATAAGGGATCTCTGGCGGGAGAGCCGCTCGGTTGCACGTCTGACCCCGAGTAGAGTGGGGGTCCGGTTCACTTGTTATATACGGTCAAAGTAGCGCTTATGGATAAAGCCCTTGACAAGGGCTGATCTACTTTGATATACGCGATCTATACACGGAGGGCATTATGGCACAAGAGGAGAGGAGCGAAGTCATTATGGTTCGCATGACTCCACGGGATAAGAAAGCCTTCGAGGATGCCGCTGAAAGCCTGGACATGAAGGTTAGCGAGTTTATGCGGGCTGCTACATTGTTCTATCTGGCCGCGACGCTCAAATCGCATGGCCTAAAAAGCCTTGCTAAGGGTGCCCGAGCCGCAATCCGTGAGGCGATGCAGAATCAGCGTGAGCCGGGCCTGAGAAAAATTGTTTTCGGTTAGAGTTGGGGTGCTGGGTTGGTGGTGGGGGGTGAGATATGGAGGTCCAGATTGATGTGCCGCGTATCGTTCAAGCGATGAAGGCCAATGGTTGGAGCAAGACTGCCGCGGCTGTGAACTGCCATATGAACAACAAAACCCTGGCAGAGATTCTTGACGGCAAAGTTCCACGAAGGCTAGACGTATTGTACCGGCTAAGTGATGGGCTAAAGATTCCAATTCAGGAGATGTTGCTTGGCTCCACACATAAAACAGCGCAAGGATCGCGGCTCTACGTACTACCTGGTGGACGGCGGTCTGATTCGGTCGCTTAAGACCACGAAAAAGGGTCTGGCCGAGCACCGGCTCAAAGAGCACATCAAGGGGAAGTACGGGTTAAACCCTACTCCCACGGTGAAAGAGTTTTTTGACTCATGGATTCTAAAGAAGATTGAGCCTCTTTTCAGAAGGTCTCAGGTTCGTGATTATAATCAGCATTTCAACACTTACATTCTGCCGAAGTTCCGGCAAATACGTTTGCTAGCGGTTGGAACCGCTGATCTGACGGATTTTCGCGTTGAGCTGCTCCGTAAGGGCTTGAGCGTCAAGACTGCACGGAACATTATCGACGGCTCTTTCCGGGCGCTTTACCGGGACGCCCGCGCGGAAATCGACGAGCTAAAGGGTAGGGACCCCTTTATTGACGTCCAATGGCCCGCCATGCCCAGAAGAAGGCCAGATCCGTTCACTGCCGAGGAGCGAGACAGGATCATCAAGTATTGGATCGACACGGATTTTTTCTACTATCCGTGGGTTTTTACTCTTTTTCATACCGGGATGAGGCCGTCTGAGGCGGCGGCGCTTAGGTGGGACGATTTCGATCTTGAGGCAAAGACGATCATTATCACGAAGTCGCGCTATATGGGGACTGACTCAGCGCCGAAAACTTCAGGGAGCAATCGGACGATCAGGATCTCTGATCTCGTGGTTAAAGTGCTCGCTTTGCTTCCGTCGCGCCCGCTTGGTCTCAAATACGTGTTTGTAAACAAATTCGGTGAGCCTATGAACGCGAAGAAATGGAGCGAGCACAATTGGGCTGAGCCGTTACGGAAGCTTGAGATCAGACACAGAAAGTTTTACGCGACCCGGCACACGTTTATCACAGAGACGATCAGACGCGGGGAAAATCCGCTTGCGGTGGCCCAATATTGCGGAACATCGTTGTCGATGATCCAGGCGGACTACTGTGGGACCTTACGGCTTAACCTAGATCAAACCGTTTTCGAACCGCAAGCGGATAACCCCTCGAAAGATTTGGTTGCGGGGCCGGGATTTGAACCCGGGACCTCAAGGTTATGAGCCTTGCGAGCTACCAGGCTGCTCCACCCCGCGATAACTCGTGAACTCATACTTCTACATGGCGGTCCCGGCAGAGTCAAGTTAGATGGCGATGGCGCGGCAAGAAAGAAAAAATCCTTTGCCGACGGTCGATATCCTGATCGAGATCGGCGGCGGCGTCGTCTTGATCGAGAGAAAAAATCCGCCGCACGGCTGGGCGCTGCCGGGAGGATTCGTCGATTACGGCGAGAGCCTGGAGCGCGCGGCGGTGCGAGAGGCGAAAGAGGAAACATCGCTCGACATCAAGCTCATCGAGCAGTTTCACACCTACTCCGATCCCAAGCGCGATCCGCGCCACCACGCGATCTCGACTGTTTTCATTGCGACGGCGGAAGGAAATCCCCGGGGAGCGGACGACGCGAAGACCGCGCGGATTTTCCGCGAAGGCGATCTTCCTGTGCCGATCGTCTTCGACCACGCGCAGATTATCCGCGATTATTTTCGCTATAAGAAAACGGGAGAGAGACCAAAGGTCGGCTAAAAACTCTGCGCTCGGCTCTAACCGAGTTTTTTGACCGCGGCTGCGATCCGCTCGCAGCCCTTCTCGATTTCCGGCAAAGAAGTCGCGTAGCTGATCCGAATATTTTCCGTCGAGCCGAAATCTTCTCCCGGCACCGCGAGCACGCGCGCGCTTTCGAGAAAATAGTCGATCACGTCGGCGGCGGACGCGAGCTTCTTGTCCTTGAAAGTCTTTCCGAACAGCGCCCGCACGTTGGGAAAAACATAAAACGCGCCCTGCGGCTTGAAGCAGCGAAGTCCGGGAATCGCGTTCAAGCGGGCGACGATCACGTCGCGGCGCTTATGAAACTCGCCGACCATGACCGGGACCTCGTCCTGAAGCCCTTGGAGCGCTTCCAGCGCGCCCGCCTGGGCAAACGAAGTCGCATTGGACGTGCTCTGGCTCTGGATCTTGCTCGCGGCGGAAATAATTTCCGCGGCTCCAAGCGCGTAGCCGATGCGCCAGCCGGTCATGGCGTACGTCTTCGATACGGCGTTGCAGATGATCGTCCGGTCGCGAAGCTTCGGGCTGAGCGCCGCGATCGTGTGGAAGCGGAAACCGTCGTAAACGATTTTCTCGTAAATATCGTCGGAGATGATCAGACAGTCGTGCTGCTCCAGGACACTGCACAGGCTCTCCAGTTCTTCGCGGCTGTAAGCCGCGCCGGTCGGATTGCACGGGCTGTTGAGAATAAAGATCCGCGTCTTCGGCGTCAGCGCGCGCTTGAGCTCTTCGGCCGTGATGCGAAAGCCGTTCGCTTCGGTGGTCTGGACGAGCTTCGGAACGCCGCCGGCTAAAAGCGCCATGTCGGAATAACTGACCCAATAAGGAGAGGGGATGACGACTTCGTCGCCTTCGTCGAGAAGGGCTTGCAAAATATTGTAGAGCGCGTGCTTGCCGCCGCAGCTTACCAGCACTTGCTCTTTCTTGTATTCGAGGCCGTACTCCCGCTTATATTTTTCGACGATCGCCAGACGCAACGGCTCGATGCCTCTGACGTCGGTGTATTTCGTCATGCCCCTGTGAAGCGCCTGAACGGCGGCGTCCTTGATTCGTTGGGGAGTGTCGAAGTCAGGCTCGCCCGCGGTGAAGTTGACGAGGTCGATGCCTTCGGCCCGCAGGACTTGCGCCTTGGCGGCCAAAGCCAGTGTCACGGACGGCTTGATCGCCTGGGTTCTTTTACTCAGCTTCATTGCAAGTCCTACTCGAATTTCTCGCGCAATTTTTTTTGCACGACCCGCGGCACAAGAGAGGAAACGTCGCCGCCCAGGCCCACAACCTCTTTGACGAGATGAGAGCTGACATAAAAATGGGCCTGGCCGGTCATCATGAAGAGCGTCTCGATGCCGGGCGCGAGCTCGCGGTTCATCATCGCCATCTGGAACTCGTACTCGAAGTCGGAAACGGCTCTAAGCCCGCGGATAATGACTTTGGACCCGCTCTTCCTGGCGTAGTTGACCAGAAGCCCGTCGAAGCTTTCCCCCTTCACGCGGCTGCCGAACCTCTTGAAAACCTCGCGGATCATTTCCAGCCGCTCTTCGAGCGTGAAAAGAGAATTGTCCTTGTCCGGATTGCGCGCGATGGCCACGACGACCCGGTCGAACACACCCAGCGTGCGCTTCACCAGATCGACGTGGCCGTTGGTGATCGGATCGAAAGATCCGGGGTAAATCGCAATTTTCGTCCTGGCCATTGTTTCGTCCCTCGTATCAAGGCGTCGGTTCTACACAGCGGAAAAACGATAGCTGCGTGTCGCCGTAGCGACGCTGGTCCGTGCAAGCGAGCGCGCGGTCGCCGCCGTACCGCTCTTGGACTTTTTCCCTCACGCTGTGCTCGGCGACCAGCACGCCCTCCTCCGCCAGCAGTCCTTCCTTGGCGATGGTCCTCAACGTATCTTCGACGAGACCCTGATCGTAAGGAGGGTCGAGAAAAATCAGCTCGAACCTTTCGCCGCTGCGGGCGAGCGCGCGCGCGGCCTTAAAGACCGACGCCGTCAACACGCGCGATTTCGCCGCGAAGCCGAGAGCGCGCAAATTTTCCTCGATCACCTGCGTCGCCTCGCGTGAGAAATCGATCAGCACCGCGCGCTCGGCGCCGCGGCTCAGCGCTTCCGCGCTCAAGTTTCCCGTCCCGGCGAAGAGATCGAGCACCCGCCGGCCGGAAAGATCGCGCGGCAGAATATTAAACAGCGCCTCCTTCACGCGGTCGGCGGTCGGACGCAGCGCGCGCCCCTTGATCGACTTCAGGCGGCGTCCTTTGGCCAAGCCGCCGATCACTCTCATGCCCGCTAAAATAGTTTTTTTCTCCGGCTTTGTCTATCTTTAATCGGCGATCTTGAGAACGATCTTGCCGAACTGCTCGCCGCGCTCCAGACGCCGGTGCGCGGCCGCCGTCTCCGGCAACGGAAACACTTCGTCGATGATCGGCCGAATGGCGGTGTTGCGGAGAAAATTTAGAATCTGGCGAAACTCTTCCCGGCTGCCGAGCGTCGAGCCGAAGATGCTGAGGTGGTTCCAGAAGATGCGCCGAATGTCGGTCTGAGGCGAAGCGCCCGCGGTCGCGCCGCAGGTTACGAGCCGGCCGCCTTTGGCGAGCGCCGCCAGACTCTTCACCCAACCGTCGCCGCCGACGCAATCGACCACGACATCGACGCCGCGCTTTTGGGTCAAAGCGCGCGTCTCCTTGGCGAAATCGCTCTTGAGATAATTGATGCCGTGGTCGGCGCCCCAGTTGCGAGCGAGCTCCAGCTTGTGGTCGCTGCTCGAAGTCACGATTACATGCGTTCCCATCTGCTTCGCCACTTGCAACGCGGCCGTGGCGACGCCGCCGCCGATGCCGAGAACGAGCACGTGCTCGCCCGGTTTAAGCCGCGCGTTGGTGACGAGCTTTCTCCAGACGGTTAAAAAAACCAGCGGAAAGGCCGCCGCCTCTTCAAAAGAAAATCCCGGCGGGATGGAAAAGCAATTCTGCGCCGGCAATTTCACGTACTCCGCGTAGGTCCCTTTGAGCCTTTCTCCCAGCACGCGGAGATGAATGCACATGAAATCGCTGTCCGTGAGACAGAACTCGCATTTCCCGCAACCGGTCGCCGGATAGAGGCAGACCGCGTCGCCCTTTTTTACGTTGGCGACTTCCGGACCGGTCTCGACCACGACGCCGGCGCCGTCGCCGCCGAGAATATGCGGCATTTCGACTTCCATGCCGGTGAGGCCGAGGCGATTCCAAATATCGACATGGTTCAGCGCCGCCGCCTTGAGCTCGACGATCACCTCGGTGGGGGAGACGAGCTTCGGCGCCTCCGCTTCTTCGTAGCGAAGCTTGTCGATGCCGCCGTAGCCGTGAAGCTGAATTGCTTTCATAGTATAAGCAAAGAAGCCGTCAGCGTTCAGCCTTCAGCTTCAGAAGAATTCAAGGAAAAAGATTTTTAAGGATTAGCTGAGAGCCGATAGCTTCTTAGCTTTATGCTGAAAACGACGTGCCGCAGCCGCAGGTGCCCTTCACGTTGGGATTGCTGAACTTGAAGCCGGACTCGTGGAGCCCGCTCGCGTAGTCGATGACGGTTCCGGCCAAATGTTTGGCGCTGGCTTGATCGAGATAGATATTGACGCCGTCCATCGACAGAACCAGGTCGCCTGCTCTCTCCTGCTTCTCGAAGTCGAGGCCGTAGGAAAAACCGGAGCAGCCGCCGCTGACGACGGCGACGCGCAGACCATAGCCCTCCATGTTCTCACGCGCCAGAATGGCCTTTACCTGCCGGATCGCCTGGTCGGTCAGCTTCACGGTCGGCTGTTCAGCGGTTTGTGTGAGTTCACTCGACATCGGAGCGTCTCCTCGTCCGGCGTTCAAGCTAGACGCTTGACCTCGCGAAGTCAAGCGGAGCGGCGCCGTCGATGTAGATCTGAAACCAGATCTCCAGCGATAGCCAGCGGAAAATCAGGCTGCTCGCGGCATGGTTGCCGGCGGCGAATCGCACCAGTGTCTTCTCGATTTCCGCGCTCTCGAAGATGCCGCGACTGCGCGCGCGCGAGGAGAGCAGAAGCGGTCGAACTTCGGAATCGAGAAAGTTTTCTATCCACCGATCGATCGGCGTCGCAAAGCCGATTTTGTCTTTACGGGCCAGGATCTCCGCCGGCAGCGCGTCTTTCATTGCGCGCTTGAGAACGATCTTCGTCTCGATACCGTCGTACTTCCATTGAGTCGGCAATCCGAACACGAACTCGACCAGCCGGTAATCGAGAAAGGGCAGCCGCGCCTCGACCGAGTGACCCATGCTGATCGCGTCGCCGAACATCAACAGACACGGAAGGATGTCCCGGCCATGGTCGTTCAGCAGCGCGTTTGTAAGCCGGGCGCCGTGTCGTTGCCCGGGCGGTAATCCTTCGTTGAACCGACGGCCGAGTTCCCGGAAGGCGGGCGTGAGCGCGCGGTGGCCGGCCGCCCTGGCTCGGAGACGGCGTTTCAGGATACGAAAGACGCGGCGGGATATGGCTTGCAGCGGATTTACCTCGGAGCGGCGGAACTTCTCGACAGCGACCGCGGCGAGTCTTGCGGAACTCCGGACGAAATTGCGGGATATCAAATGGTCCAACTCGTCGTAGATCCAAGGCCGGAAGTATCGGCTCGGATAGCCGGCGAGCATTTCGTCGCTGCCCTGCCCTTCGAGGAGGACCTTGACGTGCTCGGCGGCGAGGCCCATCAAATGCCAACGCGGCAGGACCTGAGAGATGGGGGCAGGCTGGTCCATGTGCCGGATCACGCGCCGGAGATCTTCGATAAGGCTCTTCGGTCGATACTCCGCGACGTGGAACTCCGCTCCGAAGCGCCGCGCGACGAGCTCCGCATAATGTCGTTCGTCGTGCCGCGTTCCGGGAAACGCTGCCGTAAACACCTTGAGCGCGCCCGCGCCGATATGGCGCCGCGCGAGCGCGGCGATCGAGCTGGAGTCCATGCCGCCGCTGAGCGAGATGCCGACCGGCACATCGCTCCTCAGCCGTAGCCGCACGCTGTCGTCGAGCAGCTCGGCGAAGTTTTCCCGGGGCCGGCTGTAATCGTACGCCTCGCTCGGCGAGTCGCAGTCCCAGTACGGCGTCAACTCGAGGCGATCGCTCGCGACGAAAAGGTTGTGCGCGGGAGGCAGGCGCTTGATGCCTTCCAACAACGTCTTGTCCGTGTGGCAGAGGGCGTTGCGCGTGAGAAACGCATGGATCGAGCCCCAGTCGGGCGATGGACGTTGGGGCAACGCGCTGAGGATCGCCTTGATCTCGGATGCCAAGATGAACACGTTTTCATCGATGTAATAGTAGAAAGGTTTGACGCTGAAGCGGTCGCGCGAGCAAAACAGGACGCGCCGGCGCTGATCCCAGAGCGCGAACGCCCACATGCCGTTGAAACGCGCGACGCAGCCCGGACCCCATTCCTCATAGGCGTGAACGATGACTTCGGTGTCCGAGTCGGAGGAGAAGCGGTGGCCGCGCGCGCGCAGGTCGCGTCCGAGCTCCCGGTAATTGTAGATTTCGCCGTTGAAAACGAGGAAGAGGTCGCGCGTTTCGTTCGTCATCGGCTGGCGGCCCGCCGGCGAGGTGTCGATGATGGCCAGCCGCCGGCTGCCGAGCAGGAGATCGCATCGCCCCGCGCGCAATATGTCCTGCCCCAGCGTGAAACTCCCGTCGTTGCTGTCGAGGAGGAGATAACCGTGATCGTCCGGACCGCGGTGCACGAGCGCGTCCGTCATGGCGCCGAGCCGTCGCGGATCGGATTCGTCGTCGCCGCGCCGGCGGAAGATACCCGCTATGCCGCACATCGTCTTATCTTATTCGAAATTCCCATTGAGGAGTGCTCAGCTCCGGTCGAACAGCGCCTGGACGAACGTGTCGGGATCGAAGCGCTGCAAGTCGTCGGCCTCTTCGCCGACGCCGATAAATTGAACCGGAACGCGGAGTTCTTCCTGAATCGCGACGACGACGCCGCCCTTGGCCGTGCCGTCGAGTTTCGTCAGCACGATACCGGTCAGGTCCAGCGCTTCCTTGAAAACCTTCGCTTGCTGGAGACCGTTTTGTCCCGTGGTTGCGTCGAGAACCAGGAGAGTCTCGTGCGGCGCGCCCGGCTCTTCGCGGGAGATGACGCGGCGGATCTTTTTCAATTCTTCCACGAGATGGACTTTGGTGTGCAGCCTGCCCGCAGTGTCGATCATCACCACGTCGGCGCCGCGCTTCTTAGCCGCGCGTAGCCCGTCGAAGACGACCGCGGACGGATCGGCGCCGGCCTGGTGCTTGATGACCTCGGCCCCGGCTCTCTCGCCCCAAATTTCCAATTGCTCCACTGCGGCGGCGCGAAAGGTGTCCGCGGCAACGAGCAAAACTTTTTTCCCGTCGCGCCGGAAGTGGGCCGCCAGCTTGCCGATCGTCGTCGTCTTGCCGACGCCGTTGACGCCGAGAAACAGCATGACCCAGGGCGTCGCGGCAAAGCGCGCGATCGCCAGCGGCCGCTGGGCTTCCTTCAAGATGTGCGCGATCTCTTTTTGCAGAAAGGTTAAAAGTTCCCGCGCGCTCGTGCCGCGCGCGTAGAGATTCGCGGTGTCCGACAATCTTTGCGTGGCCTTGACGCCCACGTCGGCAGCCAAAAGAATCTCCTCGAGCTCCGCCAGCGTCGCCTCATTCCAGCTCCGTTCCTTGAACAGCCCCTCCAGCTGCTGCGCCCAACCCTCGCGAGTCTTGGCGAGGCCGGTTTTCAAGCGCTGGAAAAGCGGCAGGCCTTCCATGAACGGTTCTCCTCTTAGGGGATTTCAGCGGGGTCTCAAACCCCTATAACAGATTGCGCCGGCTTTGTATTCAAAATCGCCAGGCGAGGCTGGTCGTGACGACGTGGCGATTGTAATCGTAGGGCTTGAGGTTCGATTGATTGCGGTCGAAGAGATAGTCCAGCGAGACAGTGAAGGAGCACTTCACCGGATCTTTGGCGGCATCGCAACTCGAAAAAGAAAAAGATTTCGAGGAGTCAACGACAAAGTCCTTGGCAATGCTGACAAGCTGGACGGGCTCGTTGTCGCGGCGTCGCTTGAGAAAGCCGGGCACCGGGATCAGGCTATTCTTGTGCGTGTGGAATCGCCACTGATAGTCCAGATCGTAACGCAGCCGAATATCCTGCCAGGGAAGCGTATATAGGCCGCCGACGAGGAGGCGATGACCCCAGTAATCCCAGTTATCTCCTCTCGCCTGATCGGTGTCGAGTTGGTACCCCAGCTTTATATTATGGCGGCCTTGCTCAAATAAGAAGAAATGGAGCAGCCCGACCATGTAGTTCAAAGCATCGCGAATCTCCGACTTGCCCACGGGCGTCCCCGGCTGAGTAACGGCGCGATCGTCGAAAAAATTCTTGTCCTGAAAGCGAAATTGCAAATTGGTTAGATTCCCCGAGTTCTCCTGCAGTGAAAAATAGGGGTTCACGATCCAGCGCTCGGTGTAGCGCTTGTTGCCCAGGGTAATAAAATCGTAGGTCGCCTGCAGGCCGGCAAAGTAAGGCATGTCGAGCATTGAGCTTCTATAGGTCAGGCCGAAGGTCGGTGTGTGACTCTGGTTGTTAAACTCCGTCAAGTGGTTGTTATAGGTTTGGAAAAAGCGGTAAGCAATCGTTCCCTCCCAATCCAGAGTCCTCAGCCAAGTATAAGAGAGATTCAAAGTGGCCATCTCCCCTTCGCTTTTCCGCCTCCCCTCCGTTCCGCGTATGGTCTGAGCAACGAGATCGCTGCTGGCGTTGGGAACTACCGGAACGTTGGTATCGTAAAAGACGCCGAACTTGAGTTCCCCGTAAAAAAACCGCTCGCGGTCGGCCGCGGTTTGCAATACCTCGCCGAATCGTTGCGCCG
Source organism: Binatia bacterium (assembly GCA_041490745.1). Taxonomy (GTDB): domain Bacteria; phylum Desulfobacterota; class Binatia; order UBA9968; family UBA9968; genus JAJPJQ01. The sequence goes on along the minus strand of JBGPTS010000065.1, from coordinate 6,888 downwards.
GCGAGGTGAGCGGCGAAGCGGGCTGAAGCCGCGTCGCTTCCTCGATCTCATTCCGCGCCTCCCGCGCAAAACCCAAATTGGCCATTGCGAGGCCTGAATAAAACCGGCTAAGCTGGGCGAAATTCTCATCGCTCGGGACCGTCGCGCGGAAGAGCTCGACGGCCTCGCGGTATTTCTTTTTCCGGTATTCGATCAAGCCGAGATAATAGCCGATATTCTGGCGGCGCGGCTCGCCCCTGTAAACCTGGCGCAACGGGGGCTCCGCTCTGTCGAATTGTTGTTGGTTGAAATAGTGGACGCCGAGCTGGAAGGCCACGTCCGGATCGTCGGGACGAAGCTCTCTGGCTTTCTCCAGCGCGGCCTGCGCCTCGGCGTTTCGCTCCAGCCCGATGAACACCAGTCCCTGATAATAGAGGGCATCGACGTTGTTGGGGTCTAAACGCAACGCCTCCTGTAACTCTTTGAGGGCCCCGTCATATTGCTTTTCCTCATAGGCCAAAACGGCCCGATCGACAAAGATCCCTACCTCATGGGGAGTGTCTTGAGCGCGGGCGACTGGAGCGTGAAAACCGCTCGGGAAAATCGTCAAACAGAGAGCGGCGATGAAAAAACCAAGTTGCCGGTTCATAGTTGTGGAAAATCTAAAACTTATTTCTTCTTCGACTTATTTCTTCTTCGTGGGCGCAGCCTCGCGCTTGCCGGGTTGAGCGGTCGGCGGAGTCGTTGATGGATCTGTCGGAGGAGGCGTGAGCACGATGGGCGTCCAGCCGCAGGCGGTCTTTTGCAGCTCCTGCTTGAGGAGCTGTTTTTGCTCGCTCGACAAGCTCGACTCGTCGATCTTGCGACCTAGCTGCTGTTGCGCGCCGCTGCCCCAGCTCCAATGGAGATTCTCGATGTCCATCTCGATGAAGGTGAGTCGCTTAGTGTCCGGGTTGGAGCCGAGCTGCCAGGCGCAGCCGCTCGCGGTGTCGACGAGAAAAACGCCCGCCTGCTGGCCGGCCGAGACTGAAACGAGTTGGAAACGGCCCACATTGATTTGCGCCGGAGCGGTCCCGGAGGAAAATAAAAGAATTCCGCACCCTATCAAACAGCAGACGAACGCTCGGCGCATGTCCAATCCTCTCCATCAAACATTATGAATTTAGTTGACAAAACGAAGCGACTATAATAACAACAACGTCATTGTGCAATCTTTTTTTTACCTAAAGTGAACTTCTTGAAAAACCTCCATTGGATTCGGGCCGTTTTCCTCCACAGCGCGCTTATTCTCGTCGCATCCGCGCAGGTTTTCGCCCAGCAGCAGCCGGCAGGGGTCGTGACTGCCCTTCAGGGCAAGGCGCAGTTGACCCGAGCCGTCGCGCCCGGGCCGGTTGCCCTGCGCTTTAAAGACGGAGTTCATGTCAGCGATACCATCGACACGCAGGAGAAATCCCTGGTGCGCGTCCTCTTCGGCGGCAAGAGCACCGTCACGCTGCGCGAGCTGTCGCGTTTTGAAGTGCGCGAAGAGCTTCTTCCTACCGGCGGTACCCGGTCCACGATGGAGTTATCCTCGGGGGCCATTTTAGTCAATGTCGCAAGGCAGCTGATGCGCCCCGGCGACGAGATCGTCATCCGTACGCCGAACGCCGTCGCCAGCGTGCGCGGCACTTTGGCGTTTCTCCAATATTTCCCGGCGAGCGGCGTGACCGTCGTGACCACCCTTTCCGGCCTTGTCAGCTTGCAGGGTCAGCTGATTGGCCCGAACACTCAGGCTACTGTCAGCGGCACCGATATAAAAATTTCGACGATCAGCCAGCAGCAAGCCAACCAGATCGTGAGCCAATCGCAAATAGGAGGGAAGGTCAGCTCCGAGAACAGCCAGACGCAGACCGCCGCGGCGACCGGAGTCGCCAATGTCTTGGTGACGCTTGCAGGGGGACCGCCGCCCGCCGCTCCACCTGCGACGTCTTCGCCTCCTTCGCCTCCCGTTCCACCGACTCCCATAACTCCACCGGCCTTTCCCCTTGCTCCGCCCGCCACAGTGGTGGTTTCGAATGATTCGCTTAGCACCGGCAGCGGTGTCAGCCTGTTTCAGTTGTCTTCCGGTCAGACCGCCACGCAAAGCCAGCCGCTTCTCATAGCGACCAACGCAAATATCAATATCGGCGGCAACGGCTTCGACAATTCAGGGAACTTCACGAGCACCTCTCCCGACGCGCTCTTTCAGCTCACCGATAGCGCGGTCACCGTAGGGACAGACCTGGTGAAGATGAACGGAGGCTCACTCATCACTGCCGGACCTTTCCTCAAGGTTGTCAACACCAACATCTCGAGTGGCAGCCTGACATTGGGGGCAACTTCCTTGCTGAATTTGAGCGGCGGCGCCAACGTTACGGTAGGCGGCTCCATATTGGATCTAACCAACCTCAATCTCGATCTGGGCACAGATCCGGTGGTCAGGAATACAGGAGGGAGCACACTTACCAACACCGCCGGGCCGGTGATTAAAATTACCGGCGGCTCGCTAACGGCTGATCTGCTGGGACTTGGCGACGGCACGCAAACATTCAATTTTACCGGGTCGCTGCTGGATCTCACCAACGCTACTGTAACGCTCAGGACATTCGGGGAAGACACTTGCAATAATTGCGGCAACGACGCGCATTTTACGCTCGCAACCAATGAGCCTTTACTCAAACTCAACAACAGCACGTTAACGCTGAACGACAACACGCATAATGATATCGGCCCAACGAAAGGCCCCAATCCGCAAACCGGCGTGACGCTGATTGCAACGAACAACAGCACTATAAACGTTACCGGAGGTCTCTTTGGGTTTAAGGACGTCAACCTTATCGATACCATCCCCCAGATCCAGCTCACCGACTCGACAATTACGCAAAAAAAGGGTACGGACCCCCTTCAACCGGACAGCCTTATCAGGATGGATGGCCTGGCTACTACGATCGGCGGGTCGTTAATCGAGGCCACCAACAGCACCATTACTTCAGACTTGGACCTCCTGGATATTTTGAACAACAACGGCGGTCAACTGGTCATGAACTCCAGCAACCCCGTGGCTGTGTTTAATGGCGGATCTTACACCTTCGGCGCCGATACCGACGCCGGGAGCAATACCCCTAACAGCCTCTTTAATCTTCAGGGTTTCAACACCGACAGCGTCACCGGCTTAGGAACCGATCAGGTTATCAAAGGGACCAACAGTTCTTTCATCGACTTCTTCACCGGACAAACGGCCAACAACCCCATCGGGGTGCTCCTCAAGGGCACTGGCGGCGCCACGATTGAGGTAAAGGCTGGCGCCGGGGATTTGGTGAGCAATGGCATTTACCCCGGCAATGCCGTGCGGCTTGACAGCATGCTCCTTGAATCGGCTGCCGGCATCATCGAGTTAACCGGGACAGGAAGCACCGACTTCACGACGGTGACCACGTTGACCACCGCCGGAGACGCCATGGCCATTAGCCAAAGCAAGGTGGTAAGCCTGGGGCCGGTCATCAGCCTGAACAACGGGCTGATCAATGTGACGAACGGCGCTCTCATCACGTTGACCAACGGGAGCAACATGAACGTGACGGGAGACCTGCTGAGCCTCACCAATCATAGTAAGATCAATGTGGTGAACGGGCCGCTCATCCTGGTGACCGGAAGCGCGCCAACGGGAAGTACGCCGTCAGTGAGCACGCTGAATGTCAGCGGCGCGCTGGTGAACTTTGGCGGAAGCGGCGGGAATCTGATCGTGGTGAACAACAGTATCTGCGGGGGCGCCTGTACGGTGACGAGTGGAATTCAGGTGAGCGGTTCGAACATTGTGATCGGCCCGAATCCAATAAAAAATCCCGGCCTCGGGTCTATCTCCGTATCAGGGGCAAACACTGCGGTAATTCAAACCACCAACGGCGGTAAAGTCACGATCACCGCCCCGTAATTATCCAAGCTAAGCCGGAAACCGATCAGCTCATCCTCACCGACACAACCTTCGACACGCCCGGCTCTTCCATGGTGATGCCGTAGAGCATTTCGGCGGCCTGCATCGTTCTCTTATTGTGCGTGATGACGGTGAATTGCGAAAAGCTGCTCATCTCTTTGATCATCTCGTTGAACCGATCGAGGTTGGCGTCGTCGAGCGGCGCGTCCACTTCGTCGAGGAAGCAGAACGGGCTCGGCTTGGTGAGAAAGATGGCGACAAGCAGGCTCACCGCGGTCAGTGCCTTCTCGCCGCCGGAAAGCAGCGTGATCGATTGCAGCTTTTTCCCCGGCGGCTGCGCGACGATCTCGACGCCGGTCTCGAGATAATCGTTCTCGTCGGTCAGTACCAGGCGCGCCTTGCCGCCGCGGAACAGGCGCGGAAAAATCTCTTCGAATTTCTGGTTGATCTCTTCGAAGCTTTCCTTGAAGCGGAGCCGGCAGACGCGGTTTAATTTCGCGATCGTCTGCTGAAGATCGGCGATCGACTTCTCCAGGTCTTCTTTCTGCTGGCTCAAGAACTGGAAGCGGCTGTTCAACTCCTCGAACTCGCCGATGGCTGCAAGGTTGACCTCGCCCATGCGGTCGAGCTTCCCTTTCAAATCGTCGATCTCGGCTTTCAATTCCTCCGCGGCGATTTCACCTTCCGGCTCCGGCGCGCCCGCGTCCTGAAGATCGACGTCGTATTTTTCCCGAATGCCTTCGAGCAGGTGCTGGAGATTCAAGCGCCGCTCCGACAGCATGAGCTGGAGGCGGTTTTTTTCCTCCTGACAGATCTGGCCCTTCGGCCGCAATTCCTTCACGCTCTCTTCGATCTCGCCGAGGCCGCGCGAGATGTCGCGGTATTTGCGCCGCTCGGCTTCCAGCTCCGCTTCCAGTCCCGTGAGCGCGCTCGCGCCTTCCTGATGTGAGATTTCCGCAAGGCGAATCTCCTCGGCCAGAGCGTCGCGCTTCTTGTAAAGCCCGGCCAGGTCCGCCTCGGCCGTCTCGATCCGCCGCGCCAGCTCCTGCCCAAGCGCGAGGCGGTTTTCCAGATTGAGATTGGCGTGTTCTTTTTTCTCACTCAGCGTCGCGCCGCGAATGCGCGACTCGGTCGTTTCGGTATCGAGCCGTTGGAGCGCGGCTTCGCGCTCCGCGAACGACCGCTGTTTTTCTTCCAGAGTTCTTTCCCGCTCGATTCTTTCGCGGCTGCTGCGCTCGGCCTCGCCGTGGCCGTCGTCGAGAGCGCGCCGCACGGCCTCCAGCGAGGCTGCGAGATGGCTGCTTTCTTCGGCGAGCGCCTGCCGGGCCTCTGCGAGCCGGTGGACTTCCTGCTCCGCTTCGGCAAGCTCGTGTTCGAGCCGGACTTGGTCGACTTCGAGACGGTGGCTTTCTTCGACCAGGCGCGCGCGGCTCGTTTCCGCCTCGGCGATCCGCGCTTTAAGCTCGGCCGCTTCTTTTTCTTCTTTGCCGAGCTCGGCGTGGTATGCCGCGATCGCGGCCTCCAGCTCTTTCATCTGGCGGCGCTGCGCCAGCAAGCATCCTTCCAGGCCGTCGAGGCTGCCCCCGGTCACGACGCCCATCGGGTCGATGACCTCGCCCTCGGGCGTGACGAGAGTGCAGGTGAAGCCGTTCCGGTTCCACAGCGTCAAGCCCGATTTCAAATCGCGCACCATGACGACGTTCGCCAGCAAATATTCCGCGATCTGCCTGAACTCGTCTTTGACCGAAACCACGTCGAGCATCGGCGCGACGACTTCCGGCTGGCCGATCGGCAACGCCCTGTTCTCGCGGCGCGTCAGCTCGCGCGGGATGAAGCTGCCGCGGCCGGTCGATTCTCGCTTCAAATAGTCGATCGCTTCGAGGCCCTCTTCTTGGCTGCGCACGATGACGTACTGCAAACGGTCGCCGAGGACGGCGGTGAGCGCCTTCTCGTAGGCTTCGGGCGCTTCGATCACCTCGGCGACCAGGCCGTAGACGCCGCCGAAGGCGGACTCGCGCTGGCGCTTGAGCATGATGCTGCGCACGCCTTCCTGATATCCTTCGTAATTTTTTTGCAGCGATTCGAGCGAGGCGAGGTGGGAGCTCGACTCCTGCATTTTGCCGCGGAGCAGGTCGATTTTCTTTTCCTGCTCCTCGCGCGCTGCGTTCCATGTTTGGATCGATTCGGCCGCCCGACGGCTGTCGTGAGCGACTTTGCCGGCGCGCTCGGCGGCGGCTTTTTGCACCGACTGTTTTTGCCGCCGTTTCGTCGTCCACAGTTCCAGCGACTGGGCGGCCGCGGCATCTTCGCTCCGGCTGCGCGCGAGCTCGTCTTCGATCTCTTTCTGTTCTTTTTCTTTGGCCGCGAGATCGTTCTTCAAGTGCGCCGTGCGCGTCGCCAGATCGATCAGCCGCGACTTTTCTTCCTCGACCGCCGACTGGAGATCGCGGATGCGGAGCTTGAGACTCTCCAGCTCCGTTTCTTTGTCGCGCAAGAGCGTCTCTTCGAAAAGCGAGAGCTGAACGAAGTGCTCCTGGGCCTTGCGCAGCTCTGCGATCTCGCCGGTTAGAGCGTGGAGCTTCTTTCGCGCCTCCGACAACTCAGCCGTCTCGCGGCGCTCGTCTTCCGCCAGCTCGGCGCGGTCCTTTTTCAGAAACTCGATCCGCTGCTCGTCCCCCTGGATCTCGACCTTGCGCTGATAGACGGTTTCCTGCGCGAGCGAAATGGCGCGCTCCGTCTCCAACAGCGACAGGCGCACCGACTCGGCTTCGGCTTCTTTCGCGGTGAGCGCGGCCGAGAGCTGGATTAAATGATCCTCCGCCGCTTTGAGCGCCGTCTCGTGGGCGGCGATGTCCTCTGCGAGCGCGCCGCGCTGGCGGTTCGCCCAGGCAAGCTCTTTTTGCTTTAACTCCTGCTTGACCGCGCGATAGCGCTCGGCTTTTTTCGCCTGCAAATCTATG
>JBGPTS010000064.1:0-17661 GCA_041490745.1 Binatia bacterium | reverse complement strand
TTCCTCTCGCGAACCGGTTTTGCCCTACGTTGAAATACCCCTCTTCTCCGGCAAAGCGGTCCGAAAACACAAACGGGTTGTTAAAGACGAATTCGGAATTGCGGTAACCGTCCAAAATCATCGGGGCGTTGGTCACGGCTAAAAACTTGACCGGCTCCCGTCCGCCGTTGATCAATCGATGCCAGCTGTTGAGCGGCGGAGAAAAGAGGCTCATGCGGCTCCATTCGAACAGACTTTTTTTTCTGCCCTCCTGCCAGACTTCCGTCGCTCCCTGCCCGTCGAGAATACAGATGAGCTCTTCATAAATGTGTCTCTCCGGCTCCAAAGCCGCTCCGGGCGGGATTAGTGCGACGTACATTCCGGTGACCCCTTCCATCCCGTGCAGATGAACAAAGGCGCCCAGCCCGCCGGTGCGCCGCCAGGGGGCGAGTTTTATCTCACGGACGTCCTCGAGTCCATGACCGACGACCACGGGAAGTCCCTCGCCCTTCATCCACTGATGATAGCCCGTCTCCTGCAATGCATTCAGCAATCGATCGAAGTCGCCCATGTCATATCCTCCATTCGGGCCGCGCCGTGTCATGATGATGTGCGCTCGGCCTCACCGTGCGATCCAGACCCGAGAAAAACCGGCCGTGGTCATGTTGAAGCGGCCGTCGAAGTCGGTCTCGAAACCTCTCACTTTGTTTTGGTACGTGAAAAAGCGCGGCACGAAGACCAGAGGGATGCCCGGTATCTCCTCGTGCAGAATGCGAGTGACCCGGGCAAAGATCTCGTAGCGTTTATTATGATCCATAGTCTTCGACGCCTCCGCCAGCAGCCGGTCCACCTCCGGGTTGCAATAGCCGGAGCTATTCTCGGTCCGGTTTTTGGCCTTGACCTCTTCCTCGGCGCAGCCGAACTCGCTCGGATACTCCTCTTCCGGATCATTGGGAATATCGCTGCCGGAGAGAACCATCATGAAATCGCCCCGGCTCTCGCGCGCGCCGCGCGCCCCCCGATCCAGAACCAAGACTTTGGCCTTGAAGCCGGCAGCGATCAATTGCTGTTGAATCACTTGCAGCTCTTCCTCTTCCGCCTTGAGACCCGAAAGCTCGACTTCCACATCCGGCCCGAGACCGGCCTCTTTCAGCAGCGCCCGCGCCTTGGCGAGATCCGGCCTGATCTCGGTTAGCTTCACCCTCCAGGGACTCTCCTGGGGGAAGACCTGGTCAACCGGTTGTCCGAAGCCCCAGAACGCGCCTTCGATGTATCTACTTTTGTCCAAGGCATAGAGCACGGCTTGACGCAATTTGAGATTGTTGAACGGCGGATCGGCGACGTTGAAAAGCAGCCGGCGATACCCGGCGTATTTGACCTCGGTAAATTTCAAGTCGGAGGATCCGCCAGCGAGAAGCTTTCGGATGGCGACATAGGGGGTTCTCTCGATCATATCCAGATCACCGCTCCGCAGCGAGATGAACCGGACCTGATCCTCCGGCACGGGTTTCACCAGCACCTCGTCCAGGTAGGGGAGACCTTTTTGCCAGTAGTTTTTGTTGCGCGTAAAGATCATCTCCCGCGACGGCTTGTGTTCTTTGAAGATAAAAGGGCCCGTGCCGGGAGGAGGATTGAGCACCCTGGCCGTTCCTTCCGGCAGCGACTCCTTCGGAACCACCGGAAAAGCGCGAACCGTCGCCAGCAGATTGAGGAAAGCTCCCATCGGCTGCTTGAGAACGAACTCCACGGTAAGGCCCTCCTTCACGTAGACCGCTTGCAGATGTTTCAAGATCGTAAAACCCGAGGCGGCGTTCTTGGGATCGACGGCATAATCCGCGCTCCACTTCACGTCTTCTGCGGTCAATTCTTTTCCGTTGTGGAATCTGACTCCCGGCCTGAGCTTAAAGGTGTAAGTTTTGCGGTCGGGAGACACGGTCCAGGACTGGGCCAGCGATGGAACCAATTTTCCGACCTTGTCGGAATCGAGGAGCGCCTCGTAGGCCAGGCCGCGCACGTAATAGTTCGTCGAGCTGGTGCGAAGAAAAGGATTCACCGCGGTGATATCACTGCGAATGCCGAAAACCAGCCGCCCTCCATAGCTCGGCTTCTCCGCCCCATTACCGCGCTCCGTGAGGAAGAACGTTCCCAAGCACAGGATTGCGGTCAGTACGCTCTTCATGATGGCTCCCTCGGTCGGCTAGTCAAAAAGACGCTTCCATTTCGCCATCACTTGATTTTTCAGTTCCGCGCTCGACGACGCCGTCTTGGGAAATTCCTTGATCCAGTCGTACGGCTTGCAGGCGTCGATGACTGCGCGCGCGCCGAAGGCGACCTTCGCGCCTTTGGCATAGATCGGATCGAGCGGGCTCGTGTACGTGTTGGAGATAACGTCGATGTCTTTTTCCGGATTCGACCTCGTGCCGATCGCCCAGAGCACTTCGTTGATATTCGCCGGATCGATGTCGTCGTCGACGACGACGACGTAGCGGCCCAAATGGTTGCCCGCCGCCTGGCACTGCGCCGCGACGTGGCCCGCCTGGCGCGCGTGCCCCGGATATCTCTGGCGGATCGAGACGACGGCGAAAAAATTCACGCCCGCCGCTTCGTGATACCAAACGCCTCTGATATCGGGGATACCGTCTCGGACGAGCGATTCTTTGACGTTGACCGACTTGATCAGGCAGCTCGCGTAAGAGTAGTCGTGCGGCGGCAGCCCCGGCGGGCTTCCCAGATTAATCGGATCGTCCCTGTGGTAAAGCGCCTTGATGTCGATGACCGGCTCTTTGCCCCGTCCCGAGGCGTAGTAGCCGGTATACTCGCCGAACGGTCCCTCTTCGCGCAGCTCGCCGGGCGGGCAAAAACCTTCGAAGGCGATCTCGCTCGCCGCGGGAATCGGCAGGCCGGTCACCTCGCCGCGAATCACCGACGCGGATTTTCCCATCACCGCGCCGAGATAGTTGTACTCCGATATTCCGTACGAGAGGCCCATGCCCGAGATCATCAGATAAAGCGGATGGTGCCCGAGCGACACCGCGACCGGCGCGGCCTCGCCGCGCTCGTGATATTTTTTCACGTTGATCGCGCCGTGATGCGCGGGAGAAATATGCAGCGTGACGGTTTTCTTGTCCTGCAGCATCAGCCGGTACGAGCCGAAGTTGATGCGGCCGCTGTCGGGATCTTTGGTGATGACGACGCAGCCCGTGCCGAGATATTTGCCGCCGTCGTGCTCGTGCCACTTGGGCGCGGGAAACTGGAGCAGATTCACTTGTCCGTCTTTATAATGATGCCGCAGGAGCGGCGCGTCGGAGACTTCTTGCGTCGGATAGTCCGCGACGCGGCGCTCGTACTCTTTCATCTTGCCTTCCAGGCGCGAGACGAGCTGCTGGTCGGTATCGACGTCGCGAAAGCCGAGCGTCAGCGCCAGCCGCTTCGCATTGAGCGTCGAGCCCGTGAGGACGCGATAGCCTTTCGGGAATCCGGGAATCTCGTCGAACAGCAGCGCCGGCCCGCGCCGCTGACCGTTGAGCTCCGTGATGACGCCGATTTCGAGATCGGCTTCCGCGCCATTAACGCGCTGCAACTGGCCCAGCGCGTCAACCTCCTTGATCCACGTTCTCAAATCTTCCATGCGTCCCCCTATTTCTTGTACAACTGCTCGACGAAGCCCGAGCGCACGACCTCCTGCACCGGCGTTTCGTCGATGAAATCCTGGGGATTCGCGCCCCTGGCTTTCGGGTTCGTGAGCGCCGCTTCCTCGAGAAGCAATCGCACATCATCGGGGTGAATGTCCGGAACGCGCGAGAGCAGCCGGTCGACATGGTAGTGGTACGCCTGCTGCAAAATTTCCTGATCGTCGGTGCGGGTGTACCGGCCCAATATCCGCATTCCGTCCGCCGGATGCGTCTTCAGAAAATACGTCGCCTCGATCTGTGACCGAATGAATCGCGCGATGACGTCCTGCTTGTCGCGCAAAAAACTTTTCCGCGCGACAAGCGCCGCCTGCGCGTAGCGGATGCCGCTCTGCGAGAGATCGACCAGCTCGCGGAGTCCCAATCTCCTGGCGATGAAAAGATACGGCACCGACATCATGCCGGATTCCACCGCACCGTTCGCCAGAGCAGTGAGGATGTCCGCCGAGGTGCCGACTTGAATGAGAGCCACGTCCTTGCCCGCTTCCAGCCCCTGGCTCTTCAGCCAATAGCGCGCGGCGAAGTCGAGCGTCCCGCCGAAGCGCGTCACGCCCATCTTCTTGCCGCGGAGCTGGGCGATCTCTCTGATCGAAGGGTTGGTGTAGACGGTAAAGACCCACGTGTGCACGTTGGTGCCGAAGATCGCGAGGTCGTTGAAGCCCTGGAGCTGCGCGATGATGCCGCCGGTGCCGCCGCCGGCGAGAATGTCGATCTGCCCGGCGAGGAGCGCGGCCATGCCGCGCGTCGACGAGCCCACCTGGACGATCTCAGCCGCGAGGTCGTGCTTCTTGAAGAACCCCGCGTCGTGCGCCGCCCAGAGCGGGAGAAACGACGCCGTCGGCGCCGGATAGGCGATGCGCAGCGGCGTCGGCGCAGCGGCGCGCGCCGCCGGCGCTCCGAGACACCACGCGGCGAGCAGCGCGCCGGCGGCGATCAGTCGTTTCATTTCACCGCGCATAAACTTTGTCCACGAAGCCGCTCGCGACCACATCTTTTACGATCGAGCCGTAGATCAGGTCGGCGGGATCGATCTCGCGCGCCTTGGGGTTGGCTTCGGCCATCTCTTCCAGGACGAGCTTGAGATCCTCGGGAAAAATCTCCGGCACCCTGGGCCAGATCACGCGGGTGTGAAAATCGTAGCTCTGCTCCAGGACTTTCATATCCGACAGCCGCGTGTAGCGGGCGAGAATCTTTATTCCTTCCTCGCGGCGCGTCCGGATAAAGTGAAAGGCTTCGACGAGGCCCCGGACGAATCCCTCCGCGCGGCTCTTTTGCTGGGTGAGAAATTGTCTTCTCGCCAGAAAAGCCGACGAGGCGTAGCGCGCGCCGCTCTGCGTGAGATCGGCGAGCTCTCGATAACCGATCTCCTTGGCCTTGATGTCGTAGGGAAACGCCATCGTGCCAGCGTCGATCGAGCCGGCTGTCAACGCGGACAGGATATCCTGCGCCCGGCCGACCTGAATCAACGTCACGTCCCGGCCCGGATCGAATCCCGCCTGCTTCAGGAAATAGCGCGTCGCGAAATCCATCGTGCCGCCGAAGCGCGTCACGCCGATCCTCTTGCCGCGCAGGCCCTGCAAGCTCGCAATCGACGAATGGCTGTAAATGGTAAAGACGAACTTGTTGTTCATGGCGGCGAAAAAGACCAGGTCGCGTTGCCCGCGCAGATACGCATTCGGTCCGGCCGAGCCGCCGCCGCCGAGGATGTCGATCTCGCCGGCGAAAAAAGCCGACAACGACAGCGGCGAGGAGCCGACGTGAACCAGCTCGACCTCAAGACCGTTCTTGGCGAAGAAGCCCGCGTCTTTGGCCACCCAAAGCGGCAGGTAAACGGTGACCGGCGCGGGATACGAGACGCGCAGCGTCTTGCGCTGCGCGGAGCTGATCGCGGGAAGCGCGAGAAAAATCATCGCGACGAAAAACAGAAGGATTCGTTTTTTCGCGTTTACGCGTGCCTGACGGTTCAAGGTTCCGGGTTCAAGGTTCAACGTTTTCGAACCGAATCCCAACCTTGGACTTTGAACCTTGAACTTGAAACTTTTTCTATTCATCGCTCTCCTCGCCCTGCTCGACGTGCATGAAGCCCAGATTTTCCATCAACGGGCGATTGTGATGGACGAGAAATCGCGCCGGCCGGTCGCCCGTGTTGAAGTGCTGGTGCCAGGCGAAAACAGGAATACAGAGAACGTCGCCTTCGGCCCAGTCGTATCTGCGGTCTTCGATCATGCTGTAGCCGCGTCCCGCCACGACGTAGTTCACTTCTTCGTACATGTGGCGGTGCGCGCCGGAGCGTTTTCCCGGAGTGATTTCAGCGAGCAGCGTGCCGAGAACGCGCATGAGAAATCCGGTTTTCGGGTCGATCACGTAGCGCACGCGGCCCATCGGCGTTTTTTCGAAATCGATCCCGGCGCTCTTCGCCAGCACGCGGCTCGCGCGGCGCCGCTTCTCCTCGCCGCCGGAAAAAAGCAGGTGCTCCTGATAGAGCGCGTCCGTCGCGCTCTCGGGTTTTTCGGATGACTGCGCGGCCAGCCGGACCCGCGTGCTGTCGTCCGCGCCCGGGATCAGCGACTTCATGGCGCTCTCGCTCTTGTGGCCGAAGACCCAGTAGTCCGGATACCTCTCGTCTTCGTAGACCGCCAATCCCAAGGCGAGCGAGAGCGGACCCGTGGTCGCCGCCAGATAGATGAAATCTTTTTTCCCCGTGTTGATGTGCCGGTGCCACGAGAACATCGGCACGCTGATGAAATCCCCCGGAGCCCAGTCGTAGCGCGCTCCGTCGACGATGCTGTGGCCGTCGCCTTGCAGCACGTAGAGCACGGCCTCGACGGTGTGGCGGTGGCCGAGCGTCTTCCATCCCATGCCCTCTTCCTCGCCGGCGGGGATGCGGTTGATCCAGAAGCGAAACGTCCGGTGATTGAAGCCGAGCCGCGGATCGACGAGATAGAGATGCGAATGGCTTTCGAACTGGGCGTGGATCTCCTCGGCCTTGATCTGAACCGGCGCCTGCTGCCGCCGCTTCGCCTCTTCTTTGGCGAAGCGGACCGACTCCATCACCATCCGGTCGTGCTCTTCGGGTTTTAGTATCGCCATAAATTGCCTCAATCAACGCGTTTTGAAAATCTCCTGATACAACCGCACGTTCTCCGGATAGTCCCGATAACTTTCCGGGCTGATGACGACGCGTTTGGCGCCTTTGACGGAAACCAACGACTGCGATTCGACGTCGGCTCGAGCGGGCTCGCGAAGACCGTCCCGAACCATCTCCTGTCCTTCCTTAGACAGCGCAAAGTCCGTGAACAGCCGCGCCGCGTTCGGATGCGTAGCATGCGCCGCGATCTGGAGCGGATTGACCTGCACCACGACCGGGTCGAGCGGCAGCGCCTCCAGCGGCGCGCCCTTCTGCGCCACCCTCGTAATGCCGGAAGCATAGGCGATGAGCAGGGGATATTCTCCCGCCGCCGTGAGCTGCACTCGTTCGTCGTTGCCTCTCTTGACCACGGGATTCTGCGCCGCCAGCCGCTTCAAATAATTGACGGCTTTGTCTTTGCCCCATGCTTGAATCAGGCCGATCAGAAGCGGATAAGCGTCCGAGTCCAAAGAGATCTTTCCGCCGCGCCATTTGGGATCGAGCAGAGCTTCATAAGACTTCGGCGCCTCGCCGCCCTTCACCATGCGCGTGTTGACGCCGAGAACGTAACTATTGGCGTGGTAGGCGATCCATTCTCCGTTCCGGCCCATCAAGGCTGCATCGTAGGCCTTGCTTTCGGGAGACCGATAGGCGACGACGAGCTTTCTTTCCACGAGCGGGGAATACATTTCTCCGCTGCCGGAAAGAACGTCCCATGCATGCCTCGCCGCGAGCGCCTCGGCGAGAATTTTGTTGAGCAGCGGTCCGCGCCCGGCGCGGTAAAGCTCGGTCTTGACCGCCGGATATTTTTTCTCGAAGCGCTCAAGGATTTTTTGGCTGAGATCGAGATTCGTGGTCGTCCACCAGACGAGCCTGCCCTCTTTCTCCGCCCCTTGAACGATCCGGGTATCGGGCCGCTCCTGGCCAAGGAGCGCCGCCGCGCCTAAAAGTAAAAAAGACGCCGTCAACGAGGCGGAGCGGAGCGATGTCCAAAATTTCCCGTTCATCCTCGTTCCATCTTTTTCGATCCGACAGTTCCAAGGATCGCTGTGGGTTGTCTATCGAGCCGCTTTCCTGAACGGCGCGCCAGGCCGGCGAGGATTTTTTCCGCCGTGACCGGCAAGTCCGTGATTCTCACGCCCGTCGCGTTGTAAATCGCGTTCGCGATCGCGGGAGCGACGATGCTGATGCCCGCCTCCGCCACGGCCTTGACGCCGAAAGGGCCGGGCCCCTCGTTGGCCTGGACCAACGACGTAACCAGCGGCGGAACGTCCTTGATGTTGGGTATCTTGTAATCTCCTAGACTCAACGTGAGCACCCGCCCCTCGTCGACGGCCATTTCCTCCATCAAGGAGAATCCCAATCCCTGCACGACCGCGCCGTCGATCTGCCCCTGATGAATGACCGGGTTGATGACTTTGGTCACGTCGTAGGTGAAGTAGAGCTTCTCGACGCGCGCCGCTCCGGTCTCGACGTCGACTTCGACGTCGGCGGCGATGGCCTGAAAGGAATAGACCGAAGGTTTTTTCTCGGCCTTATAATGACCGCAGCCTTTCAGCGGCGCTTCGATCATTCGGGCGATCTCCTCCAGTCCGAGACTTTTGGACTTCCGGCCGTTCAGCAACCATGCCCTTCCCGCTTGCCACTCGACGTCGCTGATGTCGACTCTCCAGTAAGCCGCGGCCTGTCGTCTAAGACATTCGATAAAATCGCCGGCCGCGCGCAACACCGCCTGCCCTTCGACGTGCGCTCCCCGGGCGCCTCTCACGCCCTCGTCATAAGGCCCATCGGCGGTTCCTTTGATCTCTACCTGGATCAGACCCGGCTCGATGCCCAACGTTTCCGCGGCAACCTGGCGATGCATCGTATAAGCCCCGACGCCCTGGTCTCTGACCGAGGTGACAAGCCGCACCGCGCCGTCGCGCTCGAGATAGATCTCGGCGCTGGACTCTCCGTGGCCCACGTGCCGGTCGCCCAGCGCGAGGCCGCGCCCGCGGAGCTTCCCGCGCTTCGCCGGAGGCAAAGGCTTTTTCCAGCGGCAAATTTTCCCCAGCTCGCTGAGCGCCGCATCGCCCCGAGGGTCGGAGAGCGGCTCGCCGGTCGCTCTCGTATCGCCCCGGCGCAAAACGTTCTTCAAGCGAAATTCCAACGCGTCGAGGCCCAGCGCTTCGGCGATCATATCGATATGCGATTCGACGGCGAAAAGCGTTTGCGGCTCGCCCGGCGCGCGAAAGTAGCCGCACGGGATTTGATTGGTGTAGATGGCGTAGCCTTCCATGAGCGTGTGAGGAATGTTGTACGATCCGGCCAGCATGAAGGTGCCGCTCATGTTTGCCTTCGGGCTGGGCTTCCGCGCCGCGTACGCGCCGCCGTTGTAAAAGATTTTTCCCTCCCACGCCCACAGCCGGCCGTCTTTTTTCACGCCGGTGCGCAGCTTTACGATCGCCGCGTGGCGCGGCTCGCCGTCGAGCAGCTCCTCGGCGTACGTTTCCACCACTTTCACCGGCTTGCCCGCAGCCGCCGCCAGGTAATAAGTGCAGAGCGCTTCTTCGTACCCTTCTTTGCCGCCGAACGATCCGCCGAGCGCGACCGGATAAACGATAATCTTCTCTTCGGAAATTCCCAGGTGCACCGCCATCCAGCGGCGAACCTTGAAGCTCGCCTGATGGCAAAACCAAACCTCGACGCGTCCTTCCCGATCGATCGCCACCAGGCACGCGCGCGGCTCGATGAAGCCCTGGTGGACCATCTGGGTGCGGAACGTGTTTTCGAAGATCTCGTCCGACTCGGTAAATCCCCTCTCGATGTCGCCTTTGGCGGCGCGCACCACGCTCTGGACGTTTTTCAAATCCGGCGCCATGCTCGCGGGCCCCAGATAAGACGCATATTCCGGATGCAGGCGGGGCGCTCGCTCTTCCATCGCCTGGAGCGGATCGAAAACCGCCGGCAGCTCTTCGTAGTCCACTTCGATCAGGGATGCGGCTTCCTCCGCCGCGTCTTTGTCGACGGCCGCGACCGCGGCGACCTTCTCGCCGCAATATAAAACTTTCCCCCGCGCCAAGATCGGCTTGTCCTGAAGCGTGTAGCCTTCGAGCCGCGGCGAAACGTCGCCGCCGGCGATGACGGCTTTGACGCCGGCGACTTTTTTGGCTTTGGCGGTATCGATCGTCAAGATGCGCGCGTGCGGCAAGGGGCTCCTGAGGAATTTGCCCCAGAGCGCGCCCGGCTGAAAAATATCCGCCGTGTAGGGACACGCGCCGGTGACTTTGGCTCGGCCTTCGGCGCGGGGAAGCGGCCGGCCGATGACGCTCGCAGCCGTCTGGTGCAGGTGGGGCGGGATCATCGATAACTCTTCAATCCAAATAGCCGCGCTCACGCCAGTACCCGGCCGCCGCCGGATGGAGCGGGACATCGAGCGGTCCCTCGGCCGTGTCGCGACACATCCGCTCGAGCGGCAGCGGGCCTTCGCCCTGCCATGGGATTTTGTCTTTGCGCGCCTCCAGGGCGCGGCAAAACGCGCGCACCACTTCATCGGGAACATCGGCGCGGGTGAAAACCATCCAGCCGCTGAAGTCGAGGCTGGAGATTTCTTGATTCAGCCCGGGACATTGTTTCTTGGTGATCGTCGCGCGGCGAAATCCCATCGCCTCCAGTTTTTCCAGCAGCGGCCCGTCCAGAGACAGAAAGCGCATCCCGGCTTCGAGCGCCTGGTCCCCCCACAGGACGACGGCCTCATCGAAAATGGCGTCGATCCGGCCGCTCGCCAGGGCCTCCATCCGCTTCGGACCGTTAGCCACGCGGTCGTCGTAGCGAACCTCCCCGCCCCAGCGCGTGATATCCTCCAATGTAAAACCGGCCGCGGCGAGGAGCTCGCGCAGAAAAAAATGGACCGAGTGCGTTCGATGGCCGCGGAGCGAAAGCTTCAAGGGAAAGCGTCTCTCGCGAACGTCCGCGACATTTTTAAGGCCGGTCTTGCCGGCGACGGCAAAAGCCATTCGATCGAGCGATGGAATGACGGTAATGGCTCTTACGGGAACGGGATCTCTGAACGGGCCGGTGCCGCGAAGCGCGAGCGTGACGGGAGCCGCCGGGTTGATAATGGCGATATCCGCGTTTCCCGTTGCAATCTCCTCGATCGCGTCCGGCGTGTCGCTTGCAAGAAGGTTGACGCTCCATTCCGTGTCGCCCTGTTCCCGGAGCGAGACTCTGACTTGCCGGCGCTTCCAGTCCTCGGCCGCGACCATCTCCGACGCCGCCTCCAGGATCAACCGCGAGCGGGTCGTGACCGGCCGAGCGCGCCGAAAGGCGCGCGTGTTGTTATTCGGATCGCTCATGGCAAAAAAGAACCGTTTACCGCGGCAGCATGCCTGCGCAGAGCGGCGCCGTTCTGGTTCGACAAGCTCACCATGAACGGCTCTTTCTAACTCCGTTCGCACTGAGCTTGTCGAAGTGCCAGCAGCCATCTATTAAAATGCGTTGCTTCACTTTTCCACCCGCTCCAGCAATCGCTTCCACTTCTCCGCTACTTTCGCTTTCAGCTCCGGGCTCATGACGTTCGTCGCCGGAAAATCCTTGATCCAACGAAAAGGCCGGCACGCGTCGATGATCATCTTGGACGAGACGAAGTGTCCTTGGGCGCGGTCCTCGGGCGTAACGCGCGGATTGATGCCGCTCGTCGGAAAGCCTTTCAAGACTTCGCTCTGCTCCGCCGGATCGCAGCGCGTGGTGATCGCCCAGAAGACGTCGCGTAGATCCGACGGGTCAATATCATCGTCGACGAGGATGACGAATCTTCCAAGATGCACCGTCGCGCGCGCGCCGAGCGCGATCGCCGCCGCCTGGCGCGCGTGGCCTTCGTAGCGCTGCTTGAGCGATATGACGGTCGCGAACGGGCCGTGCAGCCAGACGCCGCGGACATCTTGAATGCCGGCGGATTCCAAAGCCGACCAGACTCCCGCCGCCGGCAGCGGGATGCCGAAATGATCCATGCCCGGCACCGGCTTCAGCGGCGGATCGCCCTGGATGATCGGATCGTTGCGGTGCATGAGCGTCGACACGCGAACGACCGGTTCGTTTCTCGTGCCCGTCGCGTAATAGCCGGTGCGCTCGCCGAACGGCCCTTCGGGGCGCGCCTCTTTTTCGATCGGCGGAATTTCCCCTTCGACGACGATCTCCGCGTGCGCGGAGATCGGCAGCCCGGTTTTTTCGCCCTTCAAGACTTCCACCGGCTCGCCGCGAAGCCATCCCGCGACGGATAGCTCGCCGACGCCCCAGGGCTCGCGCTGCGCCGCGGCGAGGTAGAGCGCCGGGTCCTGCCCGAACGAGATGACCACGGGGCAGCTTTTTCCGCGCGCCCAGTATTTTTCGACGATGAGCCGGCCGTGCTGGATGTGGTTGATGAAAATGCCGAGGGTGTTTTTGTCGTGCACCTCGACGCGATAGACGCCCATATTGACCCAGCCGTCGTCGGGGTCGCGCGTGAGCACGCAGCAGCCGGTGCCGATGTAGTAGCCGCCGTCCTTCTCGTGCCACTTCGGCGCGGGAAATTTGAGCAGGTTTACTTTCTCGCCGGAGAAAATATTTTCTCGGACCGGACCGTCGGCGACTTCGCGCGGCTCGATCTTCTTGAACGTCTTGAGCTTCTCCTTCCAGGCCTTTACGAGATCGATGTTCGCGAGCGAGGGATCCAATCCGAGCCCCAGGGCCATTCTGCCGACGCCGCCCATCGTGCTGGCGGAGACGCGATACCCGGCGGGGAATCCTTTGATGTTGTCGAACAGGACCATCGGATGCTTGACCGAGCTCGCGACGATCTCGGCCAGCGCGCCGATTTCTTCTTCGCGGTCGGCGCCGTCGATTTTGAGCAGGTCGCCGTGCTCTTCGACCTTTTTGAGGTAATCTCTCAGGCTTTGGAACGGCATGCTAAGCCTCACTGGGAGTATAGTTGCGGGTCGATTCGGCAAGCAATCCGCATGCACCGGTCTTCCATCGAATGGAAGGCCCTTTTGAAGCGCACCGCGTTGCGAACGCCCTCCTGCTGCTCGTCCGTGAGCGCGTATTTTCGGATCAAGTCGTGGGTCGACGCGCCGTGCTCGATGTCGAGCTCGGAATGGAGCGTGAAATGACCCAACGCCGAATCGGGGACGCCGTAGAATTGGGACAGGGCCCGCGCCATGTTCATTCCCTCGCCCGAGGGACCCGTGCCGCCGTCTTCATCGAAGCTCATGGCCGAGCCTTCCAGCCAGGAGTGATCGCGCGCGTAGTTGACCCAGGAGTCGACGAGCAATCGATATTCCGGGCACATGGCGCCGAAGTCCTCCATCTCCGCGCGGCTTATCCCCAGCCCCTCGCCCAATTGCGCCCACAGCTCGGCGTGAGGTCCGACGTTCCCGCCCATCACGCGGCTGTCTTCTTCTTCAAGATATTTTTTCACTCGGTCCAGCCGGATCTCCCTGATCGGGCAGTTGGCCAGAATGTAGAGCTCCTTGCGCGGCACGTTGACGCGGTAGTAATGGAGCTGCTTGACCCAGAGCTTGACTTGATCTTTGCTGAGCTTTCCCTGAACGATCAGCGTTCGAGTCGGCCTTTCCTCGCGACGGGGTCGCCGCGCGCGCAAAAGCTCTTCAACGAATTCGTCGGTCGGCTTGGGCATCTTGTTCCCTCCTTTTTCCAGCGAGCTACTAAGGCTCGATCCAAACCCGGGAAAAGCCGGTAGTGACCGTGTTGAAGCGATCGCCTCCGTCGCTAATGAAGCCCCGCACTTTCTGTCGATAGGTGAAATAGCGCGGCACGAAGGCGAGCGAGATTGCCGGAATTTCTTGATTGAGAATCCCGAGCGCTTTGGCGTAAAGCTCGTAACGCTTTTTTGGATCCGAGATTTTCGCGGCCTCCGCCATCAGGCGGTCGAATTCTTTATTGCAATAACCGGCCTGGTTCTGGCCCCGTCGTTTGGCCGCCACTTCCTCGGGATTGCAGCCATACTCCACCGAATAATCGTCCCCCGGATCGTTCGGCACATCCATCCCGCTTAAGACCATCATGAAATCGCCCGCGCGGGTCCGCGCCTCGCGCCCGGCGCTCTCGAGCACCGTAATCTTGGTCTTGATCCCGGCGGCCGTCAGTTGCTCTTGAAGGATCTGGGTCTCGGGCTCTTCCCCTCTCCGGGCCAGGAATTCCACTTCAAAGTCGGCGCCGGCTTTCGCTTCCTTTAAAAGAGCCTTCACCTTGGCCAAATCCCGCCTCGCCTCCGGCAGTTTGACATACCAGGGGTTCTCCGTCGGAATAGCGTGGTTCGCCGGCTCCCCAAGGCCCCAGAAAGCTCCTTCGAGATAATTTTTTTTGTCCAGCGCATAAAGCACGGCCTGGCGCAGCTTGAGATCGTTAAAGGGAGGATTCACGACGTTGAATATCAGGCGCCGAAAGCCGGCATATTTGGCTTCCGTAACCCTGATCTCCGGGAATTCTTTGTTCAATATTTTCTTCACGAAGGCGTAGGGAGTTCTCTCGATCATATCGAGGTCGCCGGCGCGCAGCGAAGCAAACCGAACCTGCTCGTCCTCCACCGGCTTGAGCACGATCTCGTCGAGGTAGGGAACGCCTTTCTGCCAGTAGTTTTTGTTGCGCACAAAAACTATTTCTCTTGCGATTTTGTGATCTTTGAATTCAAAAGGTCCGGTCCCGGGAGGGGCACCGGGCAGATTGCTCTGAGCGGCCGGCACCGATCCCTTGGGGAGAACGGGGAAGGAAGCCTCCATGGATGCCAGCAGGTTGAGAAAGATTGCCTGGGGCTCTTTGAGGAGAAACTCCACCGTGTACTTGTCCTTGACGCTCACTGCCTGCACTCTTTCCAGGAAGACGGTTCCGGTTGATCCGTTCTTTGGGTCCTTGGCGTATTCGGCGCACCATTTCACGTCTTCTGCGGTCAGCTCCTCGCCATTGTGAAATTTTACCCCCCGCTTGAGCCTGATCGTGTATAGCTTGCCATCGGAAGAGATCGACCAGGATTCCGCGAGCGCCGGAACCAGCTGGCCCTTCGCGTCGTAGTCGAGAAGCGTTTCGTAGGCCATCTGCCGCACGTACTTGTTGGTCGAGCGTGTGCGAACAAAAGGATTTAAGCCGCTGATGTCTCTCGCCAGGCCGAAAACCAAACGCCCTCCGTATCGCGGAGACTCCGCTCCTTCGGACAAACCCACGGCAAGAAATACGCTCAACAGAGACGCCGCAAGGCGCAAGCCATTCATAAACCCCTCTGAGTTAAATCCCATATTCGTCACCGGCCAAACTCCCGCGCGAACCTCTCAAGCTTGGGCAAGACCTCTTAAACCATCGAGGATTTTCTCCGCCGTGACCGGAAGCTCGGTGATCCTCACGCCGGTCGCATTGTAGACCGCGTTCGCCACCGCCGGCGCGACGATGCTCACTCCCGCCTCCGCCACCGACTTCGCGCCGAACGGACCTGGGCCGACTTTCGCCCGCACGAGCGAGGTCTTGAGCGGGACATTGTCCGCGATGTTCGGAAGCTTGTAGTCGCCGAGCGTGAGCGTGGTGACGCGCCCCTCCTCGACTCTCAACTCTTCCATCAGCGCGTAGCCCAATCCTTGAACGACGCCGCCGTCGATCTGCCCCTGATGGTTCAGCGGGTTGATGATCGTGCCCGCGTCGTAGACGAAGTAAAGGCGCTGCAAATCGACTGCGCCGGTCTCCTTGTCCACTTCGAGATCGACCACGATCGCCTGAAACGAGTAGACATGCGGCTTGTGGCCTTTGAACTCGCCGAAGCCTTTCACCGGCAACGGCGAGAGGCGGGCCAGCTCGCCGAGGCGGAGCCGCTTGCGTTTGCCGTTGGCGTTGAAAACCGCGGCGCCGCCGGCCCAGGAAATTTTTTCTACCGGCGAGTTCCAGTGCGACGCCGCAAGGGCGCCCAATTTTTCGATTAGGGAATGCGTCGCGCGCGCGACCGCCTGTCCCTCGATGTGCGTGCCGCGCGCGCCCTTGATGCCCTGATCGTACGGCGCGTTGGAGGTATCCCTCACTTCAATGGCGATCGCGTCCGGATCGATGCCGAGCAGCTCGGCGGCGACCTGCCGGTGCATCGTGTAGGCGCCGACGCCTTGATCGCCGACGCCGCTCAAGATTTTGAGCGCGCCGTCGCGCTCCAATTCGATCTCGAAGCTCGACTCGCCGTGGCCGACGTGCCGGTCGCCGAGCGCCATGCCGCGCCCGAACGATTTATTTTTCGCCGCGACTCTACGCCGCGGCTTCCGCCAACCGGAAATCTTTGCCACGCGATCGAGCACTTCGAGACAATGCGGATCCTCCAGCGGCTCGCCGGTCGAGCGCGTGTCGCCTTCTTTGAGCGCGTTCAGCCGCCGGAAGTCGATCGGGTCCATGCCGAGCGCCTCGGCCATGAGGTCCATGTGGCTCTCGACGGCGAAAAGCGTCTGCGTCTCGCCGGGCGCGCGGAAATAGCCGCACGGGACTTGATTGGTGTACACGCAGTAGCCTTCGAGACGCGTGTGCGGAATATGGTACGAGCCCGCGACCATGTAGGCGCCGCTCATCGAGCCTTCGGGGTTGGGCTTGAACGCCGCGTAGGCGCCGCCGTTGTAAAAAGTTTTTCCGTCCCACGCCCAGAGCCGGCCGTCTTTCTTCAAGCCGACGCGGAGCTGGACGACGGCGGAGTGGCGCGGCGTAGTCGCGCCCAGCTCCTCGCTGTAGTCTTTGACGAAGCGCACCGGACGTCCGGTTTTTTTCGAGAGATAGTAAGCCGCCGGCGTCCAGAAGAGAAAATCCTTGGCGCCGAACGAGCCGCCCATGTTGCTCGGATAGATCGTGATGTCCTCCGGCGGAAGGTCGAGATACTCCGCGAGCACGCGGCGGAGTTTGAAGAAGGCCTGGTTCGCGACCCAGATGGCGACGCGGCCTTCGCCGTCGACCTCCACCGTGCAGGCGTAGGGCTCGATGTAGCCCTGGTGCACGAGCTGCGTGCGATAACTTTTTTCGAAAATAAAATCCGACTCGGCGAAGGCTTTTTCGATCTCCCCTTTGCGCGCGCGCACGAGCGTCTGCACGTTCTTAAGCTCCAGCGCCATCGTCTTCGGCCCCTGGTAGCTCGCGTAATCGGGATGGAGCAGAGGCGCCTCGGGCGTCATCGCCTCGAGCGGATCGAAGACCGCCGGCAGCTCCTCGTACTCGACGTCGATCAGTTGCACCGCCTCTTCCGCCGTGTCGGCGTCGACCGCGGCGACCGCCGCGATCTCTTCGCCGACGAAACGCACGCGCTCGCTCGCCATCACCGGCATGTCCTTGAGTGTGGCGCCGACGAGCCGGGTCTTTATGTCGGCGGCCGTCACGATCGCCTTGACGCCGGGCAGGGTCGATGCCCGGCTCGTGTCGATACTAAGGATGCGCGCGTGCGCGAACGGGCTGCGCAGCACCTTGCCCCACAGAGTCCCGGGCCTGAGCACGTCCGCCGCGTAGCGGAGCCCGCCGCTCACCTTCGCCGCGCCCTCGACGCGGGGAAGAGATTTACCGATGACTTTGCTGACCTTCAAGTATGCCGTCCCCGTTTGGTTCTATCGTCGTTGTGAAGAGAGATCCTTCACTTCGTTCAGGATGACAACGGAATTCCGTCATTCTGGATGACACCGCAGCAATTTATCCGCCGCTCTTTCTGTCATGCTGAGCGAAGCGAAGCATCTCTCCGGATCCGAATCCTATTCCAGTCCCAGCTCCCCCCACCGCCGCAAAACTTTCTGCGTCAGCTCTTTGCTCACGTCGTTCACCTCGGGGAACTCCACGCCTTTGAATTTCGACGTCGCATCGATGGCGATGCGCGAGGTGAAGCCGTGCTTGACCAGCGGCTGG
>JBGPTS010000063.1:0-18001 GCA_041490745.1 Binatia bacterium | reverse complement strand
CAATCTGGACGATTTATCGGCTGATTAAGAAAAAACAACTCCACGTTTTCAAGGTTGGCGGAACGTATCGCGTCACCCATTCGGAGCGCCTCCGCTTGGAAACACGAAAAGATTTTAGTGCAAGTGTGAGCAACACTTAGCAAGACTGAGCAATCCGCCGTCTTTTTCTTCTTTACATACCCCTAGTCCATCCCTTAGAATTTACGTATCGACCATGTCGAAGCGGAGAAAACAATCCTCTCGGGCGCGCGAGAGCCGTATCCGACGCGGAAAGCGCGACAAAATTATACAGGGTAAAAAAACGGCGTTTCTCGAAGCGTATGAAAAGCTCGGGACGATCACGCACGCTTGTTTGGCGGCGGGGATCACCCGGCAGACTCATTACGATTGGCTGGAGGGCGATTCGTCCTACGGGATTTTATTCGATCAGGCGGAGCTGGCCGCTACCGATGGGCTTCTCCTGGAGGCGCGCCGTCGGGCGAAGGACGGCATCGAGGAGCCGGTGATCTATCAGGGCAAGATGTGCGGGACGCTTGTCAACATGGCCGGCAAGCCGGTGACGGATCCCAATGAGGCCGAGTCTTTCATCCCGCTCACGGTGAACAAGAAGTCCGACATACTGCTCATGTTTATGATCAAGGGAAAAGATTCGCGTTACCGCGACGGAGGCATCGATGGCGAAGGCGCGCCGAGGCAGGGAAACACTTACGTCCAATTCAACTTCGGGGATCCCGGCGCCGCGCAAAAACGACGAGAGCCTGAACCTCGACTTCTCAACGACGGACGGGCGGGTTTCGACGGTCGGATGCTTCGTGTTGGCGGTGATGGAGGCGAAAGCTGAGGAGTATGCGCTCTTTGGCATCCGGGGCGACGGCAAGACGATCGGCATTCTCGGCGCGATTCTCGCGCACGCGGAGAAGCACCGGCGCGCGGGCTTCGGGCTTCCGGTGCCATGGATGGCGGTGCGCGACAGTTTCGCCAATCATAAAGTTACGACGATCAAGTCGCTACAGAAGCCGCTGTGGAAGGGCAAGTGGCAGCTCTACGACAGTAATCATCTCGCGGCGTTCAAGCAGGGGGCGGGAAAGGACGATCTTGTCGTGTTGATGCTCGCGGGCTGCGACAACTTCGACTCGCTGAATAAGCTCCGGCAAGAGGCGGTCGGCGTCTGGGTGCAGGAGGCGGCGCCGGTCGAGGAATCGGGCGGGGTTTCCGACACGGCTTACGGTATCTGTAACTCCTCTAAGGGCCGCGTGGCGACGTATCACAGCCCGACGCTGCTCGATCTCAATTACCCGGACGAGGATCACTGGACGTGGATGCGGTTCGAGAAAGAGCCGCAGCCGGGGACGATGTCGTTTAGGATCCCGCCGCGCGAAAACAAGCACGTGCCCGCTTCGTACTGGGAAAAAATGGAGCAGGCGCTCGCGAGCCGGCCGGATCTGAAGCGCCGTCTTCTCGACGGCATGCCGGGCTCGATCATGCGCGGACCGCAAGTCGCGGTAGGCTTCAACGAAAATCTGCACGTGTCGCCGGTGCGGCTCAGGCCGATCAAGGGCGAGCCGCTTTGTTTCGGCCAGGACGGCGGTCACACGCCGGCGACGACAATCGGACAGGCATGGCGCGGATCGATCCGGGTGTACGCGTCGATTCCGATGGAGCGCGGCGGCATGCGGCAGCAGTACGAGTTCAATGTGCTCCCGTGGCTGCGGGCGAACGCGCCCTGGGCGATCGAGAACAGTCCGAAGAAGAATCCAATGATCCACGGCGTCTACGACCCGTCGCTGCCCGACGACGAGAGCGACAGCGATCGCAATCCGCTCGATGTAATCATGGAGCTCGTCGGCGGCACCTGGGAGCCGGGGCCGTCGAAATGGGCGGCCCGCAAGGGGCCGCTGCTCACTTCCATGAACTTGCACGTCTCGGCGGGGACGCCCGCGCTACAGCTCGATCCGGTCGGCTGTGTGCAACTCAAGCAAGCGCTTTCGACGCGCTGGCATTATCCTCAAAACTCGCTCGGGGAATCTTCCGGCGACGAGCCGAAGAAACCGAATCATCCGTGGGAGGATCTCGGGGACGCGTACATCATGTTTCTTTGCGCCGCGATGCCGGACTTGAAGGCGCGGCCTTACGCGGCGCCGGTGATCAAGACGGCATTCGATCCGCTCGAGCCGATGAGAGAGCCGCGCCAAACGAGAATTCGGAGCGAGTTCGATCCGCTCCGGTAGGAGGATTGCGTGAGTACCTTATTCGGATCACACGAGCAGCCGAAGATGCAGGATACGACCAAAGAGTCGCGGCAGGCGGCCGAGTCGGACCGGCAGCGGCGGCTGCGGGCGGCGGGATTTCGTTCGACCGTGTTGACTAATTATATGCCGGCGAATAGCCCGGCAATGAAACAGTTCATGGGGAACTGATGGAAGCCGGAGCACAAGCGCAGACGGCTGCAATCCTG
The DNA here is from genome assembly GCA_041490745.1 of Binatia bacterium. Classification (GTDB taxonomy): domain Bacteria; phylum Desulfobacterota; class Binatia; order UBA9968; family UBA9968; genus JAJPJQ01. Next base: position 15,546 of record JBGPTS010000063.1, on the reverse strand, counting down.
GGACCGCCGGACGCGCCGCTCATTCTCGGCGCCGACGGCAGGCCGCTGAACGCCGTCGAAGTCGACGGACGCGCGGTGAAGATCGCGGAGCTTTTCGCGACGGGCCTGATCGACCTGCTCGACGGCGAAATTCGTGCCTATGCCAAGCGGCAGGCGGTCACGCCAAAGCAGGTGAAGCTGGAGGTGCGGCTGGGCGATGAAAAGGGCGAGCGCCTGTACATCTCGCTCTCGCACGTCGATGGCGACGTGCCGGTGGTCGATACGCCGAAGCGGCTTTTGTGCCTGAGCCTCAAGATGAGCGTGGTACTGCATGGCAAACAATCGGTGAAAAATCGTGGCTGAAGACGGCGCAGCGATTATCGGGCGATACGAGAAGCTCGTGAACGAGCGAAGGCCGCGGGATGCCGTCTGGGAGGCGGTCGCGCCTTTCGTCGCGCCGTCGCGCGCTGGGATCACTTCACCGCTCCAGCCGGGAATGAAGATCACCAAGGACGTGTACGACGACACCGGCACGTACTGCGCCGGCATTCTCGGCAAGTTTATGTGCGGCTCGATGCACAACGCGGCGTCGAGATGGGGGCGTCTCACGCACCGGAATCCGACGCTCAAGAAAAACGACGAGTTCCGCGAATGGGCGGACGAATCGACGGACCGAATGCTCGCGGCGTTCAATCGGTCGAACTACTACTCGGAAGTTTATCAAATGGACATCGATTGGTGCGGCTTCGGCACCGGGTCGAAACTGACTCAGGAATTGCCGCTGTCGGAGCAGCTCCGGCGTGGATCCCGCGGCGGGCTGCTTTTCGAGTCGGACCGTATCGGCCGCTACGTCATAGCGGAGGACGCGACCGGGCGGGTCAACACGCACATGCGCGAGTTCGAGTACACAGCCAACCAAGCGAAGGAGCGCTGGCGTGAGGAGAAACTGCCGGAAAATATCCGCCGTTGTCTGCAATCGAACAAGGGCGACGAAAAATTCTCTTTTGTTCACGCGGTCTATCCGCGCGCCGAGAGCGCCTCGCGCACCTATAGCGGCGCGAAGGGAATGCCCTGGGCGAGCTGCTTCATCGAGAAGAGCACCAAGACGCTCGTGTCGGAGGGAGGGTTTCGCGAATTTCCATTCATGGTGCCGCGCTGGGAGAAAGTTCCCGGCTGGGCCTATGGCCTCGGACCGGGCGAGTTGTGCGATCCGAACCTCAAAACGCTGAACGCGGCGAAGCGCCTCGGCTTCGAGGACTGGGGGCTGAAGATCCGGCCGCCGATTCTACACAAGCACGACGCGATCTTCGGCGAATGGAGCTTGATACCCGGCGGTGGAATGCCGGTCAATACGGGCGGCCACACGATCGCCGAAGTGGTCCAAGCATTTCAGACCGGGAGCCATCCGGAGGTCTCACAAATCAAGGAAGAGGAAATCCGCAAGCAGATCCGCCAGGCGTTTTACGTCGATCAGATCCTGATGATGATGGAGATCGACAAGGCGCAGATGACCGCCTACGAGTTCCAGCAGAAGATGCAGCTCCTCTATCAGATTCTCGCGCCGATTTACGGGCAATACCGCTCGGACTACCTGAACCACCTTTGGGACGTGAGCTTCGCGATTCTCTACCGCCAGAGCGCCTTCTCGCCGCCGCCGGATATTCTCTACGAGTACGAGGACGGCGGCGACCTAGACGTCGAGTTCGACTCGCCGCTCGCCCGCGCCCAGCGGATGGAGGACATCACCAACATGCAGATGGCGCTGGGCGATATCGCGCCGTTGGCGAAGTTTCAGGCCGACAGCGGGCAGGAAGTCACGGTGGTGGACAAGATCAATGTGGACAAGTGGGCAGACCTCATTTTCGAGCGGCGCGGGGTCCCGGGATCGGTCACGAATAACGAGGACGAGATCGCGGCGCTCCGCCAGGCGCGGGCCGAGACCAAAGCCGCGTTGCAGGAGCGCGCGGACGCGGCGGCGCTCGCCCAGGGCGCGGGCCAGGTGGCGCCGATGTTGAAGGTGCTCCAGGGAGGAAAAGCCGCGTGAGGGACTTCTGGACAAAAATTCTCCACCGGCTGACCGCGCGGTATCCGATGCCTGAGGCAATGCAGCGCGAGAACGATCACGCGACGGAATGTATCTACGTCGCGCTCATGTCCGCGCACGGCCAGGCGGCGCTCGCGTACTGGGTCGAAAACATTCTCTGCAAGCCGGCGTTTGTGCCCGGCGACAGAGATCGAACGCTGATCAACGAAGGCAAGCGCATTGCGATCTACGAGATGATCGAGATATGCAAGCGCTATGAACAAAAAGAGCCGGCGAAAATCGTGAGCGAGCACGTGCCGGTGTAATCCGAAGGAGGAAGGTCGAAGATGAATTTTGTAAAATTCTTTTGGAAGTTGATGTCCTATCAGTGCGGCATCGTGGAGGCCGGCGGGGGCGGCGGCGGAAACGGCTCGCCCGCGGCATGGTCCGAGTCGATCCCGGCGGATCAGATGATCGACCACGGGGGAAAGCAGATCTCGCTCCGCGAGTTGCCGGCGGTCAAGGAGACGCCGGACCTGACGACGTTCGTGCGGCGTTTTGTCGAGAAGGACACGGAGCTCGGCCGCCGCGTGAGGATCCCCACGGCGGCGAAGGAAGGCGAGGCGATCGATCCGAAGGAGATCGAGAGCTGGCGGAAGGAGCACTACCCGAAGCTCGTCAGGTCCGGCCTCCTCGACGGCCCGCCGGAGAAACCGGAGGAGTACGGCTTTAAACAGCCGGATGGCATGCATCCGTTGATGAAGTGGAGCGACGATATGGCGAAGTCGGCAATGACGGCGCTGCACCAGGCCGGCGCGTCCAAAAAAGTTGCCGACGTTGCGTTCAAGATTCATCACGACTTCGTCACCGGAATGGCCGCCGCGTTCGGTGAGCAGAGCGCGGCGTTGGAAGCGAAGCAGGCGGAAAGTCTCAAGGCGCTGCAAACGAAGTGGGCCGATAAGTACGACGTAAATATGGAAGTCGCCAAGCGGGGCATGGCGCGTTTTTTTAAAGACGGCGAGCAGCTCCGCTTTTTCAACGACATCGTGATTCTCGGCGCGGACGGCAAGCCCAGAGTCTCGCTCGTGGACACGCCGGAATTTCTCGAAGCGATGCAGGAGCTGGGCGCGCTCCACCAGGAAGACGACGCGCATTTACGCGGCGGAGACGGCGGCGGCGGCGGCGGAAACGATCCAGCGGCCGAGATGGCGCGGGCCATGAACGAGGCGACGCACCCGATGAACGCGCACTATAAGAACGGCTCGAACGAATGGCAGGCCTGGGTCGAGAAAATCTTTAAGGCGAAGTACGGCACAGCGCCGGCGCAGCAGTAGGGAGAAACGACATGAACATTTTTTATATCCGCGAGTTTATCCAGTGGGACGCGCCGCGTCCGGTCAAGCTTGAAGGTGCGGCTCTGAAGCAAGCGGCGCAGCTTTGTCCGGACGCCGATCCGAACGAGGCGCTGAACGAACTGAGGGCGACGCTGCCGCTGCCGCGCGACAAGCAGCACCGGGCGCGGCTCCTCTTCGACGCGCGCAAGGGAATTCCGGCGCTCGAGCGGGCGAAGGACGATCTTATCAACGATCTCCTCGATGAGATCAACCGGGCGGAGAATGAAAAGGCGAATGAAGAAAAAGAAACCGCGTAAACCGAAGTATTGAGACCTGCATGGAGTCGGATCGTGCGCGACGGTAACGTCCGCCGGGTGATCATAAACACCTCTCCAGATCCGATTCCCTGGAAGTCTCAACAACTTCCATCCGGACACCCTCCTTGTGAGGCCCGGTGACGCGAGGCGAAAGCGCCTCCGCTGGCTCGCGTAACGAGTCAAGGCGAAGTCCGCAACGGCGGGCACCTTCACCGGCGGTTCCTCGTTCCCGCCAACGACGAGGAAAAAAAATCACGAGGGAGGGTTCACAATGTTTTTTGAAGAAGCATGGTTTCAACACGCGGTGGATGCCACGGTCACGCACCTCGCGCAACAGAGGCGGTCGGTTGTCGAGGGGTCCGTGCGCATTCAGACCGGCGTGGTCGGTAAAACTTTTCCGATCAATCGGATGGGCGTCGTGGACATGGAGGAAATCAACGTCCGCGACAGCGACACCAAGTATGCCAACCCGCCGCAGAGCAAGCGCCGGGGCGTGATGCGCGATTTCGCGCTCGCGCTGCTGTTCGAGGACTTCGACGAGCTCAGGACGCTGACCAACCCACAGTCAGAGGCATCGATCAGCCTCGGCTATTCGCTCGAGCGCAAGAAGGACGATCTTGTGCTGAACGTCGCGGGTCTGGGCGCCGCCGGGGCGTCGGGCGGCAAGGTCGGCGGCGCGCTCGGCATGGTGACGAGCGTGGACGAAGCGGGCGAGAGCTCGGCGCTCGTCGATCTGCCGGGAGCGCAACAAATCGTCAACGGCGGCACGAACCTGACGCCGACGAAGCTCCGGACGGTCAACCGGATGTTCGAGGAGGCCGACGTGCCCGAAGAGGACAGGTATTTTTTCTACAGCCCGCGGGGCATGGAGAAGATGCTCTCCGACGCGACCGTCACGTCGGCGGACTTCAATACGATCAAGGCGCTGGCCAGCGGGGGATTCCCGGCGGACCAGACCTGGATGAACATGAAGTGGCGGAAGTCGAACAAGCTGCCGAAGAGCGGCAACATCCGCTCGTGCATCGCGCTGCAGAAGATGGGCGTCAAGATGGGTCTCGGGCTGGTCAAGGGCGTGAGCATCAGCAAGGCGAGCCACAAGTGGGACAACCCGCAGGCGATCATCAAGCTGTCGGGCGGCGCGGGGCGCGCCGACGACGCTCTGGTGATCCAGTGCGATATCGACGAGACGGCGTAAGCCGCCGGCAAAATAAACAGAGAAAGGAGCCATCGAAATCATGGCAACTGTCAACAGCGATCAAGTCGCGGGAATCGGCGGAGTCTCCGCCACACCGCGCAAGGTTTACGAGCGAGACTGGCTCGGAACCTCTCGGAAGCAGAGTTTTACCTACACGGTGCCGGCCGGGAACCAGGCCATCGGGGACATTCTCCGCGCAGTCAAGGTGCCGAAGGGGTCTTTCATCGTCGATTTCTGGTTCGGCTTCGAGGCGATGACTACGGGCGCAGGCGCGGCCAGCGCCGACGTGGGGCTCACGGCCGATGGACAGCGCTATCTCGCGGGGTTGAGCATCGATGCCGCGGGCGAGAAGCGCGCTGCGTTCGTGCTCGACAAGATGCCCGACCGCGCCGTCATTGCCGACGACGACACGTTCTTCATTTTTACCGTGGCGACCGAGGCGTGGGCGGCGACGAAAAAGATCCAGGGCTGGATCGAAGTCGTTCCGTAGAGCCCGTGGTGAGTGCAGTCGAACCACAGACGTGCGCAAACGCCGGCGGGCGTGAGTCCGCCGGCGACTCTCTCGATCTGAGGAGGAGTCATGGCAAAGATCATGGATTTACTGGGGCAACTCGGCACCCATACGCACGAAGCGATCAAGATCGTCGAGCAGGTCGACGCGGCGATCGCGGAAGCGCAGGCGGGCGCGAACGATCTCGATGCCACGCTGGCAAAGCGCGACGAGGTAGCCGAGCAGGTGGCGCAACTGAGCGCGACGCGGGCCGAGCTCGAACGCGAAATCGCCGCGCTCGAAGAGACGCGCAAGAGGATGGAGGACGATAAACAGGCGTTCCTCAGCAAGTTCCAACACTAGGAGGCGCCATGCGTTGCGCTATAGCGGCTCTCGCAGGTTTTTTTCTTCTCGCGTTCGGCGCGCAGGCCCATGCCGGCGTGCCGTTCGCGAGCGAGCTTGTCACCGTGGGGGTGGGCGCCACCGGGATCACGGCGGCGCTCTGCCGAGTCGGCGGCAACGCCAACGGCGCGAGCACGAGCGCGATCGTCGAAGTCGTCACCAACTCGATCTACTATACGCTGCACGATAGCGCGGCGACGCCGGACGCCACCGGACACACGCTCAGTGCCGGCGGCGTGATCGAGCTGGCCGAGCCGTACAAGTGGCGCGCGATCCGCGCCGGCGGCTCAGACGCGACCGTGCGCGTCACGTGCATCGACCGGCTCCAGGATACGAAGATCCTCAAGGGACCGGGGGCGGCGGGAGCTGGAGGCGACGGGGCTGTGCTCGACGGCGTTTCTTCCTCCATCAAGGCCACGGTTTTTGACCGCACCAATTCAAACCCACTTGCGACTCAGCTCGTCGACTCAAACGGCGATCCGGTTTCGGTCGGCGGTGGCACTCAGTACAACCAAGGCACCGTGGCCGGTGCCACTGACAGCCTGACGATGGCCGGTTGTGTCCGGTCCGACGCAGCAGCCGTAGACGCGGGTGTCATCAACGGCGACCGTGCACGCTGCATTGTGGACGCGACGGGTAAGCTGTGGGTCCAAGTCGGCACGGTCACGGTGACAGGGCCCGATTTCGCGACTCAAACCACCCTCGCTCTCATTAAGACCGCCATCGACGCGATCAAGGTCGACGTCGATAAAATCCCCGCGTCTCCGTCCACGGAAACCACACTCGCGCTTATCAAGGCCAAGACCGACAACCTCGACGCGGCAATCTCGACGTTGCTCACGATCGCGGATTTTGATTCTAAAACCGGGGCACTCACCGAGACTGCGCCGGCCACCGACACTGCCAGCTCGGGCCTCAACGGCCGCTTGCAGAGAATCGCGCAGCGGCTGACTTCGTTGATCGCCCTGCTGCCGGCGGCGCTTGGGGCTGGCGGCGGACTGAAAGTTGACGGCTCCGGCACGGCGTTGCCTACTTCCTTGGCAAGCATTCCCGATTCATCGGGCCAAGGCGCTACGGGCGATGCGGCTGCGACGGTGGGATCGACCGGATCTCTGTCCGCCAAGTTACGTTTGATAACTTCGCAGTTGGACGCGATTACCACCTCGGTCCAGTTGATCGACAATATGATCTCCGGTTCGGGCGTCAACGTCTCGCAGATAAACGGCGTGGCGCCTCTCATGGGAAATGGGGTTACCGGCACAGGCTCGCCGCGTGTGACGATTGCCTCGGACAATACCACGCTTACCAACACCTTCGGCAACGTCGGCGAAGTTCCAATCACGTCCGGCGGCACGGCGATCTTTCGCCGCGTCTCTACAGCGGATACGAACATCGCAAACGTCAAGGCCTCGGCGGGACAGGTTTATCAGATCGTCGCTTCCAACGTGAACGCAGCCGCACGGTACATTCATCTGTACAATACGTCCGGCTCGCCCACCTGCAACACTTCAATCATCAGCACATTCATCATCCCCGGAGGGGGCACGAGCGGCGGCGGGACGAACATTCCGTTGCCTCCAGGCGCGGCATTTGGGACGGGAATAGGAATCTGTATCACAACGGCGGTCGACGGCACCGGCTCGGTCGCCGCGAATGAAATCGTGCTCAACATTTTTTACAAATGATGAAGCGATCGGCGAACATAATCATCGCGGCCCTTGTGGCTACGGCTATCGGAAGATTTCAGATTCTCTCTCTCCTCTTTGCCTTTCTCCTTCTGCCCTCGCTCGTCCTGGGCGCGCCGACTCAATTCATCGAATCCGGCACCTCGGCCACGAACGGGTTTGAGTTCTGGGCCTCGACGACTACCTCAAATAACGGCGCGGTCACTAGCGACACCGGCGTAACTTTCACCGGCGGGCCGAGAAGTATCAAAAGCAATTCAGGAACTCCCGTCGCGGGGAATGCTTTTGTTAGTTCGCCGCTTTCGATATTTTCCGGCGGTGTAGGCAGGTTGACATTTGGCTTTCGTGTTGCCGCCTTCAGCATTTTAGGCAAGGGGATTTTTCTCGGGCTTGTTGACAGTGGTTCGGTTGTCAATCTTCAACTCGGCGTGACTTCCGCTGGAGTTTTGACGCTCTACGACGACACCGGAACATCTGTTGCTACAGGCAGCACGATTAGCGCGGCGACTAAATATCGAATCACCTTTTCGCTGACTATTACCAGTACAACCGTAAATGAGTTTAGAGTTTTCCTCGATGACAGTACGACGGCGGCGCTAACTGCTTCAAATGTTACGATACTCAGCGGAGTTTCTGGCTTCACTTTAGGCAACACTGAAACCGACGTTACGCTCTCCACCATCTACAACTTCGGCAACATCTACGTTGACAACGGCACGACGCTCGACAATATCTCGATCAACGGCCTCTACGTCACCTCCAAGCGCCCCGCTACCGAAAACACCACCAGTTTTGACACGGCCATCGGCAACGCTCGTAGTGCGTCGGATTTCAACAACGTCAACGAGCGGCCACTTAGCGAAACAAACGGCTGGCAGCACGCGGCAACCTCCGATGTGCAGGAGAATTATGGATTGGAAACCGCCGCTGCGGGCGACGTTGATTTAACCGGCAAGACGCTCATTGCCCGCACCGCCTGGGTCTGGGCCAAGCGGGGCGCTGCGGCGAACGGTAGCAGCACGATAGATACACATTTGCGGTTTACCGCCTCGACCTCGCCCGTCACCTCGGCCTATACCGCCGCCGCTACTGCAAAGGCGGTACTCCTAACGATCGTAATCGGCGGCAACGTGACCCGCGCCGGAGGAGCGCCGACTTATAATGCCGTTGCAATGACTCAGGCCGGCTCGCCTCAGACGGCAACGGAAACGGGCGTTGAGGTTTGGTATCTCCTCGGCACAAACGACGGCGCATCGCATACGATCTCAGTGCCGAATACTGGATCCAAAACGCTTTTTATAGAGGCGTCGTCATTTATTCCGCCGACTGGCGCGACCGGCTTTACTTTCGACTCCGGTACGATTCAGCAGACGGTGGACACCGCCGGAAGCGCCAACCCGACTCAAACCATAGTACCGACAAAAGGCGGCTCGGTCGTTATCAACGTGCTGGGCGACGGGCTAACTAGTGTTCCAACTACGAACTCACACACGCTGCTCAGTAAGACCGACGACGGCAATTTTACCGATAGTCATCAGTACCTTTTGCAGGGTGCGGCGGCGTCCGTGAACGTTGGTTGGACGGTAGGCTCGGACGATTGGGCCATGATAACAGCGGCTTTTATTCCCAACGTGGATCTTTACACACTCGGCACGCCCAAGATCATGGACAATGGCAGCGAGACGGCGATTACGCTGACAACGACCTCTGCGCTCTACAAAGTCATCACCGACAGCGCGAGCTATCCATCGAACGCGGCGGGGATTGGAATGAGGTCATCGGCGGCGACACCGGACACGTTTTTCTACGAGGGCGGGACGTTGATTGCGTATGAGGATACGCCGCCGCCGTCCGCGTGTCTGAAGTTTTTCACGCTGCTAGGAGTGGGGTGTTAGGCGCTATGGAGCGTGGACGGATGTTTACATTACAACGGGCGGAAAAATTACTCAACAGAAATTTGGGGTGCTAAATGCCAAGCGAAACCGATCTTTGTAACGATGCGCTCGGGCAACTCGGGGAAAAGCCGATCACCGCGATCGACGACGGGACCGCCGCGGCGAATCTGTGCCAGGCATTTTTGCCCGCGCTGCGCGACGATGCTCTCGTCGAGCATCACTGGAACTTCAATATGAAACACATCGAGCTCGCGCTGGACGATCCGGCCGTCAAGTCCGACTACATTTACAGTTACGCGCTCCCAGCCGATTGCCTGAAGGTTATTCAGTTAAACGCCAGCGACCGCGTCGCCTGGGACGTCGAGGCCGGGCATCTCGTGACAAACGAGGGGAGCGCGACGATTAAATATCTCTCGCGCGTTCTGAACCCATCACTCTGGCATCCGAAATTCTACCAGGCGCTCGCGACCGGGCTCGCTTCCAAGCTCGCGGGGCCGATCGCTAACAATTACGGCGCTGCGGCGAAATTGTATGATCTCTCCGTCTCCAAAATGGACATGGCGAAGTCGATTGACGGGCAAGAAGGCTCGGTCAAATATCACCGATCGACCGCGCTCACCGACGACGTTAGAGGGTAAATGGCAGGCGCAAGGCCGATCAAGACCAGTTTTACCGGCGGGGAAGCATCGCCGCGGATCGAGGCGCGCTCGGATCTGGAGCGCTACTTTACGTGCTGCAAGACGCTGGTGAATTTCTGGCCGTTCGTCCAGGGCGGCGTCACGGCCCGGCCGGGCTGGCGTTTTCTGAACGAGAGCGCGGATTCGTCGAAGCGCTCATATCTCTTCCGGCACATCATCGACAAGTCGAACGCATTTGTCCTTGAGTTCGGCGATCAGTATATCCGCTTTTACAAGAATAGCGCGCGGCTCGGCGCTCCGTACCATCTCGCCTCGCCGTATCTGGAAGCCGACATTCCTTTTCTGCAGCTCCGCGGCTCGGTCGATGTGATTTATATCTACCACCAGGACTACGAGTCGAGAAAACTCTCGCATCTCGGTGATACCAACTGGCAGCTCTCCACGGTGCATTTCGATCCGCCGCCGTCGTTCGTTGCCGACGCCGACATCTCTGGCGGCGCCGCGACGTTGACGCCGGCGGCGACCAACGGCGCCAACATTCAGTTCGACACCAGCGTCGGCGTGATTCTCGCTGCGGACGTGGACCGGCAGATTATTTTCGGCGCATCGCGCGCGATCATCACCGTGGTCGATTTGGCGACCCGCGTACACGCCGACATTCTCGACAACTTTCCGAACGTGAACCCGATACCGGCAGGACAGTGGTTCCTTCGCGGCAGCCCCAGCACGAAGCTCACGCCGAACAAAAAGGATCCCGTCGGGGCAAGCGTGACGCTCACGGCCGTCGACGACGCGTTCCGGCAAGCGGACGTGAACGCGAAAAAAATCGTCAAGATCAACGACGGCGTGATTCAACTCAACCTCTTCACAAATGCGAAAAGCGTAAAGGGCACGATCAAGCGGGTGCTCTCGACGAAGGCTCAGGCGGACGAGGGCACGTGGCGGCTCGAAGATCTCTCGTTCAGCGCGGCGTTCGGCTATCCCCGCGCCGGAGAATTCCTCCAGGGGCGAAACGGCGTCTCCGGCACCAAGGCGCAACCGACCGCATGGTGGCTCTCGGCGGCCGACAGCTACGAGAATTTCGCGACCGGCAAGAGCGCCGCCGACGCCGTCGCGTACACGATCGCCGCGCGGGAATACAACGCGATCAACTGGCTGGTGGACAACGGGCCGCTGCTTATCGGAACCGGCAGCGACGAGATACGGGCGAAGGGGCCCGGAGTGGACACACCGCTCGGCGGCGACATCGTCCCGGACGTGCGCACGCAGGACGAGTTCGGCTCGCTGCCGATCATGCCGGTGAAAACGCCGAACGGGATTATCTTCGTCGACGCCACGGGGCGAAAGATCATCGCGCTGGCCTACAGCTCGGATGTCGATCGGTACCAGGGGACGGATCTGACGCGCGTCGCCGAGCACATCACCAAGCCCGCGATCGCGCAGGGACAGATCGCGTACACCAAGAGTCCGGACCCGCGCCTCTACTTTGTGCGCAGCGACGGCCAGGGGCTTTGTCTCGTCTATGAGCCGGCGGAAAAAGTGCTTGCCTTCTCGCGCATGATCACGCAGGGCGAGATCGAGAGCTTCGCCGCGATCCCGCATCCCGACGGCGATCGGTATCAGCTCTGGGTCCAGGTGAAAGTGACGCTGCCTTCGGGCGTCAAGCGCTACATCGGATATTTCGACGATAAGGCGCCGGAGTTCGCCGCGCGGGCGTGGCAGGAGCTGAAGTTAGATTGCGCCAAGGTCTACACGGGCGCCGCGGTGACGAACGTCCCGGTGGGGTTTCTCGACCACCTCGAGGGAATGACCGTCGGCGTCGTGGCCGACAGCGCCGATCGCGGCGATAGGCTCGTCGTCGGCGGGCGATTCGACGAGGATTTGCAGGAGGCAGCGACGAAGATCGAGGTCGGTCTGCGTTTCACGCCGGAACTGACGACGATGCGCCCGGCGATCGCCGGCGTCAACATCGAGGGGCTGAACAAACGCTGGACGAAACTGTTCGTCCGGCTGCTGAACTCGTGGGGATGCGAGATTAACGGCAAGCAGCCGCTGTTCCCAACCGGCGGCCAGCCTATGGACCAGGTGGCGCTCTTCACCGGCGACAAGGACATTCTCTCTCTCGGCTGGGACGAAGACCAGCGCGTTACGATCCGCCAGCCGCAAGCCTACCCGCTCACGGTGCTGGCGATTTTTGGGCGGCTGCAGATCGAGGACCCGCTCGGATGATGGATTCGACAAGCTCACCACAGGCCCGTGATTTACGCGTTATTACGCGGCAGGACGGACTTTCAGGCGTCAGCCCGAGGATTGTACCGTTCGAGGCGTATCACCTGCTTAAAATCAAAGACAGGGACGGAATCGAGCTCGACCGGGCGGACGAGGCGCGCCAGGCGCTGGCGAAAGAGAGCGCGGGGCCGGCCTGGACGGCGATCGCCGGGAATGTTTACCTCGGCGCGGCGGGTATCGGGATCCTCTGGCCCGGCGTCGGCGAGGCGTGGGCGAATCTCGCGCCTGAGATCGCAAATCATCGGCTCTGGTTTCACCGCACGGTCAAGAGGTGTTTTCGGGACCTCGTGCGCGCATTCAATCTTCACCGGGTGCAAGCGACGGTGCGCGCGGACAGTTCGCGGAATTGCGCTTGGCTCGTGGCGCTCGGGTTCGTGGCCGGCCCGCGCTTGAGAAAATACGGCGCCGACAAGTCGGATTATCTCCTTTATGCCTGGGTCGAGTCGGAACCGCGGGCATCGATTGCCGAGCCGCAGGTTGTCCCGTTTCGCCCTGAGCATTTGCAAGGCTTCGAAGGCCGCGAGGGCGAAGGCCGCGAGGAGATGGAGATCGGTCTCGATCTGATCGCGCGATTCGAGGGATTCGCGTGGAGCTTTGTCGCCGGCGGCCGTGTAATCGGGGCGGCCGGTGTAGCCACGGCCGAGGAGACCGGCTACGGCTGGATGACCCTGCGCGCGGACATAGCCACGCACGCGCTCTGGCTGCACCGCACTACAGGGCGGCTTCTGCAAAAAGCCTTCGCCGGTTCTCAGATCGAGCGGATTCGCACTACGATTTTGAAAAGCTCAGAGCGGAATCGCCGCTGGGTAGAAAGCCTGGGGTTTTCAATTCAACCGGATGAGGCGGTTAAGTGCCGCGGCGAAGAGTTCGCGGTTTATGTTCTCTCGCGCCATTCAGCGCCGGCGGCGCTCGTGACGCCGCCGGCCGCTGCGCCCCTGGGATTCTCGGGGGGCGGGGGGTGCGCATGTCATTCATAATTCAGGCGGTCCAGGGGGCGGTCCAGCAAGTCGAGTCCGCCCAGCAGAGGGCGGCGGATTACAAGTCGATCACGTATCAGGGAAAAATTGCCGAGCGCGAGCAGATTCAGCAAGACCTGGCGACGTCGGGAAAGGCCGAAGCCGCTGCCGCCGCCTCGGGGCTCGATCCCGGAGAGGGCACGCCGTTGGAGATCATGATTCAGAACAGCCGGACGATGCAGAAAAACGCCGCGCGGATTCAATATCAGACACGGCTCGCGTCGGGGCCGGATCCGGAGAAACAGACGACGATGGACAAAATAGAGATGTTCACGAACTGGAGCGGGCGCTACCCCTTCGGGCCGGCGAGTATGGCGTCGAAGTGGCTTGGAATAAAGGGGCATTTTAAGATGTCGCCCTGGGGCGACAACCTCGCCGGCCAGGCGGCCGGAAAAGGGTTGAGTTCGCTTTCTAACAAAATCGCCGCGCGACGCGAAGCGGCAATCAATAGCCGGGCCGACTTTACCGTCAACAACATGCCGAGCGGAGATTGGGGCGGCGCCGGCGGGGGGGATTACGGTGGCGGCACGGAAGGATTTTAGCGGCGAGGTGACACGATGAAAAAACTATTTATTCTTTTCTTGATGTTGGCGGCGCCCGTGATGCTCGCGCCTCCCGTCGCCCGCGCGACGGTGAACGAGGTCGCCGCGGCGAACCGCTACACCGGCAACGGCGCGACGACGGCGTTTACCTACGGTTTTCGCATCACGGACAAGGCGGACGTCGAGGTGCTCGTCGATGGCGTCGCCAAAGTGGTGGACGTCGATTACACCGTGTCGGGCGTGGGCGCCGACAGCGGATCGGTGACTTTCATCATCGCCGCGCCGGCCAACGGCGCAAAGGTCACGCTGCTGCGAAAGCAGCCGCACTCCCAGCCGAGCGATTACCAACTCAACGAGAGTTTTCCCTCCGAGCGCGTCGAGAAGGACCTCGACAAGCTCGCGATGATCGCGCAGCAGCACGCCGAGCAGCTCGCCCGCGCGCCGAAGCTGGCGAAGAAATCGACCTTCTCGAACTTCACCCTTCCCGATCCGGAGCCGGGCAAGGTCATCGGCTGGAATAGCGGCGGGACCGACCTTGAGAATCTGTCCGGCGTCGGCGGCGGAGGCTCCGGCGATAGCGTCACTGTGAACGGCTCCTCTGTCGTCGACGTGGATTTCGACGACGCGACGCCGGCAGCGCCCGGCGGCGGCATCAACGTCAAGTTTCAAAAGGACGCGAGCAGCCCGGCGAATGTGAGCGCCTACATACCCTACGCGGCGCCGCTTACGATGAGCGGCGGAAATCTCACGTCGGCATTTACCGCGACGACCGTCGATACACTCCAAAACAAAATTATCGATAACACAAATTCGTCGACGCTGAAGGATACAAACTTCACTCTGCAGGACGACGGCGACACGACAAGGCAGGCAAGATTTCAGCTTTCAAGCATCACGCCGGGGCAAACGCGCCTCATTACGGTTCCCGACGCGGCGAGCAACACTGTGAGGCCTCTGGCCTGCAGTGGCACGGACAAGGTTACAGCGATCGGAAGCGATGGGACTGTCAGTTGCGGGGCGGACGCAGGAGCTGCCGGGGGCGATTCGGTCACGGTCAATGGCGCGGCTGTAGCGGACGCGGATCTCGACGATGCCACGCCCGCGGCGCCGGCCGGGTCGATCAACGTCAAGTGGCAGAAGGACGCAAGCGCGCCCGCGAATATCAGCGCGAATCTTCCTTACGGACCGAGCCTCGATGTCGTTGCGAGCAAACTCGCGCGCGCGGCTCTCACGGGCGACGTTACCGCCTCCGCGGACAGCAACGCGACGACGATCGCCGCCGGCGCCGTCTCTTATGCGAAGATGCAGGACGTCTCGGCGGCCTCGAAGCTCATCGGGCGCGGTTCGGCTGCGGGCGCCGGCGATCCGGAGGAAATCACGCTCGGCAGCGGACTCACGATGACAGGCACCACACTTTCGTCGGCCGGCGGTGGCACAGCGGCCGACGTCCAAATCTTCACGACGCCCGGAGCGAATACGTGGACGAAACCCGCGAGTCCGAAGATGACGTGTGTCTATCTCGTCGGCGGCGGGGGAGGCGGTGGAAGCGGAAGACGAAGCAATTCAAATGATTCGGGCGGCGGCGGGGGAGGCGGCGGCGCGATAATAGATAGATGTTGGCCCAGCTCTATTCTCGGTGCAACTGAAACCGTAACCGTTGGAGCAAAAGGCGCGGGCGGGGCAGCGCAAACGAGCGACGGCACAAATGGAAATAACGGTGATGCGGGTAGCGCCACCACTT